>CAYNPX010000085.1:0-7685 GCA_964399205.1 uncultured Butyricicoccus sp.
AAGGAGTATCTATACGATGATATTGACATATTCTCCACAGGAACAGCGGATTAAAAAAGAAATCGAACAAAACCGGACAAAGATATCCGGAAGCGGCAGAGCGCTGGAGATCCTGCGCACGATCCGTGAACAGAAGCCGCAGATTGATATTGAACGCGGACTGTATTTTACGCAGTCGTTCCGCGAAACGGAAGGACAGCCGCTCAATGTCCGCTGGGCAAAGGCGCTGATGCACTACGCAAGGAACGCAACGGTATACATTGACGACAATCAGCTTCTCGTCGGCAGGAGCGGCAAGCCGGGACGCTACGGCATCCTGTATCCGGAGCTGGACGGCAACATTTATGGAGAGGTTCTGAGCAGGATCTCCACCCGAAGCAATTCGCCGTTCGACATTTCGGAGGAAGAAATCCGCATTGTCTCCGAGGAGATTTCGCCCTACTGGGTCGGAAAAACCTTTCATGAGAATTTTGCGAAGGCTCTGCCGGAGGAAACGACAAAGCTGACCTACAACAACGACAAGGAACTGACCTCACGTTATATTGTCAACGAGACAGCGTCCTTCCGTTCATCCCTGCAGTGGGTTCACGACTATGAAATCGTTCTGCGGAAGGGCTTTAAGGGAATTAAGGAAGATGCGGAGCGGCGTCTGGAGAAGCTGGACAGATATAGCCCGATTGACAACACCGAGAAAAAGCCGTTTCTCGATGCGACGATTCTCACCTGCGACGCGATTGTGCTCTGGGCGAACCGCCATGCCGATTTGGCAGAACAGATGGCGGCGGAGGAAACGGATGAAAAGCGCAGAGCGGAGCTGCTGAAAATTGCGGAAACCTGCCGGTATGTACCGGAAAACCCGCCGCGCACCTTTTATGAAGCGATGCAGGCGCAATGGTTTACCCAGATGTTCTCCCGCATCGAGCAGAAAACCGGAACCATTATCTCCAACGGGCGCATGGATCAGTATCTGTACCCGTTTTATGTGAAGGATATCCGGGCGGGAAGGATCACAGATGAAGAGGTGCAGGAGCTGTTTGAATGCATGTGGGTCGCAATGGCGCAGTTTATTGATCTCTATCTTTCGGAAACCGGCGGTGCATTCAATGAAGGTTACGCCCATTGGGAGGCAGTGACCATCGGCGGTCAGACGAAAGACGGGCAGGACGCGACAAACGAACTGACCTATATTCTGCTCAAATCCAAGCGCGAGTTCCCGCTCAATTATCCGGATTTAGCGGCGCGCGTTCATATCAGAAGTCCGAAGCGGTATCTTTATGAGATCGCGGAGACGATCAAAGCGGGCGAGGGCTTCCCGAAGCTGCTCAATGACGAGGACATTGTCCCGCTTCTGCTGTCCAAGGGCGCAACCTTTGAAGAAGCATATGACTACAGTGTGTCCGGCTGTGCCGAGTGCCGTATGCCGAACCGCGATACGTACACAAGCCCGAATGCCTATATCAATTTTGCGGCGGCATTGGAGATGGTTGTCTATAACGGGCGTATGCTCAAGTACGGCGACGAGCTGCTCGGTCTGGAAACCGGCGATTTTGAGGATTTTCAGTCGTTTGAGGAGGTGCTGGAAGCGTATCTCAAGCAGGCGCGAAACTTTATCAAGCACGCATTTATCCAGCAGCATGAAATCATCCGCCTGCGCGCACAGCATTTTGCGTCCCCGCTCGGTTCCGCGCTGCACAAGCTGTGCCGTGATACGTATACGGATCTGCACCAGCCAAAAATTGAGGGCGGAATTGACCTCGGTTACTTTGAATATATGGGCTTTGCAACCGTTATTGATTCCCTTGCCGCTATCAAAAAGGTTGTATTTGAGGATAAGACAATTACGCTTGCTCAGCTCAAGGAGGCAATGGAGCACAATTTTGAGGGCTATGAACGCATTCGGCAGCTGATGCAGAATGCACCGGCATACGGCAACGACAATTCGTATGCCGATGAGATTGGCAAGCTGCTCGACCGCGACGGTCAGGAATTTTCACACAAGTATGGAAATCAGCTGGGCGTCCATATGGATCTGCGTATTGTGCCGTTTACCTCCCATGTTCCGTTTGGCAAGGTGGTCAGCGCAACGCCGAACGGACGCCGTGCATATGTTCCGCTGTCGGATGGGTCATCGGCATCACAGGGAGCGGATCGCAACGGTCCGACCGCGGTTCTGCTGTCCAATTATGCTACCAAGAACTATGACCGTATTGAACATGCCGGACGTCTCATCAACGTCAAGCTGAGTCCGGCGTGCGTCGAGGGCGCGGAAGGCACAGAGAAGCTGGTACAGTTTATCGAAGCATGGCGCAATCTCAAGCTCTGGCATATTCAGTTTAATGTTGTGAACACGCAGACGCTCCGTGAGGCGCAGAAGCATCCGGAACAGTACCGCAATTTGCTTGTTCGCATTGCGGGCTACAGTGCATATTTTACGGAGCTGACAAAGGATTTGCAGGATGATCTGATTTCGAGAACGGAACATGCAGCAGTATGACATCCGACAGAAATCAGAAAACGATCTGGTTTTTAATATTCAGCATTATTCCTTACACGACGGCAGCGGCATCCGGACGATTCTGTTTCTCAAGGGATGTCCGCTTCGCTGCCGATGGTGCTGCAATCCGGAATCACAGAAGCGCGAACGGGAAATTTTCTATCTTTCCGATAAATGTATCGGTCGCACGGAATGCGGCATGTGCGCCTCGGCATGTCCGTCCAAGGCGATTTCCTTTGATGACGCGCGGGGAGCAGCGCGTATTGAGTTTGCCCGCTGTACAGATTGTCTGAACTGTGCGGGGGTCTGCCCGTCAGGCGCGATTGCGATACAGGGAACGTCCTATTCGGTCAAACAGCTGGTGGATATTGTGGAGCGCGACAGCGTGTTCTATCAAAGCGGAAACGGCGGTATGACAGTCAGCGGCGGGGAGCCGCTGTCCCACATTGATTTTCTGGAGGCTCTGCTGGTTGAGGCGCGGAAGCGGTATATCAATACTGCAATCGAAACCTGCGGCTGCGTGTCATATGCATCCTTGCGGAGGGCGGCAAAGCATCTGGATCAGATTCTGTTTGACATCAAGTCGATGGATTCACACAAGCATCGCGCGTATACCGGACAGGGGAACGAACAGATTCTTGATAATTTTACGAGGCTGTGCGAAGAATTTCCTGACCTGCCGAAGAAGGTACGCACACCGGTGGTTCCGGGCTTCAACGACACCACAGAGGACATCCGGGCGATTCGGGAATTTCTGAAGGACAAGCCCAATGTGACCTACGAGCCGTTAAAGTACCACAGCTTCGGAAAAGGGAAATACGGCGCATTGGGGCGCGATTATCCGATGGGAGATGTTTCATTGACCGATGAAGAATTTCGCAGGATTATCGGATGACGGGATAAAGCAATGGTTTTTGGAGGT
This sequence comes from uncultured Butyricicoccus sp., assembly GCA_964399205.1. Lineage (GTDB taxonomy): Bacteria > Bacillota > Clostridia > Oscillospirales > Butyricicoccaceae > Butyricicoccus_A. Next base: position 3,417 of record CAYNPX010000085.1, read on the forward strand.
GATGGATTGAAATTCAATACTGCGTTGCTCCATCAGAGTTTTGTTGGAGATGAAAATACCGGCGCAACGCTGACACCGATTTATCAGGTAAGCGCGTTCGCGCAGCAGTCGCCGGAACAGCTGGAAAAAGTATTCTGCAATCAGGCGCCGGGCTTTGCCTATACGCGAATCGGAAATCCGTCTATTGCCGCCTTTGAACAGCGCATTGCGGCATTGGAGGGCGGCATCGGCGCAGTGGCGTGCTCGTCCGGCATGGCTGCGGTCACGATGGCTCTGCTCAATTTTTTACAGGCGGGCGATGAAATCATTGCAAGCGCCGGATTGTTTGGCGGAACGATTGACCTGTTCGGTGATCTGGAAAGCCTGGGGATCCGGACACGGCTTGTACCGCATATGACGGTACAGGAGATCGAAAAGGCGCTGTCCGACCGGACGAAGGTGATCTTTGGAGAACTGATCGGCAATCCGGGTCTGGAGGTTGCAGATATTGAAAAAATCGCGGCACAGGCACATGAAAACGGCATTCCTCTCCTGCTGGACTGTACAACGGCGACGCCGTATCTGATTCGTTCGATCGACTACGGCGCCGATATTGTGATTCACTCCACGTCAAAATACATCAACGGAAGCGGCAGCGCGATCAGCGGGATCATTATCGACAGCGGACGGTTTTCATGGGATATAAAACGATACCCGACGCTTGCGCAGTACAGCAAATTCGGGAAATTCGCCTATCTTGCAAAGCTGAGAAATGGCTTGTGGCGCAATGTCGGCGCCTGTTTGTCACCGATGAATGCGTTTTTAAATGCCATCGGTCTGGAAACATTGGGACTTCGGATGGAGCGGCTGTGTGACAATGCCCTCGGTCTGGCAGAATTTCTGGATAATATAGAAGGGATCAGGGTACATTATCCCGCATTGCCGAAGTCCCCGGAGTATCCGCTGGTGCAGAAGTACCTTCGCGGCAAGGGCGGGGCGATTCTGACGCTTCGTGTTGGCAGTAAACAAAAGGCATTTCAGCTGATGAACCACCTGAAGTATGCTATGAACGCGACAAATATCGGTGATGTCAGAACGCTTGTCATTCATCCGGCAAGCACGATTTATGTTCACAGCGATACGGAAACACAGCAGCTGTGCGGCGTGTATGACGATCTGATTCGCATCAGCGTTGGGATTGAGGATTTGGAGGATTTGATTGACGATTTCCGTCAGGCAATCGCAGCGATACAGGAGGAGTAAAACAATGGCGGTAGATTATGCGACACTGAAAAAGGGCGGCTTTATGCGCCAGAAACAGAAAAACAATTTTTCCCTGCGTTTGCAGGTAGTCGGCGGAAACCTGACTGCAAAACAGCTCGCAGTCATTGCGCAGGTTGCACAGCAATATGGTGACGGACATGTACACCTGACCTCACGTCAGGGTGTCGAAATTCCATTTATCAAGCTGGATCAGATTGATGAAGTTAAGGCGGCGCTTGCCGAAGGCGATGTCTCCCCGGGTGTCTGCGGTCCGCGCGTCCGTACTGTCACGGCATGTCAGGGCGAAGCGATCTGTCCGAGCGGCTGTATTGATACTTATGCTTTGGCACAGGAACTGGATGAGCGGTACTTCGGACGCGACCTGCCGCATAAGTTTAAATTCGGCGTCACCGGCTGTCAGAATAACTGTCTCAAGGCCGAGGAAAACGATCTCGGCATCAAAGGCGGCATTCGGGTCAGCTGGAAGGAAGCGAACTGTATTCAGTGCGGTGTCTGCGTAAAGGCATGTCGATCGGGCGCCATTTCAATGACGGACGGAAAGATTGCAGTTGATGAAGAAAAATGTAATAATTGCGGACGCTGCTGCAAGGCATGTCCGTCGGATGCGTGGGATACCGTACATGGCTATATTGTGTCGTTCGGCGGGCTGTTTGGCAATCAAATCAGCAAGGGCGAAGCAGTCATTCCGTTTATTGACGATCATGACAAGCTGATGCGGGTTTGCGACGCGGCGATCACGTTCTTTGCTGATAACGCAAAGGCAGGCGAACGATTTAAATTTACGATTGACCGTGTGGGACGAGATAAATTCAGAAAAGCAATTTTGGAGGCATACAATGGTTGAGACAGCGGAATATAAGGCAGATGAAACGGTCGATATCACGGATGTTGTCTGTCCGGTAACCTTTGTCAAGGCAAAGGTTGCGCTGGAGGAGTTGGAGGTCGGTCAGATTCTTGCGATACGTATGAATGACGGAGAACCCGTCCAAAATGTGCCGCGAAGCATAAAAGAAGAAGGACATGCGATACTCAGACTGATTGACAACGAGGATGGAACCTATACCCTGATTGTCCGTAAAAACGAGGAGGATGACTGATGGCACAGCGTATCAATACGGAAACCTTTGAGACAGAGGTTCTGCATGAGAGCACTCCGGTTTTAGTTGATTTTTATTCAGATTCCTGTGTGCCATGCAAGCGGATGTCGCCGCTTTTGGCTGAACTGGAACGGGATTACCCGCAGGTAAAGATTGTAAAAGTGAACATTCAATTTGACATCGAGCTTGCAGAACGGTATGCCATTCTGAGTGTCCCGTCGCTGCTTTTATTCCGAAACGGGCAAGAGACAGCCAGACTCAGCGGCATTGCGGACAGACAGGCGATTGAAAAAATACTACAGGAATAAAAGGAGACAGAAAAATGGTTGTTACGGTTGCAGGCGTAAAGAAGGAGATTGCAGACGGATTGACCGTTGCGCAGTTGATTGAGGAAGAAAAGATAGAGAACGCGCGTTACGTCACGGTCACAGTCAATGATGATTTCATCGAAAGCGGTGATTTGGAAAAGAAGGTACTTTCAGACGGAGATACGGTGGAATTTCTGTATTTCATGGGAGGCGGTCAGTGATGGCATTTTCCAATGAACAGCTGGAACGCTATTCTCGTCATATCATTTTAAAGGAGGTCGGCGTCAAGGGACAGAAGAAGCTGCTGCAAGCCAAGGTTTTGATTATCGGCGCGGGCGGCCTGGGCGCTCCGGCCGCCATGTATCTGACGGCGGCAGGCGTCGGAACGATCGGCATTGCCGATGCGGACGAGGTCGATTTGTCCAATCTACAGCGTCAGATTATCCATTCCACGAAGGATGTGGGTAAGCCAAAGGTCATTTCCGCAAAGGAAACAATGGAGGCGATGAATCCGGATGTAACGGTGAAAGCCTACCATACATTCGTCACGAGTGAAAATATTATGGAGCTGATTGCCGACTATGATTTCATCATTGACGGAACGGATAATTTTCCGGCAAAGTTCCTCATTAACGATGCGTGCGTCATGGCGGGCAAGCCGTTTTCCCATGCGGGAATCATCCGGTTCCAGGGTCAGTTGATGACATATGTCCCGGGGCAGGGACCATGCTATCGCTGTGTTTTTCGTGACCCGCCCCCAAAGGACGCGGTACCGACCTGCAAGCAGGCTGGCGTGATCGGCGCAATGGGCGGTGTTATCGGAAGCCTGCAGGCGATGGAGGCGATCAAGTATATTATCGGAAAGGGAAATCTGCTGACCGGTACACTGCTGACCTACGATGCTCTGAAAATGCAGTTTCGCAGTGTTCCGCTTCCCAAGCATGTAAAAGATTGCCCTGTGTGCGGGGAGCATCCGACGATCACCAGGCTCATTGACTACGAGCAGGCAGAATGTGACGGTGTGTTATGATTACGATCAGCCGAGACAATTATCAGAAAATACTGAAGCACGCGAAGAAAAATCTTCCGGAGGAAGCGTGCGGTTTAATTGCCGGAGTGGTTGACGGCACGGACAAGCTGATTGAAAAGGTTTATCTGCTGACCAATCTTGACCATTCCAGCGAGCATTTTTCACTTGACCCTAAGGAGCAGTTTGCGGCAATCAAGGATATGCGCGAGAGGGGTTTGCAATTGCTTGGAAACTGGCATTCGCATCCGGAATCTCCGGCACGTCCGTCGGAGGAGGATAAGCGCCTTGCCTATGACAGCGCTGCCAGCTATCTCATTCTGTCGCTGATGCTGTATGATTTACCTGTTCTTCGCTCGTTCCATATTGAAAACGGGAATGTAACGGATGAAGGACTGACAATAGAACCTTAACCGGACGATGGAGCTTGAGCAGCAGACCGCCTCGAAATTTGCGTGAACCTATTTTCTACAATCTGCGCAGGAAACCAAAATAAGGTTTCCTCAGCATGTCGACAAAGGTCGACATGCTGTCAACCAAATGCAAGCATTTGGTTGAGATTATGCAGCCCGGT
>CAYNPX010000086.1:0-7676 GCA_964399205.1 uncultured Butyricicoccus sp.
TATGCGTTGAGATTTCACTTTTTCTACAATCTGAAATCCCCCATGCGGTACAGGCGCATGGGGGATTTGTATGGGGTTGTGTTTTACCAGTTATCAACGGTATCCTGATATACATTCATATAATCCTGCGCGGAATGATCCCAGCTGAAGTCCGAGGTCATGCCGGCAATCTGCATTGCGCGCCACGCTTCCTTATTGTGGCGGAAGAGGTAGCACGCCTGCTCGATGACATGCAGCATGTCATGCGCATTGTAATCCGTAAACGAGAAGCCGGTGCCCTCGCCGGTGAACTGGTTGTACGGATGGACGGTATCCTTCAGACCGCCGGTCTCGCGCACGAGCGGCAGCGTGCCGTACCGCATTGCGATCATCTGTGCCAGACCGCACGGCTCAAACAGCGACGGCATGAGGAACAGGTCGCAGCCGCCATAGATCTTGTTTGCCAGATCGTTCGAGAACATGATGTTCGTGGAGATCTTGTCCGGATGCTGCCACTTTGCGTTGATAAACATCTGCTCGTACTCATAATCGCCGGTGCCCAGCACGATCAGGCGGATATCCTGCTCCAGAATATCATCCAGCACGCACTGCACAAGATCCAGACCCTTCTGGCTGGTCAGACGGCCGACCATGCCGATGACAACCGTTTCATCCGAAGCCTCCAGACCGCACATTTCGAGCAGCTGGTCGCGGTTGACCTTCTTGTCGTCCAGCGTGTCAACGGTGTAATTCTTGAACAGATGCGGATCGGTCGCCGGATCATAGGCGTCGACATCAATGCCGTTTACAATGCCGCACACCTTGCCCTGGTTCCAGCGCAGCACAGTGTCCAGACGGAAGCCATAAAATTCGGTCTGAATCTCATTTGCATAAGTGGAGGAAACGGTGGTGACGCGGTCAGAGCATACGATCGCGGCCTTCATCAGGTTTACATCGCCGTCCTGCTGCATAAAGCCGTTGTCAAAATGATAGTCGTCGATGCCGAGGACATACGACAGGATCTCGCGTCCGTACTGACCCTGGAACTGGATGTTGTGGATGGTGAAAACCGTCTTGATCCCCTCGTACCACGGACGATAGTTGTAGTTCAGGTTGTAGTACACCGGAACCAGCGCGGACTGCCAGTCATTGCAGTTGATGACGTCCGGACGGAAATCAATCGCCGGCAGCATTTCCAGAACCGCGCGGGAGAAAAACGCAAAGCGCTCCGCGTCGTCATATTCGCCGTATACCTGATTGCGCGCGAAATAATACTCGTTGTCCAGGAAGTAGTACTTGACGCCGTCCGCCTCATAGCAGAAGATGCCGCAATACTGATTGCGCCACGCCAGCTGCACATAGAGGCTCTTGATATAGTTCATCTTATCGCGCCACTCGCTGCTGATCTTGCTGTACAGCGGGCACACAACCGCGATATCGCAGCCCTTCGCTGCCAGCGCCTTCGGCAGCGAACCTGCTACATCGCCCAGACCGCCCGTCTTGATAAACGGCGCGCATTCACTGCTCACATATAATACCTTCATAAGTTATCCTCCATATTGTTACAAAAAGCAGAAAACCGGGAAGACGAAATAATCCGTCCTCCCGGCTGATTCCGGATTGATGATTCGCCATCGAATCGTTTCGGAATGAAATTCGCGCAGTGGTTAAACAATCGTGTTCTTCGCAATTGCTACCGGATAGGTCGCGTGACCCATCATCTTGCGATCCTTGCGGATGGTGACGCTCTTATCGGTCACGACATACGACAGCTCGACGCCCTCGGCAATGGTTGCGCTCGGCATGATGATGCAGTCCTTCACAACCGCGCCCTTCGCAATCTTGCAGCCGCGGAATATGATGGAGTTCTCAACGGTGCCTTCGATGCGGGAGCCGTCAGCGATCAGGCTGTCGCTCACGTCGGCATCCTCGCCGTAATAGGTCGGCGCCTCGTCATGCACCTTGGTCAGGATCGGGCGGCTCTTGAGGAATACCTGATCGCGGATATCCTTATCCAGCATATCCATCGAGGAGGAGAAGTAGCTCTTGACGTCCTCGATTTTTGCGACATACTTATCGAATACATATGCCTGGACCGCATCGCCGCGGTTGAATACATACTGCATCGCGTCGCGCTCGAAGGAGGTCAGGTTATGGGTAACGCAGTCAGACAGCAGATCGATCAGGTACTTGCGCTTCATGATATAGATGCCAAGACCCTTGTACTTGCACTTGCCGCCCATGTTGTCGCCATTGCGGATATCGTTTACCTCATGGCGCGGGGACAGGTTCAGGAACATATCGAACGGACCGCCCTCGGAGTTCTTGGTGCAGACGATGGTCACATCCGCATCAGACTTCTTATGCTCGCGCATTGCCTCGTCCAGCGGGATATTGGCAACGATATCCGCGTTGCAGATGAGGACATGCTCGCACTTGCTCTTCTCCAGCATATCGCTGATCGAACCGAGCGCCTCCAGCGAGGTGCGGTAGTTCTCCGTTACCAGCGGAGAGGACTTCGGCGCGAACGCATTCGGCGGCAGCAGGATCATACCGCCGCGCTTGCGGGACAGATCCCAGTCCTTGCCGGAGCTGAGATGATCCATCAGGGACTGATACTTATCTCTCATCAGGACGCCGACCTGATAACAGCCGGAGTTGACCAGATTGGACAGCATAAAATCTACGACACGATAGCGGCCGCCGAACGGTACCGACGCGACCGGACGGTGCTCGGACAGCTCACGCAAATCGTTATTGTTATCAAAACCAATGATAATACCAAGTGTGTTTTTCATTTATCTCCACCTCATTCTACGTCCGGAATATCCTTGTCGGGCATCTCCTTGGCTGTAACGACAACGTTCCTGCCGACGGTGATGCCGGGAGCGACAACTGCAACGCCCCACTGGTCTGCGTCTACCTCGTTCGGCGCATTGCCGATCTTGGCGCCCGCGCAGATGCGTGCATTTTCCGCTACGATTGCATATTTGACCTCAGCGCCCTTTTCGATCACAGCGCCCGGCATGATGATGGAGTATTCAATCCTGGCATCCTGCTCAACGGTAACATCCGGGAACAGAACCGAGTTGTTGACCTTGCCTTCGACCTCGCAGCCCTCGCTGAGCAGGGAGTGCTTGACATCCGCATAGCGGCCGGTGAAGTGCGGCGCGGAGCCGGTGTTGCGGCCATAGATGCGCCAGTTTTCGTCATCCAGGTTCAGACCGGAATCCGGAGACAGCAGATCCATGTTTGCTTCCCACAGCGACTCGATGGTTCCAACGTCCTTCCAGTAGCCGTCGAAGCGATAGGTTTGCAGGTTCTCGCCGCGTGCCAGCATTGCCGGAATGATGTTCTTGCCGAAGTCATTGGAGGAACCCGGTGTGTTCTCGTCCTCGATGAGGTACTTGCGCAGCTTGGACCAGGTGAAGATGTAGATACCCATAGAAGCCAGTGTGCTCTTCGGATGCGCCGGCTTTTCCTCGAACTCGTAGATCGAGCCGTCCGGATGGCAGTTCATAATGCCGAAGCGCTTTGCCTCTTCCAGCGTAACGTTGAGGACAGCGATGGTAGCGGCCGCTTCCTTTTCCTTATGCTGTTCGAGCATCTTGTCGTAGTCCATCTTGTAGATGTGGTCGCCCGAGAGGATCAGGACATATTCCGGATCGTACTCGTCAATAAAGCTGATGTTCTGATAGATCGCATTCGCGGTGCCCTTATACCACTCAGAGCCGGCGCCGCCTTCATACGGTGGCAATGCATAAACACCGCCGTTCAGCCTGTCAAGATCCCATGTCTGACCATTTGCCAGATATACGTTCAGCACGTGCGGTTCATACTGTGTCAGTACGCCCACGGTATCAATGCCGGAGTTTACACAGTTGGACAGCGGGAAGTCGATGATACGGTACTTGCCGCCAAACGGAACCGCCGGCTTTGCGACGTTCTGGGTCAATACATACAATCTGCTGCCACGGCCGCCGGCCAGAAGCATTGCAACGCATTCTTTCTTCCTAGACATTCTTTCTGCTCCAATCTTTGTTAGATTTGGGAGGTTATGTCCCCTCCTGTAAAAATGTTAATATCCTACAAGTTCCCACTCTATAAACAATGCCTCTCGGCAGTGCTTTCTGAAAATGATTCGCCCTCAGCCGCGGGGCTGAAGAACTGTACGCTGTACGCCGCCGCGCCCAATGTCAGACGGCAGGCGCCGTCCGCTGCCTGCTCCGCCGCGCATGTGCCGTTTGCCATGCCGCTTCCGCCATAGCTCACGCTGTCTGAGGAAAATACCTCTTCCCATACGCCGGGGGCTTCCAGCCGGATCGTATAGCCGGACATGCGCCGTCCGGTCAGGTTGAGCACAGCCAGCACCCGATCCCCGTCCGGACTTCTGCGTTCAAATGCAAGCAGTCCCGGCACGCGCGTACCGCGGTCCACCCACAGAAAACTGTCGGTGCTGTCCCACTCCCACAGCGCCGGACTGTTTTTGTAGAACAGATTCAGCCCGCGGACATATTCCCGCATCTGGCGATGCGCTTCATAGTCCAGCAGCGTCCAGTCCAGCCCGTGGTGGCACGCCCATTCGTTGAACTGGGCAAATTCGCCGCCCATAAACAGCAGCTTGTCGCCCGGATGCGCCATGACAAAGCCGTACAGCACGCGCAAATGCGCGAATTTTTCATTGTATTCGCCCGGCATCCGCGCCAGCAGCGAGCCGTCGCCATGCGAAACGGCATCGTGTGACAGCGGCAGGATGTAATGCTCGCCCATGCTGTTGAGGAGCGACAGCGTCATCCAGTCGGCAAACGCATCGTCCGCGGCTGTCGGCAGCGCCTGCAGCTGTTCGAGCGCCTGCTGCATCCAGTCGTCGCGCCACATATGCGAAAAGCCCAGTCCGCCAAGCTCTGTCGGCTTTGTGACCGACGGCCACAGACCGGTGCTGCTGGCGATCAGCTTCACGCGGGGAAACCGCTCCGCCGCGCTGTCGCACAGCGTCCGCAGGAACCGCGCGCCTTCCAAATTCTGATTTTCCCCATACCGGTTCGCCGTCCAGCTGCCTGCCTCCCGCGCATAATCGAGAAACAGCATCGGCTGTACCGAGCTGACGCGCAGCCCGTCCACATGATATACGGACATCCAGAACATCGCGGACGACAGCAGGAACGAAACAACCTCTCCCCTGCTGAAATCAAACCGGCGCATCCCGAACGGCATCTCGTCGTCCGGCGGCGGGCATTCATAGCACGGCGCGCCGTCAAAGCAGATCAGCCCATACGCATCCGCCGGAAATCCGGCTGCCGTCCAGTCCAGAATGACGCCCAGACCCGCCTGATGGCAGCGGTCGATGAAATACATCAGATCGTGCGGCGTGCCATAGCGGCTCGTTGCCGCGAACCAGCCCAGCGCCTGATAGCCCCATGAGCCGTCGAACGGATGCTCCAGCAGCGGCAGCAGCTCCAAATGGGTATATCCCATGCCGGTTACATACGGGATGAGACGATCCGCCATTTCCCGATAGGAATAGAAGCTGCTGTCCTCCCGCACCTGCCACGAGCCGAAATGCACTTCATAGATATTCATCGGCGCGCTGCGCGGCATCCTGCGCCGCAGCCAGCTGCGGTCATGCCATTCGTAGCCCGCCATGTTATATACCTTGGAGGCATTGTTCGGGCGTGTCTCCGCATGGAAAGCGAACGGGTCGGATTTATCAAAAACCTGCCCCGCCGGTGTGCGGATGCTGTATTTATAGCTGTCGAACCGGCGGATCCCCGTCAGGAAGCACTCCCAGATGGCGGGGTCCTCCTCCAGGCGGGACATCGGCGCGAGGTCGCGCAGCCAGCCGTTGCTTTCCGTAATGACGGAAACATCTGCGGCATGAGGCGCCCAGACGCGGAATACTACGCCTTCCTGTCCATTGCGCAATGCAGGGTGTGCGCCCAGCCATTCCCATGCCTGTTCCTCCGTACCGGCGTGAAAACGGCGCAGGCGGTCTGCCATCGGATCCGCTGCTCTGTTCGTTTCCATGGCATCCTCTCCTTCCCCTCGGAAAACCGGAAACCAATGAGAATACCGAAAAAGCGCGGGCTTTTCCGGATTTTTTTGTGTCTTACGTGCATACGCGCACGAGGGACATCTCTCATTTGTAGAAATATTATACAACATTTGCCCGGACAAGTCCAGAAAAAATGTGAAAATTTACACTAAAATCCTGACGCCTGAAAAAAACAGCATAACCGACTATTTTCCCGCCGCGCGAAGGATCATTTCAAGCGCATGATTTGCCGCATCCCGACGGGCATTTTCCCTGCCGCGCGGGGAGAGAATCGTGCGCACGCCGGTCTTTCCCGCATAAAAAATACCAATATGCACTGTCCCTGCGGGTGTGCCGTCCGCGCCGCCGTCCGGTCCCGCATAGCCCGTGATGCCGATGCCGATATCCGTGCCGTATGCCTGTGCAATGCCGCGCGCCATCTCGCCTGCCGTCTGTGTGGAAACAGCGGTATATTTGTCCAGTGTTTCCTTTTTTACGCCGAGCACCTTCATCTTGATCTCATCGCAATAGGTGCACGCGCCGCCCTTATAGAATTTTGACGCACCCGGCACATCTGTGATGCGTTTGGACAGCAGACCGCCCGTGCAGCTTTCCGCCACGGACAGCGTCAGCCCCTTTTCGGTCATAACCGCCGCCATCGCCCGCTCCAGGCTGCCGACGTCAACGCCATATACCACATCGCCAAGCATATCGCAGACCTGCCGCACCGCCGGCGCAAGCAATTGTTCCGCCGCCTCCGCGGTATCCGCTTTCGCCGTCACGCGGACAAGACATTCGCCGTCCTTTGCGTATGGCGCGAGCGTCGGATTGCGGCTTTTTTCCATGAGGTCATGCAGCCTGTCCTCCATCTGGGATTCGCCCATGCCGAAGATATGCACGGTATGCGAGGCGATCACGCCGCCCGCCAGCTTCGCCAGATATGCCATACCGGCAGTATGGAACATCGGCGTACATTCGCGCGGCGGACCGGGCAGCATGAGGATATGCACGCCGTCCGCCTCAAACGCGCAGCCCGGCGCTGTACCCCAGTCGTTTTCCAGCACCTTGCAGCCCGCAGGCAGCATCGCCTGCTTGACATTGTTCTGTGTCATTTCCCTGCCTGTCTGGTCAAAAAACGCCGTGATGCGGCGCAGGCTCGGCTGGTGCAGCACCAGCTTTTTGCCAAACGCCTCCGCGATCGTTTCGCGCGTCAGGTCGTCCAGCGTCGGTCCCAGACCGCCGGTCGTAATGATGAGATCGGACCGTTTTTTTGCGATATCCAGCACGGCGCGCAGCCGCTCCGGATTGTCCCCCACAACCGTCTGATAATATACGTCGATGCCAAGCTCATCCAATCCGAGCGAGATGACCTGCGCGTCGGTGTTCACGATGTCGCCCAACAAAATCTCTGTGCCAACTGCGATAATTTCCGCTTTCATAAACGATAACCCTCCTGTCCGCAGCGGTACCTGCCGCCGTACCGCGGATATCCTGCGGTCTGTGTCGATTTTTTCCGATTATTTTTCCATGATTCATTGTAGTATGCCTTTAGTTTACCACCTTTGTAACAATTGCGCAAGACGATAAAAAGAGGGCGCGCAAACGCACGCCCTCTCAGCCTGTCGACAAAGGTCGCCAGGCTGTCAACCAAATGCAAGCATTTGGT
>CAYNPX010000087.1:0-7665 GCA_964399205.1 uncultured Butyricicoccus sp.
GTGCGCGCACCGGGCTGCAAAACTCAACCAAATGCTTGCATTTGGTTGACAGCCTGTTGACCTTTGTCGACAGGCTGAGGGCGCAGAAAATCTGCGCCCCGCCTGTCAATCCGCGGCCTCCAGCATCCGTTCCGCCGAGATTCCATATCCTCTTGCCGGATTGTTGACCAGCACATGAGTCACCGCTCCCGCCAGCTTGCCATCCTGCAAAATCGGGCTGCCGCTCATGCCGGGCACGATACCGCCTGTCTGCTCCAACAGCGCCGCGTCTGTGACACGGATCGTCATGGAACGGTCATCCGCCGCATTCCGCGTGACCTTTTCAATCACAATCTCATACCGTTTCGGCGTGTCGCCGGACACACAGGTCAGCAGTTCCGCCTTGCCGATATGAATTTCCGGCTCCGTCGATACCGCGACGGCATCCTCCGCCTGATACAGCGTGCTGTCGGTCAGCGTGCCGAAAATACCGCACGCGGTGTTGTCATTGAGCTGTCCAAGCTCACGCGAAAATTCATACGTGCCGACCAGCTCACCCGGCGTACCGGATTCACCCGCCACAACGCCAATGACAGATGCCGGTATGATCGAGCCGCTGTCCAGCGGGAGCAGCGCGCCGCTGTCAATATCGCTGACCGGATGTCCCAGTGCGCCGAAGCTGCCGTCCTTCGGGTCGGCATACGTGAGTGTGCCAATCCCCGCCATGCTGTCGCGCACCAGAATACCGATCTGATACGTGCCGCCGTCACTGCTCTGCACAGGCTGGACAGACACCGAGATTTCCGTGCCGTCCCGCGTTCCGGTCAAGCGGATCGGCGCGCCGCCGCTGCTCTGCACGATGTCTGCCAGCTGCTCGCTGGAGGACAGCGTCTCATCGGCCGCTGTCTGCAAAATATCTCCGGCTTCCAATCCTGCCTGTGCCCCCGGACTGACGCTGCCTGCGGCGCTGTCAACTGAAACAAGCGACGAGATCACCACGCCGGCCGCGGTCATGCGCACGCCGACAGGCACACCCAGCGGAACCAGCTTTTCCCCTGCCGCCTGTGCGGTGCACGGCAGCACCAGGCATACGACCAGAAAGCTGCTCCACAGCTTCATGCCCCATCTTTTCATCGCATCCTCTCCTTTCCCTTTTTAGATTGACCACGATTCGACAGGCACATGCATGTGTTTGTCTGGATGGACGGGCAGCAACAGACCATTCTATCCGGCTGTATCCTGCCGTGGAAATGTCCTGCGCGTGGCGCACACTATTGTATAATTGAAAAATTTTTGATATAGTAATGGTGTCAGACAAAAAAAGGAGGGACTGCCATGCGCGTTGCAATCGTCGGCTCGCGTTCCGTTACAATGGATGCCTATGCCATCGCTTTACGCTATATTCCGCGCGGCGCGAGCGAGATCATTTCCGGCGGTGCGGAGGGCGCAGATCAAATCGCGGAGGCGTATGCAAGCAACAATCATCTGCCGCTGCGTATTTATCGTCCGGAATATGAAGTATATCACAAGAGCGCACCGCTGCAGCGCAATTTACAGATCGTACAGTCCAGCGATTATGTCCTCGTCCTGTGGGATGGAACCTCACGCGGCGCGGCAAATGTCATCCGTCTGTGCTTTCAGGAATTTACGCCGGTTCACGTCCTCCTGATTCGTGACGGCAAGCTCGTGCAGACGCTGTTCGGACAGGAAGACGGCAGATTGACGGATTGACCGCCGTCGCTGTCACCGGTTTCATCGTCAGGCGCATTGCCATAACCGGCTGTGCGCTTCGGAATCGCTTTTTTATAAATTTTCCTTCTCTATGAAAAAAAGCCGGCACAGCCTCCCCACTCTGAAGCCGCGCCGGCAGAAACAATCTGAAATTTTTCGCGCCGCTACAGCAGCTGCAAGATCTGAGCCGGACAATCCACCAGCGCGTGTGCGCCGTTTTCCAGCAGCACCGTCCGGCTGCGGAAGCCCCATGTCACGCCGACCGCCGTCAGCCCCGCGTTGCGCGCGGTCTGCATATCGACGCCGGAATCTCCGACATATAATACCTCCTCCGGCTGCACGCCCAGCTGCCGCAGGATCATGCGGCAGGAGGTCGGGTCGGGCTTGCGCGGGATGCCGCTCCGCTCCCCAAGCACAGCGTCCGTCTGACCGGGGAAATAGTGCCGGATCAGCGTCTGCGTGGCAGAATCCAGCTTGTTGGACAGCACACCGACCTTGATCCCGCGTCCGCGCAGCTCACAGAGCAGCTCCGGTATGCCGTCATAGGGCACGGTACTGTCGCGCAAATGCGCGCTGTAATACCGCTTGAAATCCGCCAACGCGGCGTCAATCTCTTCCTCCGCTGTGCCCTCCGGCAAACAGCGGCGCATTAAATTGCGCACGCCGTTCCCGATAAAGCATCGGACCTCTTCCGCTGACCGGAGCGGCAGTCCGCGCACGCGCAGCGCTTCATTTGCCGCATTGCGCAGGTCGCCCAGCGTATTGAGCAGCGTGCCGTCCAGATCAAAAATAATCGCTTTCTTCAAATAACATTCCTTCTTATTCCGTCAATGGATTGAGGCGCTTGCCGCCAAAGGCCGCGCGGCGCAGGAAACCGGACACATCGGAATTGATCGCTTCGCGGCGCACGCGCCAGCTCCAGTTTCCGCCCAAAGTAGACGGCGTATTCATGCGGGCGTCCGCCCCCAGCGAAAGTACATCCTGCATCGTCGTCATCGCAATCACGGCGGGCGACGCATACGCTGTGCGGATTGCGCTCCAGCCGAGCGGCTCACGCTCAGAGGCGCGCAGATATTCATACGCAAATTTGCGATCCTTTTCTGTACACTTATCCATAATCTGCTCGACAATCGTCTCGGAATCATGTGTCGACGTATAGCCGACGCAGTTCTTCGGCCAGTTGAACGGAATGTGGTCGTTGCTCTCATCCGCGCGCATACCGAAGATCATGACACGCATCCCCGGATAGCCGCTCTTTTTGAGGAATCTGCGCACCGCATCATCAACATCGCCCAAATCCTCCGCAATGATCGGCACATCGCCGAGCGCCTGCCTGATCGCCTTGAACAGCTTCATGCGCGGACCTTTTTTCCATTTTCCCTTGATCGCAGTCTCTTCTCCCGCCGGTACCTCCCAGTACGCCTGGAGTCCGCGGAAATGGTCGATGCGTGTGACGTCAAACAGCTCCAGATTGCGGCGCACGCGCCAAATCCACCACTTGTAGCCGTCCTCTTCCATGACCTTCCAATTATAGGTCGGGTTGCCCCAAAGCTGACCGGTCGCGGAGTAATAATCCGGCGGGACGCCCGCCACGCCGTGCGGACGCAGACCGGAATCCACGTTGAACATCTCCGGATGCGCCCAAACATCACAGCTGTCCGGCGACGCATAGATCGGAATATCGCCAATGATCTGGATTCCCTTTTTGTTTGCATACGCACGCAGACGCTCCCACTGGTCAAAGAACAGATATTGCATGAACACATAAAAATCAATTTCATCCTTCAGCTCAAACGCATATTTGCGCATTGCCTCCGGTTCACGGCGCCTGATCGCTTCGTCATCCCAGTCCCACAGCGCCTTCTGGTCAAAATACTTCTTGAGCGACATGAACATCGCGTAATCTTCCACCCAGTCGCGGTTATCCCAGCGGAATGCCTCCATTTTTCCGCGCATTGGTGCGGATATACGCTCGAAGGCGCGGCGCAGGACAACAAAGCGCGTCTCCGCCAGTGCGCCAAAATCCACAGCATCCGGCGTCTTTTCCACATCGGCATCGCGCAGATCCTGCTCGGTCAGCAGACCCATCTCCGCCAATGTGTCGAGGTCGATAAAATACGGATTGCCTGCCGCGGCGGAAAAGCACTGATATGGGCTATCGCCAAAGCCGGTCTGACCCAGCGGCAGTACCTGCCAATAGGTCTGCCCGCCATCACGCAGGAAATCAACAAACCGATACGCCTCCTTGCCCATCGTTCCGATGCCATACGGAGACGGCAGGGAGGAAATGTGCAGCAATACGCCGCAGGAACGTTCAAACATAGTAACACCCATTCTCATGATTTATTTTGCAAACGAATTGCATTTGAACGGCGTTTCCGCTATAATCAAAACACAGCTACACCGTTACGTCTGAAACTGCTATGATATAAAAATACATAAAATAATACGGAGGAGATCATCCCCATGCGTATGCGCAAGAAAAAGAATCTGGACACCCGTCTGGAAAAATGTGCGGCAGTCCTGATTGCCGACCCGGAGGTACATAAGGGACAGTGGCGCACCCTGTTTGGCAACGCCAACCCGCTGCATCTGGAGATCGGCTGCGGCAAGGGCCGCTTTATCGTAGAGACTGCTTCCCGCAATCCCGATATTAACTACCTCGCCATCGAACGCGAGCCGGGCGCCCTTGTCATGGCGACCGAAAAGGCGATGGCGCGCAAGCTGCCCAATCTGCGGTTCCTTGACTTCGACGCCGC
Organism: uncultured Butyricicoccus sp.; assembly: GCA_964399205.1. GTDB lineage: Bacteria > Bacillota > Clostridia > Oscillospirales > Butyricicoccaceae > Butyricicoccus_A. The sequence goes on from CAYNPX010000087.1 coordinate 4,470, forward strand.
CGGTCTGACCAATATCTTTGCGGACGGCGAGATCGACCGCATTTATCTCAACTTTTCCGACCCGTGGCCGCCGAACCGCCAGCGCAAGCGCCGCCTGACGCACGCCAACTTCCTCGCGCTGTACGACTGCGTGCTCGCCAAAAACGGACAGGTTCATTTAAAGACGGATAACCAGCATTTTTTCGAGTTCACGCTGGAGGAAATATGCGGCTACGGCTGGCTCGTCCAGAATATCTGCCTTGACCTGCACAACAGCGATTTTGACAACATCATGACGGAATACGAGGAAAAGTTCTCCAACGAGGGCTTCCGCATTTATCGTCTGGAGGCGTGCCGCCGGGATGAGGATACGCTGACGCGCGCGCACTCAGCGCCGCGCACGGCGGAGCAGCTCAGCCGCAAGGCTCGCGGATCTGTCGCGCCGTCCTTTGACGGATCATCCGTTATTGCACACCTTGATGAATAGTATATCATTTTTAACCAAAAATAGCAAGTTCTATTTGTGCTTTTTGTGTGATACGCCCAGTACATGCCGAACCGCATACACTGGGCGTTTGATTGCCTGCCCGATATCATCCATGTCCAATGTAACAGATAAAACAATCCGGGGCATCAGGAAATCCCAATGCCCCGGAATGAAGAAGTTACAATAAAAAGATATCATCACATATAATCAGCTACATTGTCAGCGGTTACCGGCTCAAATGCAATCCATACAATAGAATCACTATAGGATTCGCCGGAATCATCCGTGATAAATTCTGTGTCCTTATTTGCCGGATCGCCGTTAATCAGGTTCAAAGCTGCCTGAATTGCGCCCTTGCCCTGTCCCAGCGGGTTCTGATAAACCGTCATAGCCATTTTGCCCTGGGATACAGCCTGCGCACCGTCTGCTGTACAGTCAATACCAACGATCGGGAAGGTGGACGGGTCAATATCCGCAGCTTCACATGCCTCAATTGCGCCCAGCGCCATAGAGTCATTATTGGAAATGATGCAGTCAAATTCCTGTCCGGAAGTAAGAACCGGCGCAATCTTGTTCATCGCTTCGGCGCGGTCATATTTACCGGCCAGATCGACAACGGAGGTTGCATTGATGCCGTTATCCTTCAGCGCCTGCAAAACGCCTTCGCAGCGCTTGATCTGAGAAACCTGTCCCAGTTCGCCCTGCAACAGAATATACTTGATGTCCTGCTGTCCCTTATCCTTAAAATACTGTGACAGAAATTCGCCCTGGAAATAGCCGGCGGTAGTCTCATTGGAACCGCAGAAGCCAACATTTTCAGCATCCAGTACATGATAATCCGTCGGTGCACGGTTTACAAATACGAGTGGCGTATCACCTGCCGCATCGACAACAGACTGCGCTGCATCCGAGTCGACCGGATTGACGATAACCGCCGCGTCGCCGCCATTGACCGCAGTTTCAACATACTGAATCTGCTTTGCCGCATCATTCTGCGCGTCCTGAGAGGTCAGCTTATAGCCGGTTTGCTCTGCATAAGACAGTGCCGCAGATTCCAATGTGGAAAGGAAGTCATCACGTGTAGACATAATCAGCGTCATGGTTCCCTTCTGTTCCGAGCTTCCGGTGGATGCCGCGGAACCTTCTCCGCTGTCAGAGGAAGATCCACAGCCCGTCAGCATTCCCGCAGACAGTACGCCCGCTGCCAGAAGCGCAAGAAGTCTTTTACTTTTCATACATTACCTCCATCATTCTCGCTCGATTTGTTATATTATATAACAAATCTTTGTTGTACTTCCATAAAATGACAGTTTTGTCGTTTTTCTGGTCTCCCATAACCCAAAAACGTCTGCCATAGTCCGGCTCGGGGAGGAATGAGAGGGTTTCCTCCCCGATATGTGAAATTATAAAGAAAAGGAGAAACCTTTCAGACTGCACCACACAGCTCGACAAGAACGAATTCACCGGAAAACAGTAACCAAACGCGGGAATACGGCATGTATTCCAAGTTTACGGAACAAAATTCTGGGGGCCGCTTTTCAGAACGGATTGCGCGGTGCCGCCTTATACTAAATATCACGCCTGTGATAGTTTAGCCGTACTTATCTTGCGTAGATACCAAAGCCCTCCGGCATCGGTTCCGTAATGCTCGGCACGCCGACCAGATTCTTCTCGATGATCTCTCTGGTGCGGACGCCGTCAGAAATTGCCCGCTCCGGGAAGCCCAGCGGATTGAAGGTTGCGATGGTGTCCTCCTGCTCGTTGAAGCCGATCTCGCGCAGCGTCTTAAAGATGCGTTCAAAGTCAACATCGCCTTCGCCCAGATATCCGATATGTGCATGGCAGCGAACCGTACCGTCCGCATACAGGTTGGACGGATTGCAGTTGTAACGGAACAGCTTGGTATAATTGTATGTATCGGCAAACAGCACATGCTTCAGATGCTTGCGCGCATACTTGATGTTATGCTCGATATCGCCCTTGCCGCCGTCATAGTGGAAGGTGTGCGGAATAGAGTACAGATAACCCAGTGCCGGACTGTCATAGTAGCGGATGATGTCATATGCATCGTTGTTATGCTCATAGAAGTCATCCGGATGTGCCTGAATATCCAGACGGATACCCTTCTCCTCCATGATCGGAACCAGCTCATCCAGAGAACGCATCAGCTTCGCTTCACACAGCTCCGGATTGTTTCTGCCCGGCCCAAGCTCGGTGTTGAATACACGGATGTCCATCAGCTCACCGATCTCAAACATGCGCTTCCAGCAGTCCACCGCGTACTGACGGACAAATTCGTCCGGATCCTGCCAGTGGAAGCCGGTGGTCAGCGAAGCGATCTTCAGACCTGCATCCGCAATCGCCTTTTTATGCCACAGGACTTCTTCATTGGTCGCTTTCGGACGCTTCCAGAAGCCCGGAAAGTCTGCGTTATACGGATTGATATATTCATAGCCGGCACGTGCGACAACGTCGTACTGCTCTTCGTAGGTCATACCGGTTTCCCAAAATGCGCTTCCGTCAAATGCGATTTTCATAGTCATTTCCTCCTTAAATCAGAATTTTCTTTGCTTTTTATACCGTATTCTTTCCATTTTTATCAGGAAAGCATTGTCTCCTTCAAGAACTTCGCAGATTTCTGAATTGCCACCAGATTATTCGGCATAGACGGGTCCTCCACTTCAATGGATACCGGACCATGATAATCTCCCATTGCCAATGTTGCAAAGA
>CAYNPX010000088.1:0-2694 GCA_964399205.1 uncultured Butyricicoccus sp.
CCCGACCTGCTGATTACAAATCAGCTGCTCTACCAACTGAGCTACACCAGCGTGCCGTGCCCTTGCCGTTCACTGTATCTCTCAGCGACGTGTTATATAATACCATGAGTTCCCCGATCTGTCAACAAGTTTTTTCAAATTTTTTCATGTTTTCTGAAAAATTTCAGGGAGCTGTCTACTTCCTGTTTTTTGTTGTTTTATCGAATTTCTCAATGGAATCAGACACTTTTTGCAGGACCTGGAGCAATGATTCCGCTTTCCCCGGATACGTATTCGGAAGGGATGCAAGCGACAGTTCCGGCAGATTCGCCGGTTCCTCCCGCAAGCCAAGCGCGCCGCCGCCTGCTGCCGCGCAGCGAATGCGCAGCTCGGTCAGCTTCATCCGCGCATCACACAACGCATCAAACCGTTCCTCCGATGTGCGGAATGCCTCCGGCGGATTTGCGTTGTCTGCGGCATACAAATATCGGAACAGCTTGTACTCTGCCAAAGACAGATATGCCGTGACCTCCTCCAGCAGCTGTGCAGAGCCGGATTTTGCGGCCGCATCCAACAAAATATCTGCGGAATCCTCGATCAGTCTGCGCTGCATGGAAGCCGTATCCTCTATCTCTCCGCCTTCTGCGGAAACGGGCACAGCCGCACTCCCGTCACGGGACATGCTGCGTCCCAGCAGATAGTCACAGGACACGCCGTAGTAATCCGCAGCGCGTATAACAAAACCGAGGCCGGGTTCACGTAAACCATTCTCATAGTGGCTGAGCAGTGCCTGAGAAACCTGCAAATCCCCTGCCGCTGTCCGCTGGCTTATTCTCTTTTCGCGGCGCAGGAGCGCCAGTGTACGGGAAAAGTCACTTGCCATGTTCTGTTTGCCCCATCTTTCAAAATCATACGTGCCGCCCCTGATACACAGGGGCAGATTGCGTCCAGTATTTATAGTATATCGGTTTTATAACTATTTGTAAAGTCCCGCTTCAAACAATTGTGTCAATTTCTCCGCTTTTATTTGGAAATTGGTGGGATTCTGCCTTCTGTACCCATAAATTGACAAAGAAAATATGCCCTCTCCGACAGCGGCAGAGAGGGCACAGTTGTCACCGTATTCTTATGTTACTTCTTCTTGCGGCGCTTTCTCAGCCGGCGCACCAATATCAGCAATGCAATGATAACAACCAGTCCGGCAACACATATAAACGCGGTTCCTGACGTAGTCCCCGCCCAGCCGGTAAGCATGATCGCGGTCGGACCGTCCGCTCCGCCGATGACACCCAACGTCGCATCATCGGTCTGATCTGCCGCAAGCTGTTCCTTCTCCGCCTTTGCCGGCATTTGCAGCCTGTCATCGTCACCATAATAGTAGCAATCCAGCCCTGTGCTGTCCGTCATCATCAGGTGAACATACGAGAGATCGGAACGATTGGAGAATAACGGGTCGATCACGCTATCCAATACACACGGATAGCTGTTTTCCAGACAATCCGCCAGCGTTGCAGCGTCCTCATAGTCCTTTGTGACATAATCAGCATCGGACCAGTACTCTACGGTCACACGCAACGGTTCTGCGGAACCATATCCGGTCTCCAGTTCCGGCGCGTACTGCTTGAGGATCCTGAGCGTATCTGTTTCGCAGGCGTACACCGGAATATCGATGACCTCAATATTCTCACCATAATAGTAAGAGCCTGTGTTCAGATTTGTCAGGGAATTCCAGTCCCACTCCTCATAATACTGATTGACGGCACGAACCACTAGGATCGGCAAATTTTGGGCAACATATTCCTGCGTCAGCTCCATGGACTCCGTCTTGAGTTTTCCCAGGATATTTTTCATGCCCGGCGTATGCTGAATGGTGTCACACGTGCTCTGCTCCGCATTGGCGTAATTCTTTATGATAAGCATCGCCGGCAGAAAGGAATCCTCTGCGGCGCGCGCCGCCGCCGTGCGGGTATCGAGATATTCCTGCGAGAAGCGGACGGTCGCGCTGTTCTTATTCAGCTGTGCGGTGTCATCCGGCATATAATACTGACGGACAAAGGTCTTTCCGTTTTTCAGCGTAAACACAACCCGATAGCCTTGATTTTCATAATTGGCAATACTGCTCCTGTCGCCTTTCATCGCCTCCGCGCCGATCATCGCAGAGTCGTAAATGGCATCGATCGCCGTATCCGATCGGAGCGGCTCAAGAACCGCATCTTCCCCTGTTGACACATCAAGCTGCGTTACATCTGCAACCATGTATATCAAAGACCACAATGTAATATTGCCGCCCTCGACGTAGTCATCATCGGAGTAACCGTATGCGCCGCAATCCCATTCTTCCTTGTTGGAACGCAGTTCGGCGCCGACAATCTGCTCTCTGTCCGGCACTGTGCTGTTCCAGTGCGTGACGTCCATCGCCATACAGCCGAGTACGGCTGCGCACACGATGGCATACACCAGGAAGCTGCGCCAGCGGTGGAACAGGCTGTGGAAATCCAGATCATAGACGATCTCCACGATGCACGACGTCACCAGAGCGCCCAGTGCCATACCGAGGAACATGACATACCAGTTCATGGTCGTTGTCTGGAATACCAGTCCGCAGGCAATTCCCATCACGGTCACCATGTACAGCTTAAACGGCTGCTCAATGATCGGAAACGCGATAGAAAGACCGGTATTTTCACTCTTGCGTTTTTTATTCAGCAGCCAGCA
>CAYNPX010000088.1:2794-7625 GCA_964399205.1 uncultured Butyricicoccus sp.
GAAAGCGCGCGCCGGATACAGGACATAGAACAGCTGATTGATCGCCTCCCAGCCGACGAACAGACCAAACTGGAACCATGCGCATACCAGCAGGGAGACCAGCGTATGTCCGCTGACGATAGCCGCCAGAATTGTCACAGCGTAAACCAGCAAAAATCCCGCCAGATGCGCAAAAACAGAATATGCAAGCAATCTCATGTCAATGGCATCCGCAAAGCCATAGGCGGCGCATACGGCGCAGGAAAGCGCGGTTCCGATGAGATACGACGGAACAACGGCCAGAATGCCGCAGAACGTATGCGACGCAAACAGCTGGCCGCGTGTGATCGGCAGCGAATGGAAAAAGTCCGTCTGATTGCGCACATGCAGATAGCGGAACATGGCGATACCGGCAATGACTGCCAGTGCAATCAGCACAAGCGTGACCGGACTGCCCGTCATCAGCGTGTCGCGGATATTCATCACCATGCTGTTTCGTTCCAATGCAATGCTCGGCTCATAATAGCGCAGATTTGACTGGATGAACAGGATCATATAGATCGGCAGCGCCGCGATCATGGCAACCGCCGACAACGTGAACAATGCGGCCTGCCTGCGGCAGCAGTTCCCCACCAGTGTCCGGAACTTAAAGGATGAGTTTTTTTGCGTCATAGCCGTTCACCTCCGTTTCAGCGATAAAGATCTCCTCCAATGACAGCGGGATGATCTCATAATAGATTGGCCTACCCGCGCGCATACGCTCCTCGACCTCCTGTCTGGAGCCGCGCACCGTAACAGTCAACATGCGTCCGCTCATGTGCCTGCTCATGACATGCATTCCCCGCAGCATCTGTTCGCCGGATATCTGATCCGGTATCATCTGGATCTTCTGAATGCTCAGCTTCATGTCATCCAGATCGCGCGAGAATAAAATACCGCCGCGATGCAGCAGACCGATGCAGTCGCAGAAATCCTCCAGTTCACGCAGGTTATGCGAGGCAATGACAGGCGTTGCGCAAAATTCCGCCACATCTCCGGCAAAGATAGACTTTACCGCCTGCCGCGCGACCGGATCAAGCCCGTCAAAAGTCTCGTCGCAAAACAGATAGTCCGCGCCCGACGATGCGGCACAGATCACAGAGACCTGTTTTTTCATGCCCTTGGAAAAGGTACGTATCTTCCGCTTTTCATCCAGCCCGAAATTATTCATCAGGGTGCGGTAGCGATCGACATCGAAATGCGGATAGATCGTTTTATAGTAATCCTTCATATCCCGCGGCGTACAGCCGGAGAAAAAATACTGTTCATCAGAGATCATGAAGCAGCGGCTCTTGATCTCCGGATTCTCAAAAATATCCTGCTCGTCAATGGTGACTGTTCCGCTGTCCGGCTTTAGGATGCCCGCCAGAATACGCAGGAATGTCGATTTACCTGCGCCATTGGAACCGATCAGACCATAGATCGAACCGGTTCGGATCTCTGCCGTCACGGAATCCAGCGCCGGTATGGTACCAAAACTCTTGTGTACCGCCTGTGCACGGATCATACTTCCTCCACCTCCATCAATGACTGTAGCATTGCGTTGCATTGCTTTGCGGTTGCGCCAAATTCATGTGCCTGCCGCAGCAGGTCGGTCATCTGCCCTCGTATTTCCTCCAGCTTTCGCTGCCGGATCGCAGTGCAGTCCTTTGAAACAAAATTCCCTTTGCCGCGCACGGAATAGATCACATCCCGACTGAGCAGCTCACTGTACGCCTTTTGCACTGTATTGGGATTTAACGAAAGCTCTATTGCCATCTGGCGCACACTCGGCAGCTTTTCGTCAGCGTGCAATACACCTCTGGCTGCAAGCATCTCCAGCTGTTCCACAACCTGTTCGTACATTGGCCGCGGGTCGTGCAAATCCAGATGAATCATGCGCCTGCCTCCTTTCCGAAATATTACAAGTGTTCTATCACTCCTAGTACAGTTAGTATAACATGGCTGAGAAAATAATACAACTACAATTTGGTTACAGTTTTACAGTCACCCGAAATGTGCTATACTATCTGTAGAACAACGAAAGGAACGAACACCTATGGTCAATATCGGAAATGAATGGGATGCCCTGCTTGCGGAGGAATTTGAAAAGGACTATTACCGGCAGCTGCGCGATTTTTTAAAACAGGAATACCGCACACAGCGCATTTTCCCGCCGATGAAGGACATCTTCAACGCCCTGCGATATACCTCCTATTCGGATGTGAAGATCGTGATTCTCGGTCAGGACCCATACCACGGCGCCGGTCAGGCGCATGGCATGTGTTTTTCTGTCCGTCCGGGCGTTCCCATGCCGCCGTCGCTGCAAAATATCTTTCAGGAAATGCATGACGACATCGGTATCTTTATCCCGCAGTCCGGCTGTCTGATTCCATGGGCGAGAGAAGGCGTACTGCTGATGAACACTGTGCTCACAGTCCGCGAGGGACAGCCAAATTCCCACAAGGGCAAGGGCTGGGAGCAGCTGACCGACCGCGTCATCTCGCTGCTCGGTGAACGCGAAACACCGATGGTGTTCCTGCTGTGGGGCGCGAACGCGCGCAAGAAAAAAGAACTGATTACAAAACCGCAGCATCTGATTCTCGAATGCCCGCATCCGTCGCCGCTGTCGGCGCACCGCGGTTTCTTCGGCTGTCAGCATTTTTCAAAAGCGAACCAGTTCCTGTATGAACACGGCATTGCACCGGTCGACTGGAATGTTGTCAATACCAGACCGGAGGGCGCGGACTGACGCATTTCGGAGGGTATGCCGAAAATTCATACGGACTCTTTCACTTTTTGTGCGATTCGACTGGAAATGTGCCGAAATGTTTGCTATACTATAGGTAATCTTGATATCTTTTTAATGAAATGCTAAAGGAATGGTGAGGTTTAGAATGAAACTGAGTCTGGAAAACCTGGAAAAAAGGGTAAACTGGAAGGGTTATCGCCTTCCGGAATATGATATTCAGGCTATGCGTGCCAGAACAACGGAAAATCCGGTCTGGCTGCACATCGGCGCGGGCAATATCTTCCGTGCCTTTCCCGCAGTGCTGGCGCAGCGTATGCTGACTGCCGGTCTGACTGACAAGGGTATCATCTGCTGTGAAGCATATGACGAGGAGATCCTTGACAAGGCATACCGCCCCTTTGACGACCTGTCCATTTGCGTGACGCTGTATGCGGACGGCGCACTGAAAAAGGAGGTTGTCGGTTCGATTGCGGAATCCATTAAGATGAGCACAGATTTTGATCGTCTGCGTGAAATCTTTGCAAAACCATCGCTGCAAATGGTCTCGCTGACCATTACCGAAAAGGCATACTATCTGCGCGGTTCGGACAAGAACTTTTATCCGGACATCGCCACGGACATGGCTAACGGTCCGTCAAACTGCCAAAGCTTCCTCGGCAAGCTGGCAAGCCTGTGCCTGTACCGTATGCATACCTGTGCCACGCCAATCTCTCTGGTATCTATGGATAACTGCTCCAACAACGGTCACCGGTTGCAGCGCGCTATCATTGGGATTGTCACCAACTGGTTCCAGAACGGCAAGATCAACGCCACCGAATTTTCCTATCTGACCGGACAGGTTTTATTCCCGCGCACCATGATCGACAAGATCACGCCGTTCCCGAACGCAAAGATTGCAGCCATCCTGCGTGCGGATGGTCTGGAACAGGTCAATCCGGTTGTCACCGCAAAGGGTTCCAAAGTTGCCTGCTTCGTCAACACGGAATCTCCGCAATATCTGCTGATCGAAGATCTGTTCCCGAATGGGCATCCGCCTCTTGAGCAGCTCGGCATTATCTTCACCTCCGGCCGCATTGTAGAAAAGGCAATGGAAATGAAGGCGTGCTCCACGCTGAACCCGATGGATACCGCGATGGCGGCTTACGGCTCGCTGCTCGGCTATGAAACCATCAACTGCACCGTTCGGGATGACGATATTCGTACATTTATCACCAACCTCGTTCACGTGGAATGTTTGCCGCTCGGCGCTGACCCCGGCGTACTTGATCCGGATGAATTTGTTCACGAGATTCTGACCGTGCGTTATCCGAACCCCTACCTGAACGATACCTGTGCGCGTATTATGACAGATACCTCTCGCAAGGTAATCACCCGTTACGGTCAGATTCTGAGTAATTATTACAACTCTCCGGTGCCGATGCACAAGGTCTCCCGTCTGCGCTTTATCCCGCTTGCCATCGCCGGCTGGCTGCGCTACCTGCTCGGTGTGGATGACAACGGTGATCCGATGACGGTCAGCCCGGACCCGATGCTGGAGTCGCTGCAAGCGCGTCTGTCCGGCATCACGCTCGGCGGCGGTGACGCTGACTACGATCAGCTGTATGACATCCTGTCCGACCGTACACTGTTCGGTCTGAACATGTTCGAGGTCGGCTGCGGCGACCGCGTGGTCGATTTCTTCAACCAGCTGATCGCCGGTCCGGGCGCAGTCCGCGCTACGCTGCATAAGTACTGCGACGACCGCAATACTGATCTTCTCATCTAACCGTACTTTCCGTACTTTTCTTTTTAAGGAAAAGAAAAGTAGGCAAAAGAAAACCTTTGTGGTGCGCTCCCGCGCACTGCGAACCTGCCGGACAAAAAGGTCCGTCAGGTTGCCCCTCTGTCGCAGCAATTACTCAGTTGCGAATTGATTATTGGCTACTATCTTTTCAGGAAAAGTAAAACAGGCAAGAAAAACCTTTGTGGTGCGCTCCCGCGCACTGCGAACCTGCCGGACAAAAAGGTCCGTCAGGTTGCCCCTCTGTCGCAACAATGATTCAATCACGAACCGGTCACTGCCCGCAGGCAATGACCGGTTTT
>CAYNPX010000089.1:0-7374 GCA_964399205.1 uncultured Butyricicoccus sp.
AACTCCCGTCATATTCACCAAAAAAAGTTTACAATTTTTTGCAATATCCAACAAATTTTCTGCGGGACGCACAGTTTATGCTGTTGATAACTCTGTGTAAAATGTGGAAAACCCATAACCAACTGCAAAGGCGGAACCGGACGAAGCCGATCGGAAAAACTCGGAAAAAACGCCATTCCGGACAGATTGCTCCATCCGGAATGGCATACTCGTTTTATTTTCCCACGCAGAATTTGTCAAAAATCGTAGCGACAATATCATCGCGCACTGCCTGTCCGGTGATCTCGCCAAGGGCGGCGATCGCGCCCTCCGCATCCATGACCACGGCGTCCGGCGTCATACCCAGCTGCGCGGCGACAAATGCCTTCTCGCAGCGCTCCGCCGCGCGCACCAGCGCCGCAGCCTGCCGCGCGTTTGTGATTACGCTGCCGTCAAACTGCATACCGTCCATACCGACGACCCGCGGGATCAGATCATACAATTCCCGCAGACCCTCTCCGGTCTTTGCGCTGACCGAAACGACATGTTCAAAATGCCGCTCGATTGTCTGCACATCCAGCTCGGACGGCAAATCGCTCTTGTTGAGCACAGCGATTGTGCGCTTGCCATGCGTGCGCGCAATGACCATCAGGTCATCATCCGAAATCGCATCGCTCGAATCGAATACCGCCAGAATGAGCGCGGATGCTTGCGCCTGCTTCATCGCACGGTCAATGCCGATTTTCTCCACCGGGTCCTGCGTATCGCGCAGCCCTGCGGTATCGTACAGGTGCAGCACAACGGCGCCAATGCGGATCGTCTCCTCAATGACATCGCGCGTCGTGCCGGGAACGCTTGTGACAATCGCGCGGTCAAAGCCCGCCAGCGCGTTGAGCAGGGAGGACTTTCCGGCGTTCGGTCTGCCTAGAATGGCACACGGAATACCCTCGCGCAGGATGCGCCCGCGCTCATAGCTTTCCGCCAGATCATATAAACTTCTCGTCGCGTTGTGCAGAATCTCGCACGCGCTGTCAAACAGATGCGAGTCGATCTCCTCATCGGGATAATCGACGACCGCGAGAAACTCCGCAACCAGATCGACCAGACACTGCCGTATCTCACGAACGCGCGAACCTACCGCTCCATCCAGCTGTGCGGCGGCATTTTCCGCCGCCTGCGCCGTTGCAGCCGTCACAAGGTCATTTACTGCCTCCGCGCCGGAAAGATCCAGCTTGCCCGCCAGAAAGGCGCGCTGCGTGAACTCCCCCGGACCGGCCTGTACCGCGCCGTTCGCAAACAGCGCGGCCAGCGTTTCGGATAAGATCGCGGGCGAGCCGTGGCACTGGATCTCCGCCATGTCCTCACCGGTATAGGAATTGGGCGCGTGCATCACGCAGCACAGGCAGCGGTCAATCACACTGCCATCGCGCGCATGGAGCGCACCGTAGGTAAGCAGCCGGTTCCGGCGTTCAGACATCACGCCGCCGCCCTGCGGCGTAAAGACCTCGTCCGCAATCGCAAGGGTCAGAGGTCCGGAGATGCGGATAATTCCAATCGGTCCGGCAGCAGGTCCCGTTGCAATCGCGGCAATGGTCTTGCTCATATCATCGACCTCATTTCCATTTCAATCGGGCGGTAACGCTTCACTCCAGGCTGTCCTTGTTGTACCTTCTCGGCGGTCTGCTGCGGTAGCCGCCGCGCTGCTTCTGCGGGCGCGGACCGCGCTCCATTGCGACAACGACACGGCGGTTCGGCTCCGTACCGGTGGAATAAGTCGTGACGCCCTGATAATCCTGAAGCGTCGCATGGATGATGCGGCGCTCATACGGATTCATCGGCTCCAGCGTCATATTCTTGTGATATTTCAGCACTTTTCCCGCCATCTTGCGCGCGAGACGCTGTAACGACTCCTCGCGCTTCGCGCGGTAGCCCTCGGTATCAATCGCAATGCGGATATGCTCCTCCTTGCCGCGGTTCACGGTCAGCGAGGTGAGATACTGGATCGCGTCGAGCGTATCGCCGCGGCGGCCGATCACAGCGCCCATATCCTCTCCGCGGATATCGAGAATAATCTGTCCGTCCTCATGCACTTCCGGAAAGGCTTCGCCATGGATGCCCATGCGTTCGAGCAGACCGTCGACAAACGCCTTCGCCTCCGCCTCCGGTGTGCTCTCCTCATACGAAACACGGACGCGCGCCGGCACTGCGCCGATGCCGAAGAAGCCCTTCTTGCCTTCTTCGAGAACCTCTACACTTACATCGTCACGATCCATGCCAAGTTCAGCCAGCGCCAGCTGAATCGCTTCGTCTCTCGTAGCGGCTTCCTTTTCAATAAATTTTGTCATAATGCTTCCTTACTCCCGTCCCATTCGTTACTCATCGCCAGCCTGTTTGCCGGCTCTGCGCGCAGCTTCCTTCTCTGCCTTGATCTGAGCGGCGCGCGCGGCGGTTTCCTTCTCCTTCAGCCGTTTTTCCTCGGCTTCACGCGCCTTGAGCTTCTTTTTGGAGACATTATCCGATTTGGCGCCGCGGTATTCCACCTGCGTGCCCGTTTTCTTTGCCTCCTCCTGTTCCTCCAGACGATGCTGGTGCGCCGCCTCGCGACGCTTGCGCTCCTTGGTCTTTTCGTCGTCCTCCGCCTTGTCAAACCTCAAAATGTACCACGTCAGTCCAAATTCCTGAACGATGGAAAAAACATTGTTTACCGTCCAGTAAACGCCCATGGAAGACGGCAGCGTGAACGCAATCCATACCGACATCAGCGGCATCAGGATGAGCATCGTATTCATCGTGGAATTCATCTGCGCGCTCTGGTTGTTCTGCATATTCGGGTTCTGCACCTTCTGCAGCTTCTGCATGACGAGCGAGGACAGCAGCGCCGTGCCGCCCGACAGGATCGGTATGAGCCACAGAATATTCAGCTGCGAAAACTGCGGCGTCGCGGAAAGGTCAATCCCAAAGAAATTAAAATTGATATTGACCAGACCGTCCGAAGCGAACTGGGACACCTTGTCCCAATTGTCGCTGACCAGTTTTGCCAGCTCGATCTGACCGGAAACCGCAGAGCTGTCGTAAGTCGTGCCCAGCACCTCCGCGATCTTGGAGATCGTATCGTTGGAAAGACCCATCATGTACGTCATCGGCTGGCGCACGGCATAGTACAGCGCCATCATGATCGGCAGCGTGATGAACGAGAGCAGGCAGCTGCCCGTCGGGTTAATCCCCTCGCGGTCGTACAGCTTGGTCATTTCCTCGTTCAGTTTTTCCCTGTTGTTGGCATACCGCTTTTGCAGCGCTGCCGATTCCGCCTGCACAAGGTTCATTTTCTTCATACTCTTCTTCTGCTTGTACATAAACGGCAGAAGAATCAGCTTGACGATCAGCGTAAAGATAATCAGCGCAAGACCGTAGTTCTGCACCAGCGAGAAGATCGCCATCAGGATCAGACCGAGCGGTCTGACAATAATAATTCCAAAAAAGTTTCCCATTTGATCCTCCAAAGTGGGTAAAATAGTAGTTTCTCCGTTTACGGCACCGGGTCATAGGGATTGTGATGCGAAAACGGATTGCATCGCAGAATCCGTCGGAACGCGAGCCAGCCGCCGCGCAGCGCGCCGTATTTCTCAATTGCCTCCAGCGCATAGGCGGAGCAGGTCGGCGTATACCGGCATCGCGGCGCGGTATATGGTGAAATTGCGGAACGGTAAAACCGGATTCCGGCAAGCAGGATACGTTTCATCATACCGTTTCCTCCCGCTTCTGCTCCGTCCGCAGTCCCAGCTGCCTGACACAGCGCAGGAAAGCGCATTCCACGTGCGCATACGGCGCGTCCACCGCACGATGGCGCGCCACAACGACCATATCCATATCCGGTCGCAGCTCGTCCCTGTGCAGGCGGTACGCCTCCCGGATGAGCCGCTTGACGCGGTTGCGCTGTACCGCAGTGCCCAGCTTGACGCCCGCCGTAATGCCCAGCCGTCCGGCGCCGTACCGGTTGCGCAGCGCATAGACCACCAGGCAGTCCGCCGCCGCGGAGCGCCCGCGGGTGTACAGCCTGCGAAAATCGCGGTTTTCCTTTAAAGTACCCTTCATCGCCCGACTTCCTTTTCCGATTCCACAGCGGAACTGCAAAGCCTGTCCCATTTGCATACGCGCACGCCCGCGGCACAGGGAAAAGCAGTTCCCATCTCCGGCTCATTCGTTTGCTGCCGGAGCTGACAGGCGGGTCTGTTTTCCGGCGCCCCGCCCATCCGAATTGTAATCACGCCGTCTGTAAAATACAGAGAGGATAATCCTGATGTATAACAGAAATGGACCGCCCCGCGGTCCATCTGCTCGTTCAACTTACAGGCTCAGACGCTTCCGGCCGCGTGCGCGGCGACGCGAAAGAACCTTCCTGCCGTTTGCGGTCGCCATTCTCTTGCGGAAACCATGCACCTTGCTGCGCTGGCGCTTCTTCGGCTGATATGTTCTCAACATAGTGGCTTGCACCTCCATTACCGTTCAATTGAAATTAAAGCGTGCGTGTACGAAATACATTATAAGCGGATGATCGGGACATTGTCAATCATTATTTCCCGATATCAGCTGTTTTTTCCGTCATCTGCCGCCTTTTTTCCAGTTTCTCTGTGGAAGCTGTGGAAAACTCTGTGGACACGGTGGAAAATCGGTGGTATTATAGAATATGTATCGGTATCCGCACCCGGACGCCGCAACCAACAAGCAGGAAGAGGAATCGAATATATGAACACACCTGGCGATATCTGGAAGGTAGTGCTGACGCTGCTGGAAAAGCGCCTGCAGCCGGTCACACTGGACGCATGGTTCGACGACCTGACCGCCGTCGAATTCAAGGATGACACGCTGCTGCTGCACACGCCGGATAAATTCAAAAAAGAAATCATTGACCAGCGCTATCTCATCACCATCAAAGACGCGCTGCGCGACCTGTTCTCCGCCGACATCGACGTCATTGTCACCACCGGCGAAACGCCCGCGCCCATCGCCGACAACAGCTATCCGGAAAACGAATACACCTTTGAACAGTTCATCGTAGGCTCATCCAACAAATTCGCCCACGCGGCAGCCACCGCCGTCGCCAACAACCCGGCGAAAAACTACAACCCGCTGTTCATCTACGGGCAGTCCGGTCTTGGCAAGACGCACCTGCTGTACGCCATCGCGTCCGTCGTGCGCCGCGACCACCCGTCGTTCCGCATCGTCTATATCAAAGGCGAGGACTTCACCAACGAGCTGATCAACGCCATCGGGGAAGGGCAGGTACAGGAATTCCGCGACAAATACCGCCTTGCCGACCTGTTCCTCGTGGACGATATCCAATTCGTCGCGGGCAAGGACCGCACGCAGGAAGAATTTTTCCACACGTTCAACGCGCTGTACGAGGCGCACAAGCAGATCGTGCTGACCTCCGACCGTCCGCCGAAGGAAATCCACACGCTGGAGGACCGCCTCAAAACACGGTTTGAATGGGGTCTGCTCGCGGACATCCAGCCGCCGGACTACGAAACGCGCATGGCGATCATCCACGTCAAGGCGGAATCGCTCGGCGTCAGCCTGCCGGAGGAAATCGTCGACTACATCGCAAAGACCATCACCTCCAACGTGCGGCAGCTCGAAGGCACCGTCAAAAAGATCAAGGCGCTGCACGACCTGATGGAGCGCGAGATCGACCTCACGCTCGCAAAGGAAGCCGTCGCGGACATCTTTAAAGAAAACCCCGGACTCAACCCGACGCCGGAAATGATCCTGCGCGAAGTCTCCCGCTACTACTGCATCCCGGTCGAAAAATTACAGGGCAGCGGACGCTCCAAGGACATGGTGCTCCCGCGGCAGGTCGCAATGTACCTCGTGCGCGAACTGACCGATTACTCCCTGCCGGAAATCGGCAAGGTATTCTCCCGCGACCACACCACCGTCCTGCACTCCATCAACAAAATCGAAAAATACCTCAAGGAAACCAGCGAGATGGACAACATCATCAAAACACTCAAGGCAAACATCCGCGGATAAACCCCCTGCATATCAACTGCATAAATATACATCCGCGCCATGCAGGACCGTGACAGAAAACCGTCAATTTTATCCACAAGCGTCTGTGTACTGTGGATGCGTCCCTGTGGATAAAATTTCCCACCCCTCATTTTTCAACAAACGGCCCGATTTACCCACAGCCCGCTGTGGACGCGCAAAACCCCGCCATCAGGGCGTTTGCGCCGGTTTTCCACAGTTTCCATCTTACTACTACTACTACTAAAATACAATTCTATTCCGGAGAGATGTCAATTATACCCATCAGACGTCAGACATTCCGAACCGCTCAACCCCATCAGCAGACAGAATGCAACATCATTCATACCAAGGAGGCGCTCCATGCAATTCTCATGTGAAAAATCCATTCTTCAGGAAGCCATTACAACAGCATCCCGCGCAGTCAGCAGCAAAAGCACAATCGCACTGCTCGAGGGGCTGCTCCTCACAGCGGAACCGAACGGTTCTCTGACGCTGTGCGGCTACAATATGTCCATGGGCATCCGCGTCAAGATCGGCGCGGTCGTCACACAGGAAGGCACAGCTGTGCTCAACGCGCGCCTGTTCGGCGACATCATCCGCAAGCTGCCGGACGACATTGTCTATGTCGAAACCAGCGAAACCCTCCTGACGACAATCCGCTGCGGCAAATCAATGTTCAATCTCGTGGCGTCAGACGCCAGGGATTTCCCGCAGCTGCCAAAAGTCGAAAACAGTGAAAATCCGGTCATCCTGCCGCAATATATGCTGAAATCCATGATTGCGCAGACAATCTTCGCCGTTTCGGACAACGAAACCAAGCCGGTTCTGACCGGCTGCCTGTTCGAGCTGGAAAACAACCGGCTGACTGTTGCCGCTGTCGACGGCTACCGCCTGAGCGTGCGCCGCGAAACGCTGGAAACAGCCGCCGCAGATACCAGATTCGTCGTACCCGGCGCGGCATTGCGTGAAATCGAGCGCATTCTGACCGAATCCGACGAAACAATGGAAATCTATCCGGACGCGCGGCACATCCTGTTCCGGATCGGGGATACCATCCTCATCACACGGCTGCTGGAGGGCGAATTTCTCAATTATCGCGCGGCGATCCCGACCGATGCCGCCGCTGTAATCACAGCGGATGTCAGACAGCTCATCACCAGCATCGAGCGCGTCTCACTGATCGTCTCGGAAAAACTCAAAAATCCGATCCGCATGGAATTTGATGGCTCACTGCTCAAGCTGAGCTGCATCACGACAATCGGAAAAGCGTATGATGAATACGTGTACGACGGCGAGGTCGCGCATCTGGAAATCGGCTTTAATAACCGCTATCTGCTGGACGCGCTGCGCGCGTGCCCGACAGAA
>CAYNPX010000090.1:0-7345 GCA_964399205.1 uncultured Butyricicoccus sp.
TGAAATCGCTTCAGAAGCCTATAGAGGATGATATGTCTTTGCAAAAGAGAACGAAGTAGCAGCATTCTTGAAAAGAACTTTGCACTCTGCGGCGCAGACTATTAAATTCATCCAGCGTCTTCTGGTAGGGGAATCCTGCCGCCTTCCAGCGGTGCCGGTTCTGCTTTCCCTGACAGAAAACTCCGTAGAGGTCAAAATGATTTCGACAATCTACGGATTCCTTGACAAGATGTTATTATTTTTTTAATTTATCTCGATGGTTCACCGTCGATAATCGGTATGTAGATATTTTCCCGATTTACGAAAATTTGCAATTGTAAATAAGCATAGTACTATGATATCATATAATAGAGAGTGTTTTGTTCATTGAAAAAAGATGGGAGATAAGGTGTATGATGATTCAATTGACGGAGGAAATGATAGAGAATACTACGTTGTCAGAGAAGGCTGTTATTTCTTGGTTGAATTCAAATGAGAAACAAATACCAGACTATTCTATCAATCAAATTGCGGATGCCAGCTTTACATCGCCGGCTACCGTATCCCGGGCGATCAGAAAAGCGGGCTACAGTGGCATAGCAGAGCTGAAGTACCGTGTTTCTGCTAAGATGAATTATATTGCCGATGAGAAGGTGGTAAACGAGATTTTTGAGCGTACATTGACCGAGTGCAAAAACACGTTAGAGGCAATGAACGTAGATATGATTCTCCGTGTGATACGCCACATAAAATTTGCAAAGAAGATATATGTGATTGCCCGAGGCACGACGGCACTAATTGCGAGAGATTTTGAGTTCCAACTGCAGATGCTCGGCTATAATGCCTATGTTCTGTCAGATTCACAAATCCTCAGAATATCTTATAAATTATTTAAGCAGGATGACTTGGTGATGATATTTTCCGTGAAAAATAGCACGCCGGAGTTAGAGATTGCGGCAAAGTATGCGAAGGGAAATGGCTGCACAGTGGTTACATGTTGCTGCGTTTCAGGAACTTCGCTGGAAAAGTATTCAGATTATATGGTTCTTGGCGGAAAGGAAAATCATAATATTATAGAAGGCTATAACATTGTGTCCCGATTGCCGTTACATATTATATCCAGGACATTGGTGGATTATCTTATGCTGGAGGACGGTATCTGAAAACGAGGAAGCGAAGAAAATCTATCATAAATGATTTTCAGAAAGGGGTTTGAATGTTACATTGAAAATCAAGAAGGACTCATTTTCAGGTAATTATACAAATAATGACAGGGATTGACCGGAAGTTTTTTGTATGAATAATACAAAATTCCCCGCATATCAGAATATGAAAAAATAAAGGAACATACTGGCACCGCAGCTCAAGTGGTGCCAGTTTTATTTTTGGAGTGGACGCGCTGACGGTTATAGAAACTGGAGGAATCACCGATAAATTCCCATTTGCGTCTGGCTGAGTGACAGTATTTTTAATCTGACGCAGTAATTCCTTCATATGCTGGTATTCTCGTAGTGAAATTTTCCCTTATCCTGATGCAGTGCTTATATCTTTTTTGCAGTATGTGGATTTGTCCGTTATCCGTTTTGCTGATTCCATTCAAAAATGGAGAGAGAATCTATCTGAAAATGTTTTCAGACCTAGAAAACCGAAAACATTTTCAATCAGATTGTCGTATAATAGAGACATAGCAATTGAACAGGAGACAAGAGGGAGGTGAGAATATGATAGGAATTTTAATTGCGACACATGGTGGTTTTGCAGAAGGTCTCTTAAACGCAGCGGAATTGATAGCAGGTAAGCAGGACAAATGCAGAACGATTGGTTTGTATCACGGTGATGGAATTGATGCGTTCACAGAAAAGGTCCGCACGGCTTATGAGGAGTTGGATGAAGGCGACGGCGTTATGGTGTTTGTCGACATTCTGGGTGGAAGCCCGTCCAATGCTGTCATGAAGCTCATGAATGATAAGCCTGAGGTAAAAGCAATTTCTGGCGTAAATTTGCCGATGATTATTCAGGCGTTCTTTGCGAGAGAGGGAAGCACTGTTGATGAACTGTGTGATTTGTGTGCCGAAGCGGGACAAGCAGAACAGCATCTTTTGCATGAGAGATTCAAGGAAATGATGGCTGATGCGAATTCTGAGGATGACGATGAGTTTTAACAACTATTGTATTGGAAAGGAGAAGGTAGTATGAGTAACATCGTATTGACAAGAATCGATGACAGACTGATTCATGGACAGGTAATGACATCATGGCTTAATTATACGAGCGCCACAAAAATCATGGTTGTAGATGATAAGTCCGCAGAGGATCCGTTTCTCAAGACCGTTTTGAAGAATGCGGTTCCGAAAAATGTTGGTCTTGGTGTATTTTCCGCAGAGAAAGCGGCAGCACGCCTTACCGGCAAGGGCTTTAAGCCAGAGGACAGAGTTATTATTCTGGTAAAATACCCTGCGACCATTATAAAAATGATGGAGCATGGGGTGAAATTTGAAAACCTCAATATTGGCGGAATGGGTGCTGCGCCTGGTCGGGAGAAGTTTTACAAGAATATCTCCGCTTCTGAGGAAGAAAGAAAAATGCTGAAACAGATCGTTGATGCAGGGACAAAGGTAGAGATTCGTATTATTGCAGAGGATTCAGGAGTAGATGTGGCCGGACTTTTATAAGTTACGGCACGGACAGATAAAAGAGGGAAAAAACATGCAAATTTCATTCATACAGGCAATTTTGATTGGCCTTCTGTATTATCTTGGAATTAACGGAACTCCATGGTGTACACTTTTGGGAAGTACCATCCTTCAAAAGCCTTTGGTATCGGGCTTAATCGTAGGTATTATTTTGGGTGATCCGGTGCAGGGTGCAATTATCGGTGCGGCAATCCAGCTCCCGTTTATTGCATATATTTCTGCCGGCGGAGCGCCTCCGACAGACCCGGGTCTTGCAGGAACGTTAGGAACTGCGCTGGCTATGGCGGCAGGAGTCAATCCTGAGGCGGCGATTGCCATGGCTGTACCGATTGGACTGCTGGGAACAATCATCTGGGTATTACATATGACGATTGACGTTGGTATTGTTCATATGATTGATAAGGCGGTCGATGAGGGCAATATGAGAAAGGCTGTTTTTCTTCATGTTGTGCCCCCGCAGGTCATCGCGCTTCTGATCGGCGCGATTCCGGTTGCCCTTGGATGCTATTATGGATCGGATGTCGTTGTACAGCTGATCGAGGTGCTGGAGGGAAGACCGCTTGAAACCCTGCAGGTAATTGGTGGCATTTTGCCGGCAATCGGTATTGCAATGAACCTGCGTGCAATCAGCAAGCCAGGCATCCTGCTGTGGTACATTCTCGGCTTTATCATCGCAGTCTATCTCGGACTTTCGACAATGCCAATTGCAATTATTGCTGGTATCGTAGCATTTATCTACACAGACATTATTGCAAAGACCGAAGCAGCACCAGCTGCTGTAGCTGCATCGGATGATTATGATGAAGACTTCATCTAAGGTGAAAAATTGGCATAGGAAAGGAGATTATCATGGAACAGAAGGTTAAGCTGAGCAAAAAAGACGTGCTGATAGCGTTTTTGAAATGGACATTTTTCTCACATTCCAACTACAACTATGAGCGTTTGCAGGCCAGTGGTATCCTGCAGTCAATGTCTCACGTTCCAGCAAAGCTGTATCCGGACAATCCGGAGGAGCAGAAGAAATTTATGAAGCGCCACATGAGCTTTTATAATACAGAACCGCATTTTGGTGGCATCATCAACGGTATGGTTCTTGCTATGGAAGAGGAACGTGCAAATGGCGCGGACATCAATGACGAGGCAATAAACAGCATTAAGACAGGTCTTATGGGACCGATGGCGGGTATTGGCGATACACTCTGGCAGGGAACCCTGCAGCCGATTGCGCTTGCCGTAGGTATTAGTATTGCATCCCAGGGAAATGTATTTGGCGCAATTATCTTTGCACTGATTATGTGCGCAGTTATGTTTCCGATTGCATATTTCATGTATATGAAGGGATATGCTACAGGTAAATCAGGCGTTGAGGCAATCCTGAGCGGCGGCAAAATGAAGCAGATCATTCAGGCGGCATCCATTATGGGCGCAACGGTTCTGGGTTCATTGACCGCAAGCTATGTATCGGCAACCTCTGACATGACCATCAAAGTCGGAGAGGCATCTCTGGCATTACAGACTGACATTTTGGACAATCTGTTGATGGGAGCCGTACCATTGGCAATTACCATGCTGACTTTCCATCTGCTGAAGAATAAGCAGATGAAATCTACAACGGTTATGCTCATTCTGGTTGTCATCGGACTTGTTTTGGGAGCAACTGGTATTCTTGGATAAAACAATGAACACACAAGTATGCAGGAGGCATTTTAATGAAAGGCTTAGCGTTATATGGAATTAAGGATTTGCGCTACGTTGAGGTAGACAATCCGAAGATTGAAAAACCGAACGATATTATTGTTAAGGTAAAGGCGGCAGGCATCTGCGGGTCGGACTATGCCCGCTATAGAAAGCTCGGACCGTACATTCCCGGAACAATCTGGGGACATGAATTTGCAGGTGAAATCATTGAGGTCGGTGAAGATCCGCAGGGACACTATGTAGGTGAGCGCGTTGCTGCGTGTCCGTCGATCGTCTGCGGAGAATGTCACTACTGCAAGATTGCGGATTTTGCAAAATGTGAGCATCTCTATGCGATCGGATCGCTGGAAAACGGCGGATTTGCAGAATATGCAAAGATGCCGGCGCAGAATCTGGTTCACCTTCCGGATAATGTCAGCTACGAGGAGGGAGCCCTGATTGAACCGTCGACCGTAGCGCTTCACGCGCTGTTTAAGACAAGCATCCAAATGGGAAATGAGGTTGCTGTCGTAGGCTGCGGAACGATCGGCGCAATGCTGATTCATTGGGCAAAGCTCTTCGGCGTAAAGGTATACGCATTTGATATCAATGAGGACAAGCTGAAGGAAGCAAAGGCGCTCGGCGCGGATGTCGTAATCAACACCTCTAACGTGGAACCGCGTGAGGCACTTGACAAATACACCCCCAGAGGCGTTGATATCGCATTTGAAAGTGCGGGCAATCCAATTACTGCCGGACAGGTTCTTTCTCTCCCGAAAAAGGGCGGAGAGGTCGTATACGTAGGACTTCCGTACGGCGATGTACATATGCCGAGAAATTACTTCGAGAAGATCACACGCAACGAGCTGATCGTCAGAGGAGCATTTGGCGTCGTCTCTGCACCGTTCCCGGGAAAAGAGTGGACAACCGCAACAGATGCATTATCCCGCAATGCAGTGGATATCAAGAGCATTATCAGCCATCGTGAAAAGCTGAGCAAGGGCCCGGAGATTCTCGATGATATCATGGTAAATCCGAGCAAGTATGGCAAGGTAATGCTGTTCCCTGAGTGGGATGATTGATAGGAGGCCGAGGACAGTATGAGCAATAAGGAGACAAGTCTGATTTTAGGTGAGTTGGATAAAACGCTCGATTTGATTTCTGACGAGCAGCTGGATAACCTGATCGAAAAAATTCGTGCGCATGAAAGAATTTTTGTATATGCCACGGGCAGATCAGGACTTATGGTGAAAACACTGGCAATGAGATTGATGCAGATGGGACTGAACGCCTATGTAGTAGGCGAGACCACGACGCCATCGATACAAAAGGGCGATCTGTTGATTCTTGCCTCGTCCTCCGGCACGACCAAAAGTGTATGCGATTATGCCGATTCAGCCAGAAAAATCGGCGCTGACTTAGGCATTATTACATCGGATGCGAAATCCTATTTAAGTGACAATTTTGATGTTACGGTTTCCGTCAAAGCAGATTCCAAATATGCAGGCGGAGGAAACAGTAAACAGCCGATGGGAAGCCTTTTTGAACAAACACTCCTTATTCTCTTTGACGCAGTGATTATGAAGATGGTTGGGGGAAGCGATACAGCAAAGCAGATGCAGCGCAATCATGCCAATCTGGAGTAATCACAATCGTGAGGTGAACGTTATGAATGCGAAGCAAATGGCAGGCTATGAGGCTGCCAGCTATGTCAAGGATGGTATGCTCGTCGGTATCGGTACCGGCTCTACAGCACATTTCCTGATCGAGAGATTGGGACAGAGAGTCCACGAGGAGCGCCTCAATATTCAGTGCGTATCGACGTCTGTGCAATCCACGCAGTATGCAGAAAGCCTTGGTATTCCGCTTCTGGATGCCAATGATGCATTGGAGCTGGATATTTGCATTGATGGTGTTGATGAGGTGGATCCCAAGTTTAACGGCATCAAGGGCGGCGGTGGTGCGCTGTTCCGCGAGAAGGTTGTCGCAATGAGCGCAAAGTATAACATCTGGATTTGTGACGATTCTAAGCTGGTTGAGAAGATCGGTGCGTTCGGTCTGCCGATCGAGGTATCACCGTTTGGCTACAAGCATGTGGTACGCAAGCTGGAGGCAGCGGGCTTCGTCCCGAAGCTCCGCATGCAGGGTGAAGAAATCTACGTGACCAACAACCATAACTATATTCTGGATACCAATTATGATAATACAGAATTTGGAATGGATTACAAAGCGATGGAGCGTTTTCTCAAGAATATGCTTGGCATTGTTGAGACTGGTTTCTTCCTCAACACTACAGACCTGATTATTAGCGCAGGTGCAGAGGGCATTACCACGATCAAGAATCCGAATATATAATATATAATCGACTTCTCTAATAATTCCTCTTTGTTTATGACGGCACAGGGAAATAGACACACGTTATCTTCCCTGTGTCGTCAAAAAATGCAATAAATTCTCAAAGCTTCTGTAGAGGGTTCTGACAGCACACTCCGCAATTGGAGTAAATAAAGTTGATTCTTCCAATTCACTCAACTTTTCATTCTTCAAAGCTGCCGGAGTGTTTATTGGCTTCGGCAGAAACAAACTGGGAATTGATCGTATCATGTTAAAAACGGAAAGCTGGAATTCCGTTTAAAGTAAAAATACAGGAGAAAAAACACATGAAGACATTTTCTTACACCATCACCGACCCGGAGGGCTTTCACGCACGTCCGGCAGGCATGTTTGTCAAAGAAGCAAAAAAATATCAATGTAAAACAACTGTTGTAAAGGACGGAAAACGCGCGGATGCCCGCAAAATGTTCGGCCTGATGGGGCTTGGCATCAAGGGCGGTCAGAAAATTACCGTCGAAACAGAAGGAGAGCAGGAAGCGGAGGCTGCTGCCGCACTGGAGGCGTTCCTCAAAGCGAACCTGTAATTTACATTCGCTCACTCTATCTATTTTATTTATTCCCAATCTCTGGTGTGCCCCTGTATGGGGCACACCAAAACCGTG
>CAYNPX010000091.1:0-7183 GCA_964399205.1 uncultured Butyricicoccus sp.
CGAGTGCGCGCACCGGGCTGCATAATCTCAACCAAATGCCTGCATTTGGTTGACAAGCCAAAACCGGCACAGGGATTTCCCTGTGCCGGTCTGTTGTATGTCATGTTTAACTTTATGTTTTACTTCACGATGTAAACATCCGCGTACTTTACGCCATACTTTCTTGCAACAGCGTTGCTGGAAACGAAGATATCAATCTTCTTGCCCTTGATGGCGCCGCCGCGATCCTCAACGGTGTAGGTGCCCCAGCCTTCGATGTAAACCTTTGTGTACATCGGCAGCAGGGAGGTGTCAGCAGCGATGGTATGGTTGACACGCGGGGTTCTGCCGGAAGCGGTGGTGGAATCGCCCGCGTAGAAGGTCAGCTTGAAGTTGCCCATGTAAGTCTTGCTGCTCGAAGAGGAGCTGCTCGAAGAAGAACTGCTCTTCGATGCGGTCGACTTGCTCGAAGCGGTAGTGGAGGTGCCGGACGCGCTGGAGGACAGGTATTTGTTGTAGACGTAGCCCGTCTTGCCGTTTGCGGTGACCTTGGTCCAGTTGCCGGAGGAGCCGCAGGTGGAAACGGTCTGTCCCTTTTTGAGGACGGTGACAACCTTATAGCTGTTGCCTGCGCCTGCACGGACATTTACGCTTGTGGTTGCGGTAACATTGGCTGCGAGCGCGCCTGCGGTCAGGCTGGCAGTAAGTACAACGCCGGTGATGGCGATCATGATGCATTTCTTTAGCTTCTGAAACATACAAATAAACTCCTTTTCAAAAATAGATTTTCAATTTCATGAAACTGCCGTCCGGCAGTTGGTATCAATTTTGTTACGAATGCGTTACCGTTCTGTAATCTATCTTACAGGAATATTTCTGGCTTGTCAAACAAAATTGAACAGAAATAGAAAATTTCAGAAGTATTACACAAGAAAAAGTCATGATTATTGGCAAAATTGGCGAAAAAAACGTGGAATTATTTTGAAAAAATCAGCCCGACGCGGAAGAAACGGGTTCAGACCGTCCGCGTCGGGCTGTCATGGTTTTGTAATTTTACCGGTTACGAGAAGGTCTGACGCGCGGCGTCCACAGACGCCTTCGCATCGCGGCAGTAGAAGTCCGCGCCGATGGATTCGGCATAATCCGGCGTCAGCACAGCGCCGCCGACCATGACCTTTCCGGTATAGCCGCTCTCGCGCAGCAGCGTGATGGTATCCGCCATCGCGCCGAGCGTGGTCGTCATCAGCGCGCTCAGACCGACCAGCTTTACGTCCTGCTCCAGCGCACAGCGAACCACGGTTTCGGGCGGGACATCGCGTCCGAGGTCGATCATCTGATAGCCATAGTTTTCCATGACGACCTTGACGATGTTCTTGCCGATGTCGTGGATATCGCCCTTGACTGTGGCGAGAATGACCTTTTCCGCCTTCGGAGATTCGCCGCCGGTCGCTGCCATATGCGCGCGGATAACCTCGAAGCCCTGCTGGGCGCATTCCGCGGAGCGGATGAGCTGCGGCAGGAACATCTTGTTTTTCTCAAACAAATCGCCGACGGTATCGAGTGCGGGGATCAGATACTGGGAAACAACATCAAGGGCGTCGGTCGTTTCCAGCAGCGCACGGGTTGCTTTCGCACAGTCCTCACCCAGACCTTTTAAAATGGCGGTGCGCACGTCTGGCTGATTGGGTGAGGACGACTTAGGGTTTTCGGGAGCCTCCGCAGGAGCCGCATAGGTTTCAATATAATGCTGGCTTCCGGGGTCGCGCTGGTGCAGCAGGTTGTGCACGTCAACGGCCTGCATCATTTCCGGTACATTCGGGTTGATAATCGGGAAATCCAGCCCGTCCTCCAGCGCGATTGCGAGGAAATGGGAGTTGACCTTGACGCGCTGCGGCAGACCGAAGGAAATATTCGATACGCCGAGGCAGGTCTTGACGCCCAATTCCTGTTTGACGGTACGCAGGGCGGCAAGCGTATTCATCGCGCCGGCCGGTTCTGCGGATACGGTCAGTGTCAGGCAGTCGATGGCGATGCGCTCCG
The DNA here is from genome assembly GCA_964399205.1 of uncultured Butyricicoccus sp. Lineage (GTDB taxonomy): Bacteria > Bacillota > Clostridia > Oscillospirales > Butyricicoccaceae > Butyricicoccus_A. The sequence continues at coordinate 2,020 of CAYNPX010000091.1, forward strand.
GCGCAATGCCGTATTCCGCCGCGCGGCTGACGATCCTGCGCGCAATGGCGACGCGCCCCTCCGCTGTGGGCGGAATGCCGTTTTCGTCCAGCGTCAGACCGACGACCATCGTGCCGTATTTGGCGACGAGCGGGAGAATGGCGTTCAGACTCGCCTCCTCGCCATTGACGGAGTTTATCATCGGCGTGCCGTTGTAGTGGCGCAGGGACGGCTCAAGCACCTCCGGGATGTTGGAATCCAGCTGTAACGGCAGATTGATAACGGCTTGCAGCTCACGTGTGACCTCCAGCATCATCTCGCGCTCGTCAATGCCGGGAAGACCGACGTTGACATCGAGAATGTCCGCGCCGGCGTCTGCCTGATCCATGCCCTGATCGATGATGTAGTCGATATCATGATCGAGCAGCGCCTGTTTAAACCGCTTTTTACCGGTCGGATTGATGCGTTCGCCGATGACGCGGACACCGTCGATCGGCACATAGCGCGTACCGGAGCAAAGCGCGGCAATATGCTTGTCCTCCGGAAGATGAAAGTCCGCTTTTTCAATGACCGCGTGCATCCGGCGGATGTATTCCGGCGTAGTGCCGCAGCAGCCGCCGAAGATTGTGAAGCCGAGATCAAGGTAATCCGGCACATAACGCGCGAAATCCTCCGGTGTGATGTCATAGGACAGCGTGTTGGAGGAGGTGTCCGGCAGACCGGCGTTTGCCTTGATAATCATGGGGACAGACGCGACAGCGGAAAGCCGCTTTGCAATCGGCAGGATCTCCTTCGGACCGAGTGAGCAGTTGATGCCGATGGCGCTGACGCCCAGACCCTGTAATGTCAGCGCGGCGGCTTCCGGCGGGACGCCGAGGAAGGTGCGGCCGGAGGCCTCAAAGGTCAGCGTTGCGAATACCGGAAGGTCGGTCAGCTCGCGCGCGGCGAGTACAGCGGCCTTGGTTTCCAGCAGGTCGGTCATGGTTTCGATATAGATCGCGTCCACACCGCACGCCGCGCCGCATTTGATCTGGCGGGCGAAGATATCATACGCCTCGTCAAATTCAAGCAAACCGATCGGTGCAAGCAGTTCGCCGATCGGACCGATATCCTGTGCGACGAATTTTGCGCCGGAGGCGCGCGCGTTGGCAACTGCGGCGGTGATGATCTCCTCGATCTCATGCCCGCAGCCGGACGCTTTTTTTTCATTTGCGCCGAAGGTGCAGGTAATGACCATATCGGTACCCGCTTCGACATACTGGCGGTGGATATCTGTGATGATCTCCGGATGCGTCAGGTTCATCAGCTCCGGCAGAGAGCCTGCCGGCATACCGGCTTCCATGAGCATGGTGCCCATGCCACCGTCCAGCATGAGGAAATCGGCGGAAATATGGGATTTAAGATCCACAGTGCGTTCCTCTCTTTCTATAGGGGCAGTTCGCGGACAGACGGCAGGCGCCGCAGCCGCGTCCACGTCCATTGACTGGATGCGTGGATACGCCGAGCAGAGCAGTGACCGATTTGCGCGGCGTGAGAATATTGGTTTGCGTGACAGAAAGCCCGATACGGCGCGCGGTATCACACAGCGTGAGGATGTCCGGCTGTATCGTCATTGGCAGATCCCCGTAGCCGGGGGAATACCGGCCTGTGACATAGCGCCCGCTCTGTCCGATGCGGAACCGGATCTCGTCCTCGGCGGCGTCACAGACCTTTTCGATGGCGTCGCCTGCTGCGGCGTCCAGCGCGAGTGCGCGCAGCATACTGCGGTGCTCCGTCAGGCGGATCTCGCGGTCAACGGCAGCGCCCAGTGTGGCGCACAGCACGACCATGCGGTCACAGCCGGTCAGGTGCCGCCGGATGTCCTCGCCGGACAGCGGCAGCGCGTCAAGGTCACATTCGACCCATTTCCACCGCGGAACCGCAACCTCTGTTATGCGCCGGATCGCCCAGTCCGCGATCTGTGTGATATGGGCATCGTCACCGTGATGCCCCATGTAGCGCAGGACTTCCGTGCGGTCGAGCGTCAGTGTCATGCCTTGTTGGATGCCTCCAGTACCTTGCGGATGCGCGTGTAAATGATATGTGCAACGCGCGGGTTGTTCATGGTATACAGATGGATGCCGTCTACACCGCTGGCAATCAGGTCAATGATCTGGTCGACGGCATAGGCAATGCCCGCGTCAAACAGCGCGTCCGGATCGTTTTCATAGCGTGAAACCATGTGCGCGAACTTGCGCGGCAGGCTTGCGCCGCAGGTGGATACCATGCGCTCAATCTGCTTCTTGTTGATAACCGGCATGATGCCCGCTTCGATCGGCACGTTGATGCCGGCGAGTTTGGCGCGTTCGAGAAACGCGTAGAAATCGTTGTTGTCAAAGAACAGCTGAGAGATCAGATGGGTCGCGCCGGCGTCGATCTTTGTGCGCATGTTGGTGATATCGGAGACAAGGTCGGCAGATTCCGGATGCCCCTCCGGATAGCACGCGCCGCAGATATCAAAGCCGCCAAAGTCGGAGATGAACTGCGTCAGGTCGCTGGCGTGCTGAAATTCGCCCGGCACCGGAAGTTCCGGATGCAGGTCTCCGCGCAGCGCGAGGATGTTTTCGATGCCCATGTCACGAAATTCCTTCAAAACCTCTGTCGCCTGCGCGCGCGTGGAGTGGATCGCTGTCAGATGGGCGATTGACTCGATGTGATAGGTATTTTTGATGTCGGAGGCGATCTTTGCCGTCAGGCTGCCCGTGCCGGTTCCGCCCGCGCCGTAGGTGACGCTGATAAAATCCGGATGGGTGTCACCCAGACGCTCGATGGTATCATAGATTGTGTCGATTTTGCTGGATTGCTTGGGCGGAAAAATTTCCATGGAAAAGACCGTTTTTTTGGTCTGAAAAATTTCTGAAATCTTCATGGTATGAATCCCCTGTATCGTAGTAGAATATGTAATAGTATACCGCATTTAACAGGAAAATGCAAAACGGATTCGGGCGGATATCGGGAGAGACAAATATTTCGGCTGATTTTACAAAATCAGGCGGTTTTTGTCAAAACAGGCGGAATACATACCGTATTTCGCGCCATATGCCCGAAATTTGTTATTTTTTTCGCGTTCCGATGCCGCCGAATTGATAAAAAGGACTGCGAAATGACGAAAAAAGTCAGGGGAAATCGAAATATTTCGTGCGTTCCGCGGGACGGAAAATGGGTAAATGGGTGTACAATTTTGCAAAACTGTGCTATACTGTGGAAGAGATTTTGACGTTTGACCGACGGAAGAACGGATTTCCGCGGTGTTCGGATAGATTTGAAACAAAAAAATTTATGATATCTCTGCGCGGTGGCAGCGCTGCAACAGCTTTTCGGTGGATTGATTAGGAAGAGCTTATTTGCTGTGCCTGCTTCAGAGGTGATGCTGCTGCCGTCCGCGCGGATGGAAAAGGAAAGTGATACGCTTATATGAAAGAAAAACTGAAGATTATACCGTTGGGCGGACTCAATGAGATCGGCAAGAACATGACGGTCGTGGAGTACGGGCAGGACATTTTTGTCATTGACTGCGGTCTGGCATTTCCGGATAATGAAATGCTGGGCGTCGATCTGGTCATACCGGACATCACATACCTGCGCCGCCACAAGAGCAAGGTGCGCGGCATTGTCATTACGCACGGTCATGAGGATCACATCGGCGCGCTGCCGTATGTGCTCAAGGAGCTGAATGTACCGGTCTACTGCACGCGGCTGGTTGCCGGTATCCTCAATTCCAAGTTTGAGGAGCACCGCATGACCAGGCAGGTCAAGATCAACTGCGTCAAGGCGGGCGACCACATCAGGCTGGGCTGTTTTGATATCGAACTGATCCACACCAACCATTCCATCGCGGATTCTGTTGCGCTTGCGGTGCGCACGCCGCTCGGTACCATCATCCACACCGGTGACTTTAAGATTGATGCCACACCGGTTTCAGGTGAGATGATCGACCTGACGCGATTTGGTCAGCTGGGCAAGGAAGGCGTGCTGGCGCTGATGAGCGATTCCACCAATGTAGAGCGTACCGGCTATACGCCAAGCGAACTGGAAGTCGGAAAGACGTTTGAGGCACAGTTTAAGGGCTGTGACCAGCGTATTATTATTGCGACATTCGCTTCCAACATCTATCGCGTACAGCAGGTGCTCGATGCCGCCGCGAATCATGGACGCAAGGTGGCCATCTGCGGACGCAGCATGGAAAACATTGCGAATGTGGCGATGGAGCTGGGATATCTGACCGCACCGAAAAATGTCCTGATCGACATTGCGGACATCAACCGTTATCCCAAGAGCAAGGTTGTTGTGGTGTGTACCGGTTCGCAGGGCGAGGCGATGAGCGCGCTGTATCGTATGGCGTTTTCCGGTCACAAACAGGTGGAGATCGGCGTGGGCGATAAAGTCATTATTTCCGCGTCCGCAATTCCGGGTAACGAGAAGTCGGTTACCAAGATGATAAACGAGCTGAGCAGGAAGGGCGCAGATGTCGTATACGACCGTTCCGCGATCATCCATGTTTCCGGTCATGCGTGCCGGGAGGAGCTGAAGATGATGCTCGCGCTGGTCAAGCCCAAGTATTTTATTCCGGTGCACGGCGAATACCGTATGCTGCGCAAGCACGGCGAACTGGCGGTGCAGACGGGCGTCAATCCGCGCAATGTCATCATCTCGGATATCGGACGTCCGGTTGAGATCACGGCGAAAGCGGCGCGGATTGCCAATCCGGTTCCGTCCGGCAAGGTGCTGGTAGACGGCTTTGGCATCGGGGATGTCGGCACAGCGGTGCTGCGCGACAGAAAGCATCTGTCGGAGGACGGTCTGCTGGTCGTCGTTGTCACGCTGGACAGCGAGAGCGGCATCGTGATCGCAGGTCCGGATATCGTCTCCCGCGGCTTCATTTATGTAAAAGAAGCGGAGGACCTGATGGAGGAACTGCGCCGCATCTCCCAGCGCGCACTCGATCGCTGCATTGATGAGGAAATCCGCGACTGGACGACGATCAAGGCAAATGTCAAAAACGATCTGTCCGAATTTCTATACCGTAAGACCAAGCGCAGTCCGATGATCCTGCCGGTCATTATGGAAATCTGATTCTATCCGAACAAACGAAAGAAATGTCCCGAAGCGTGCCCCGAAGCGAGTACGATTCGGGGCTTTATTTATG
>CAYNPX010000092.1:0-7117 GCA_964399205.1 uncultured Butyricicoccus sp.
CGCCTTGACATCCAAGCCCACCGGCGTTATATTGTAGACAAGGCGGCATCGGTCAGAGCCGCTGCCGCCTACATAATAGTCTGCTCTATTTGCACCTGTGCAGAGTTTACTCAAAAATGGGGATACATACGAATTTAACAGTTTACGGATGACAGCACGTGGGAACCCCGATATCAGCAAGCACCAGCTTTCCGCAATAGTCCTTTGCGGCTTCGGAAACATGTACCTGCTTATACGAATCAAAGGCAATCGTCAGCTGTGCTCTTACTGCACCCTCTGCCGCAGTCCCGGTGTCCGCAGCTGTTCCGCTCGGCAGATCAAGCGCGGCAACATATGCGCCGGATTCATTCATCAGCCGGCACGCTTTTTCCCCAGTGGGACGCAGCGCACCGTGAAAGCCGGTTCCATACAGCGCGTCTACGACGATATCCGCCGGTGCGATACTGTCTATCGAATCCAGTGTGTAAATATGCACCGGCAGTGCGGTCAGGCGATCAAAATTTGTTTTTGCATCCGCTGTGACCGGCTGTCCTTCCGCAAGCACGACGCAAACCCGCTTCCCCTCCTGCGCTGCCAGACGCGCAATGACAAAGCCATCGCCGCCATTGTTTCCCTTTCCGGCAACGACGGTGATCGACTGCCAACCCGCTTGCTCGGCGCAAATGGCGCGATATGCGGCAGTTCCCGCGTTTTCCATCATTTGCAGATACGAAACGCCGTTTTCATCCGCATGTTTCTCAATTTGTTTCATTTGCGCCACGGTAACAACGCGCATAGAAAACATCTCCTTCCAAATGACAAAGAAAAAAATACGGGCGGCAATTGACCTGCCCTGTCTTAATACCTATTCTATCACATGAACGTGAGTTTTAAAATACATTTCACAAAACGATATCATACCATCCTTTTGGTACGACAGGAGGCGGCATATGAACCGTATTTATATCATCGGCGGCGGAGCGGCGGGCATTGCAGCTGCACTCAGTGCCGCGCAGGAAAACCCTCATGCGCAGATCACCATCTTAGAAGGGCTTGACCGCGTCGGCAAAAAAATTCTCGCCACCGGAAACGGACGCTGCAATCTGACAAATGCATTCATTTCTCCAATGCATTATCATACGCGGCATCCGGAGCGGCTTGCGCAGCTGCTCAGCGATATGCCAAGCTCCCGCACATTGGATTTTTTCCAATCAATCGGTCTATACTGCGTCACAGAGGAAATGGGACGTATTTACCCATATTGTCGTCAAGCCTCCATGGTGCTGGATATTTTGCTGCTTGCGCTCCGGCGCGCCGAGATCCGGATCATCTGCGGCTGCAAGGTGAACCGCCTCATCCCACAGGAAAATAGCTGGCTCATCCAGACCGAGCAGGGACAGGAATTTTGCGCCGATATTGTGATTCTCACCACAGGCGGGAAGGCCGCGCCAAAGCAAGGCTCTACCGGCTCCGGCTATCCAATGGCAGTGCGTCTGGGGCATCACTATAACAGGCTGTATCCCTGTCTGGTGCCGTTACAGTGCAAAAGTCCTGCGTTGAAGGGCTTGAAAGGGATTCGTGTCAATTGCACCGCAAGGCTCTTTTCCGGAAACGCTCAGCTGGCAGAGGAAACGGGTGAGATTCAGCTGACCGAGTATGGCCTGTCCGGCATTCCGGCATTACAGCTGTCCTGCTGTTTGCAGGACTTTGCAAAGGGTGCGGATTACAGCGTCAGCCTTGACCTGTTCCCCGACTGGACATATGACGCGCTGCGTGCGCTCATCCGGCAGCGCATCCGGCAGTATCCGCAGGAGACGCTGGAAACCTTCCTGCTTGGACTGATCAATAAACGTATCCTGTTTGCCATATTCCAAACGCTGGACATACAGCCGCTCTCCCGCGCCGCCGGAACATTGCGCAAACACGAAATCGACCAGCTGATCTCCGCCTGCAAGGGCTGGAACTTTCCTGTTACCGGAACGCTCGCATGGGATCATGCGCAGGTCACCGGCGGCGGCATCGCATTGGATGAGATACACGATGATTTTTCCTCCATTTACCAGCCTGGATTGTATTTTGCCGGCGAGATCCTGGACGCTGCGGGTGACTGCGGCGGCTACAACCTCCACTGGGCGTGGTGCTCCGGTATGATCGCCGGAAAGGCAGCCGCAAATTCTATTCGCAAGTGAAAAAAACTTCATAATAACGAAAAGGACAGAAGCTGTTTGAAATGCCTCTGCCCTTTTTACCTCTATATCTATTTTATACCCGCTGCGTTTCTTTCCGCATGACACGGAAGGTTTTGCCGAATACCATCTGCGCAATCAACGGAATGACCATGATAAACCAAATGATCGGTTCGGATACAATAACACCCATATAATCCAGACGCGGTACCAGCAGAATAACGATCAGCACTTTACCAACCAGTTCAATACTGCTGGAGATCAGCGGCGTTGTCAGATCGCCCAGCCCCTGTAAAGAATTACGTAAGACAGAGATCACGACCGTAACGAAATAGAAAATCGCATTGATATGCAAGTATTTTGTCGCGGTTCCAATGATTTCCGGCATCGTACTGCCGGTTACCAGATAAATCAAAGTCGGAACCACTGTATATACAATCGCAATGACAATCAGGCACCATGCCCACGAAAGCAGCAATGCACGCCAGATGCCGGTCTTGATGCGCGTGATCTGACCTGCGCCGAGGTTCTGGCTGCAATAGGTCGCCATCGTTGTCGCAAGCACAGAAAACGGCATCATAAATACCTCCGTCAGCTTGCGCGCCGCGGTATGCGCAACGATAATATCCGCGCCGAACGTATTGATTGCGCTTTGCAGAATGACCGAGCCGAGATTGACCAGCGACAGCATAAAGCCCATGGAAAGCCCTGTGCTGTACATCCACTGAAATACATGACGATCATGGAAGAAACGCATAAAATCATCGCGTTCAGGTACAAGCTGCGGATATTTCCGCCGGATAAAAAGCAGGCACATCAGCACAGAAATCCCCTGTGCCATTACAGTTGCACCGGCGGCGCTCGGCACGCCCCAATGAAACACGCAGATAAACAACAGGTCGAGCGCCACGTTAAATGCTGTGGACAGGACAAGGAAAATCAGCGGCGTGATGCTGTCTCCCACTGCCCGCAGGGTCGCAGCGCAGGCATCATAGAACACCGTAACCAGCATACCCAGCAGGATAATGCGGAAATAAGCGGCGGACTGCGCCAGCAACTCCTCCGGCGTGTTGAGCATACGCAGCAGCGGTATGAGAAAAACGACTGTCAGCACCGTCAGCGCGGCTACAGTCCCTGTGCTGAGTACAACCGTACCGGCGATCGCCTTTTTCATGCCTCTGTGGTCGCCTCCGCCGAAATACCGCGCTGTGACGATCGCAAAACCGTTTGTCATCCCCATCAAAAACCCGATCATCAGCGAATTGAGCGAATTTGTCGCGCCGACTGCCGCCAGCGCGGACTCCCCCAAAAAGCTGCCCACGATACGTGTATCGGTCAGGCTGTACACCAGCTGGAACAGATTGCCAACGAGCAGCGGGATCGCAAACTGTAAAATCAGTCTCGTCGGATTTCCCTTTGTCATATCCTTCATCGCAATAAAATCCTTTGCAAAAAATCAGGCGCCGATCTCTCGACACCTGATTTATACTATCACGTTTTTTTACTGCGAACAATCTGCATAACGTACAAAAAATCCCATCATATGGCATTTTTATTTTTCGCCCTGATCGGAGGGTTCTTGCGCCCGCTTTGCGGTTCCGGTCCTCTTCCGCATTTCTTTCCGTTTATCGGCCCATTTTTGCAGCCGTTTGTCCGCCTTTGTTTCAACCGCAGAGACGCGCTCGGTTTCTTCCGGCACGGTATGTTCCGTCTCCGGCAGCCCATCGAGCTTGCGCTGCTTGCAGCGCCGTGAAACGCCCGCCACCATGCCAAGTGCCAGATACATTGTGACGATAGATGAGCCGCCATAGCTGAAGAACGGCAATGTCAGACCCATAACCGGACCAATGCCCAGACACATGAAGATATTTTCAAAGGTCTGGAACAGCAGCATACTCCCCACACCCACACAAATCAGCGAGGATATCTGCCCATGTGCACGAAACGCAATATAATATACGCGGAAAATCAGCGCAACCAGCGCAATGACGATTGCCATACAGCCGACCATTCCCCATTCTTCGCCCGCAACGCCGAAAATAAAGTCTGTCTGCTTTTCCGGCAGCATATTATTCTGTGTCTGGTTGCCGCGCAGGAAGCCCGTACCCAGCAGCTTGCCGGAGCCGATCGCAATGCGGCTTTGCTGCTGCTGCCAGTAGGTATTCGGCGAAATTGTCGGGTCAAACAGCACAAGGATTCGATCCTTCTGTACGCTGTTGAGCACCTGCCACAGCACCGGTACTGCCGCACAGCCCAGAATCGCGCCGCCGGCGAACCATTTCAGGCTCAAGCCTCCCGCAAACAGCATCAGCAGCGCAATGAATACATACGGCAGCGACATGCCTACATCCTTTGACGGGATAATAATGGCTGCCACGACCAGAAGCAGATGTACACCGAGCATCAATAGGCTTTTCACTCGATTGAGCCGGTAGCGCAGCAGATTCATATGCTTGGCAAAGGTAAAGATAAACAACAGCTTGCCCAGTTCCGCAGGCTGGACGCCGATGCCGCCAAAACGCAGCCAGCTCTTGTTGCCGCCATCCTCGTAGCCAAAAAAGATCAAAGAAAGCTGAAATATAATATTGACGAACAGCACCAGCCTCCACATCGGCGTGAACCGTTCCAGATCTATGTATGACAGGACGACAAAGCCGATCAGTCCCAACACAATGGCAATGCTCTGTATGACGATATACCGTGTACTGCCGCCGTTCATGCTATGGGTCGCCGAATAGATCAGCACCAGACCGAACGCGGAACACAGCAGTGCCAGCACAAGCAGAAAATAGTCCGTAGTGCGGACATACCGGCCAATTTCCTTTTTCAAATTCTGCATGAACCGATTATCCTTTCCGGAAACTTGGGTGGACAACGAAAACCACTCGGATTTATAGTTTCTATCATACCACCTTTGATTCCTGCGGTAAATAGTTTTTTGCTTCGATATCGGTCGAATCTGTCGAAAAATCCTTGCCTGTGTCTTCAGGATGCGGACGATTGTTCAACTTGACACACAACCTCGCGCAAATTTTCCTGATTTTATGAATCCTGTCCATTGTTTTCCTGCGACAATCTGCGTATACTATAGATGTAATCAAGGAACGGGCAATGGAATCAAAAAAGTTTCATTTCCTTCGATTTATGGCTTATTATACAGCCTGCCACCGCACAGTTTTCCCATTCTGTGCTTTCATATATCTCTCTCTTTACTGTATGGCGTGCCGAATCTCCTACCAATCGGCACGCCGCTTTTCTGCTTTTTTATAAAGTAATCCTGTAAGAAACAACCCGATCGGAGGTTTTATCTTTTGCCAGATTTAAAATCAGAAATTTCAAAGCGCCGCACGTTTGCAATCATTTCGCATCCGGATGCCGGCAAGACAACCATCACAGAAAAATTCCTGCTCTATGGAGGAGCGATCCAGCTCGCCGGTACCGTCAAGGGCAAGAAAAATACCCGCCATGCCGTTTCCGACTGGATGGAAATCGAAAAGCAACGCGGTATTTCCGTCACTTCCTCTGTTTTGCAGTTTGAATATGACAATCACTGCATCAATATTCTGGATACCCCGGGTCATCAGGACTTCTCAGAGGACACCTACCGCACGCTGATGGCTGCGGATTCTGCGATCATGGTCATCGATGCGTCCAAGGGTGTCGAAGCGCAGACCCGCAAGCTGTTCAAGGTCTGCTCTATGCGCGGCATTCCGATCTTTACATTCATCAACAAGATGGATCTGGAGTCGCGTGACCCATATGATCTGCTGGACGAACTGGAAAAGGAACTCGGCATTGACACCTATGCTGTCAACTGGCCGATCGGCTGCGGCAAGGAATTTAAGGGCGTATACGACCGCCAGAAAAACCACGTCATGGCGTTTGAGGCCGCGTCCGTCTCAGGTACAAAAGAAGCAAAATCTACGATCTATTCCATTGACGATCCGGCGCTGGAGCCGCTGGTCGGTCAGCGCCTGTGGGATACCCTGCAGGATGATATCGAGCTGCTGTCCGGCGCAGGCGAGGATTTTGACATTGACCGCGTTCACGCCGGTACGCTCTCCCCTGTATTCTTCGGGTCCGCGTTGACCAATTTTGGCGTAGAGCCATTCCTACAGTATTTTCTGGAAATGACGCCCCCGCCGACCGCGCGAACCTCGCGCGGAGAGTTGGTCGATCCGTTTGATAACCATTTCTCTGCCTTTGTTTTCAAAATTCAGGCGAACATGAACAAGGCGCACCGCGACCGCATCGCATTTATGCGCATCTGTTCCGGTAAATTTGAAAAAGGCATGGATGTTTTCCATGTACAGGCCGGAAAGAAAATCCAGCTTGCACAGCCGCAGCAAATCATGGCACAGGATCGCTCGATTATCGATGAGGCATATGCGGGCGACATTATCGGCGTATTTGACCCGGGCATCTTTTCTATCGGAGATACCGTGTGTACACCGGGCTTTGACTGCCGCTTCTCCGGCATTCCGACCTTCGCGCCGGAGGTATTCTGCCGCATCCGCCAGAAGGACACCATGAAGCGCAAGCAGTTTATCAAGGGTATGGAACAGATCGCGCAGGAGGGCGCCATCCAGATCTTTCAGGAACCGCATACCGGCATGGAAGAAGTCATCGTCGGCGTTGTCGGCACACTGCAGCTGGATGTACTGGAATATCGCCTGAAAAACGAATACCGCGTTGATATCGTAATGGAAAGCCTGCCGTACCAGTACCTGCGCTGGATCGAAAACGAGGATATCCAGCCGGATGAACTGAAGATTACTTCGGACAGCAAGGTCGTACAGGATTACCGCGGACGGTATCTGCTGCTGTTTACCAGCATGTGGAACCTGAACTGGGCAATCGACAAGAATCCCGATCTGCAGCTGGCTGAATTTGGTCGTGCAGAAGAATAAATATTTCAATTACAACAGGAGCACATGCGTTTGCATGTGCTC
>CAYNPX010000093.1:0-4911 GCA_964399205.1 uncultured Butyricicoccus sp.
CAAAAATGACGAGATTGTAATCCGCTGTCCGCTGACGCTGACAGCTCATGGCGAAGCCCCTGCATCCTATGCGATGAGATTTCACTTTTTCTACAATTTGATGGCTGCATCTCGGTGCAGTCATATTTTTTTTGCGAATGCAGCAGCTTTTGCTTGACAGGAGTGTATATCTCGTATATACTGTACATATCAAATATAAACAGTATATACAAGGAGGAGGTAGCGTGACGATCGTGTTGTCAAATGCCAGCGGCAAACCGATCTATGAACAGATTGCAGAGCAGATCAAGGCGCAGGTTATTACCGGCGCTTTGGAAGCGGGGCAGCAGATGCCTTCGATCCGCACTCTGGCAAAGGAGCTGCGCGTCAGTGTGATTACGACCAAGCGCGCATATGAGGAGCTGGAGCGCGACGGCTTTGTGGAGACTGTGCAGGGGCGAGGCACCTATGTCGCAAACGCGAATAAGGAGATCATCCGTGAGGAACAGCTCCGGCGTGCGGAGGAAAAGCTGCTGGAAGCGGTAGAAATTGCGAAATCCGCAGGCATTCGGGAAGATGAACTGATGGAAAGCCTGCATGAATTATTCGGAGGTGGAGACATATGAACGCTTTGGAGGTAAAGGGACTTTACAAGCGGTACGTTGATTTTTCGCTTAAAAATATCAGTTTTTCGTTGCCGGTGGGAACGATCACCGGTTTGGTCGGACGAAATGGCGCCGGAAAAACGACCACAATAAAGAGCATATTGGGAGCGGTGCGGCCTGACAGCGGTGAAATTCACATTCTGGGACAGGAGAGAAGCACAGAAACCATGCAGGAAATCGGTGTTGTATATGACGAATGCTGCTTTAGCGAATTGTTAAAGCTCACTCAGATCGATTCTGTACTGCGTTCCATTTATCGAAACTGGTCTACAGATGTATTTTTGGGCTTGTGTGAAAAATACGGATTGCCGCAGGATAAAAAAATCAAAACATTCTCCCGCGGCATGAAACAAAAGCTGTCGATTGCCGCGGCGCTGTCCCACAGCCCAAAGCTGCTGCTTTTGGATGAGCCGACCGGTGGGCTCGATCCCGTGGCACGCGAGGAGATTTTGAGTGACTTACAGGAATTTGTCGAAGACGGCACGCATACGGTTTTATTGTCTACACATATTACCACTGACCTTGACGGGATTGCGGATCAGATCATGATTTTGTCAAATGGAGAGATGAAATTGAATCAGAATAAGGATATCTTATTTGAAGAATACTGTATCCTGAAGGGGAGTCTGGAACAGCTTCGGACGCTGGATACCGCGGATGTGCTTGGGGTGCGGGAAAACGCATATTCCTTTGAAGTATTGTGTAAGGATAGAGCAAACATGACACAGAAATATCCGGCGCTGACCTGCGACCGGATAGATATTGAACGGATTCTCATTTTACTGGAAGGCGGTGAGCAGAAATGATCGGATTGATTAAATATGACCTGATGCAGATTTACAGCGGTATAAAAGGCGGATTTGTCGCACTATATCTGGCATTTATGGCAGTGCTCAATGTTTTCGGCGGTACGGGAAATATATTTTCCATGATTATCATTTTTGTCTTTGCAATGTTCGGAATTGCGGCATTTAATTATGAAGAAGCATATCATTGGGATAGGTATGTAGCGGCGCTGCCGGTATCCGGACGTCAGATCGTGCTGGCACGGTATGGTATGATTGGCATTTGTATGGCGGCCGGCGTTGCGGCAAGCCTGCTTTTGGGATGTATTTCTATGATTGCAGGGACAATGGAGCTGTCGATGACCGATTATGTACTGTTGCTCGTGCAATGTCTGGCAATTGCTGTGCTATATATGGAGATCATGGTTCCGGTCATGTATCGGTTTGGCGCGGAACGCGGCAGAATTATCATGCTGGTGTTGTTTATGATTTTCTTTGGAATCCTGACTGCGCTTGGCACATTGACGTATGAATGGACGCAAATGATTCCGGTATATCGCATTACATTGCTCATCGCGGTTGCGGCAGCGGTATTGTTGCCGTTATCCATTGCGGTTTCCGTCCGCATCCGCACAAAGAAAGCGTTTTGACTTTATGCTGAGAATGATGCTGGCATCTATTTTCTGGGATGGAGGTGTTTGAAGTTGGAGCGAAGTCAAAAAATCATTCAAACGAGTATCATTGGCATTGTGGTGAATGTGGTGCTTGTGCTTTTTAAAATGATCGTCGGATTTCTCTCAGGGTCAATTGCCATTGTTCTGGACGCTGTAAATAATCTGGGAGATGCGTTGTCCTCAATTATTACGATATTCGGCACAAAGCTGGCTGGAAAAGCGCCGGACAGAGAACATCCCTACGGTCACGGGCGAATTGAATATTTGGCTTCCGTACTCATTTCCGGTATTGTGCTTGCCGCGGGTCTGACCTCGGCAAAGGAATCCATAATCAAAGTGCTGCATCCGGAACAGGCAAACTATACGGCAGCGACATTGATTGTTCTTGTAGCTGCGATTGCAGCAAAGCTGTTGTGCGGCCGCTATGTAAAGACCGTAGGAGAAAAGGTGAAATCTCAGTCTCTGATCGCTTCCGGTTCCGATGCATTCTTTGACGCGGTTTTGTCATTTGCTACGTTGGCGGCGGCGATAATCAGTATGATCTGGGGAATCAGTCTGGAAGGTCCGCTTGGCGTCATCATCTCGCTGATTATCATAAAAGCGGGCTTTGATATGCTGATGAAAACATTGAACAGCATCATTGGCGTTCGTGCGGATGGCGAATTGACGCGCGCAATCAAAAAGAGAGTGAAGGAGATTGACGGCGTAAAAGGCGTATATGATTTAATGCTGCATAACTATGGACCGACAGAAATGATTGGCTCGCTTCATGTCGAAGTGGAGGATTCTACTACAGCGCAGGAAATTCATAAAATGACGCATGAGATCACTGCGGCCCTGTATAAGGAATTCGGCATTATTATGACAGTAGGCATTTATGCTTCCAATTCCACAGATGAACAGGCGAAGGAATATCGGAAAAAGGTTGGTCATATCATTGAACAATATCCGGAAGTCCTGCAGATGCATGGGTTTTATGTCGATTGGGAAAATAAACTGCTTTCCCTCGACCTTGTGCTGGATTTTAAATCTGATACTGTAAAAATCCGACAGCAGGTGCTGGACGCATTGCAGCAGATGCTGCCGGATTACCGGATATTTATTACATTGGATATTGATTACAGTGATTAAACCATAATAAGAACCTGTATCCATAGGCAGGAAAGCGAAGCGGGCGAGCCAGCCGGCGTTTCTCGTCTGTGAATGCAGGTTCTGACAGTTTATCATTTCGATATTGTTTATAATGCGGTCAGGAAGCTCTGGACGGTTCCAATATCATGAAGCAGCTCCTGCCGTTGTTTTCCGATCATCAGCTCTTCGTTGAACCTGGTATAGGATTCGCTGCCATTCTGTCCGATAAACCACGTAGAGAAAAAATTGGTATTCAGTTCCGTGACAAAAACAACCAGTTCCTGTCCTTTATGAAATGTTGTTTCTAAAAAGGAAAAGACATGTTCCAGTTTAGCGGAAGCGGCAGAGACCTGTTGTTCCATAGATGTGACTTCTTCCTGAAAACGGGCTGAAATGACAGAAAAGCCTTCTGCATCGTCGCGGATTGCCTGTGCGGACAGAAATGCCCTGTTTTCCTCCAATGCCTTTGCGGCTTTGCGCAGGGCAGCAGCTTCCCGACGGTCGACAGAGGCCGCTTTTTGCTGCGTTTCCAGTTTTTTACGGATTGCCGCCGCTTCTTCGGACAGAAGCTCTTGCAGCGGCTGTTGTCCCACAAACCGTTTGATTGCTTTCAAACTGTCAAACAGACGTGTGAGATACAGGTCGGTGTAAAAGGCTGTAGAGAACTCTTCTGTCAACCGTCCGATCAGCAGACCGATTACACTGAGCCGCTCATCGAATGGCGCGTCCTGCAAGCGTTCCACAGCGGAAGCGGGCAGTGCGCCGGAAAGGATTTCATCCACATGATAATCCGACTGGTATTTGCGGAACAGGTCATAATAAGCCGCGAAATCGCGGGCAATGCGCGGATGCTGCAAATATTCAAGGATGACCGATTCATCTGCCGGAATATTGAGACGCTCACACGCAATCAGGAATTGAGATAAATCCTCCCAGCCGCGGGCGGTAACAAAAGCCTGTCCGTCTACCGTTGTTTCAAAGGCATAAAAGTGTTGTTTTTTGATGTCCAGATAAGACAGGATTGCCGGGTGGATATGGCTGCGATAGGCATATTTTTTCCATACATCGAAATTTTCTTCCACATCAATCCGTTTGAGGCGGTCAAGCGTAACGATATCAAAATCCCGAACAGATTTGTTGTATTCCGGCGGGTTCCCTGCCGCTGCAATGACCCAACCCTCCGGCACAAAATGACTGCCAAAGGATTTACGTTGTAAAAATTGCAGCATGGTTGGCGCAAGCGTTTCGGAAACACAGTTGATTTCGTCAATGAACAGGATTCCCTCATGCAGTCCGGTTTCTTCCATTTTATCATATATGGAAGCGATAATCTCACTCATTGTATACTCGGTGACAGTGTGCTCGACACCGCCGTAATTGCGTTTGGTCAAAAATGGCAGGCCGATTGCGCTCTGCCGTGTGTGATGCGTGATCGTATAGGATACAATGGCAATACCGCATTCCGCAGCGGCTTGTTCCATAATTGCTGTTTTACCGATACCCGGAGGACCCATCAGAAGGATTGGGCGCTGATGCACAGTGGGAATAAGATAATTGCCCTCACTGTCCTTTGCCAGATAAGCCTGGATGGTGTGGATGATTTCCTGTTTTGCTCGTAAAATATTCATAGTTTTTCTTCCGTTTACATCAGAGGTTCCCCAAGAAAAGTCAAGAAAA
>CAYNPX010000093.1:5011-7068 GCA_964399205.1 uncultured Butyricicoccus sp.
AAGAAAAGTCAAGAAAACCGCCCGAATCTTGCAATTCAAGCGGCTCAAGATGGTCCGAGTGGCGGGACTTGAACCCACGGCTTCTTGACCCCCAGTCAAGCGCGCTACCAACTGCGCTACACCCGGATATATTTACTTGATTATAATAGCACAACCTTTTCATAAATGCAAGAAAAAACTGAACCGGCTGAGAAAAATGATGCGGGAATTGTTTTTTTGCACACGATTTAAAATTATTCTATATTGGGGGCTTCCGGTCCCGCTTTCTGTTTGCGCGATTGATTTCCCGCTGCGGGATTTTCGGTCGCTGTCCCTTTTTCGGGGGTACAGTTTCATGCTGCTTTATAAAAGTACCGCTCATTTGATCGTTCTTGAACATCGGATGGCGGTACGTTTTTCCATTTATTCTGACACATCGTTATTTTTCAAATAAGCAAAGCACTTATCTAAATAAATTTTATACGCTACAGAAAAGATCATGTTTCGCAGCAGCAGCTTGTCATCCGTTTCATCCGGCTCGATTGGTTCCAATGTGGACTTGATGCCAAATACATATTGTAATATATTTTGAAACTCCTGACAAAAATATTCATATGCTGCCTGATTGCTGTAGGTCTGCTCCTGCAGCCGGATCATTGTTTGAATATCTTCCAGTGAGAGCACGGTTTTTGCTACGGCAACGAAAATGATATGCGCAATTTGATCCCGATCATACTGTTTTTTAATCGGATTGTGTATGAGCCCCTTTTTCACATAGTTGCTGATCATGGATGAAGTAATTGTGATGCTGTGAAATGGCGAAAAATATGACGCGACAAACTTTGTAGCCTGTTCCAGAAACAAACCAATATCCGGTATTTCCTTATACAACGGCATACGAAAGTCCGCGATGGATAATGAAATCTCTTTTTTTGCTTGCTGTTCCATATACTGCTCCTCATAATCTCCTTTTTTGAACCACTGCCTCATAAATTCTGTGTATTCTAGTATAATATATCCTGTATAAAAAATCAAGATATCTCATCACAAGTTTTTCAAAAACTCTTGACATAGTATCAAAACAGATGTAGTATAGTATCACAAAAATTTTTAAAACCGATGATTCAAGGAGCGTATCTTATGGATTCGAGATTATATTCTACTCATGCTGTCAATCATGAAGCCGCCGCAGGAAATGCCATGTTTCATATGAAGGATCCCGGAAGTGCCATTACCCACTTCATCGGATTCATCTGCGCCATTCTTGCAACTCCTGCACTTTTGGTCTACGCGGCTTCACATCATGTAAATCATACTGGCATGATCAGCTTAAGTGTATTTATGGTGAGCATGATTTTGCTATATGGCGCAAGCACTGCTTATCACACCTTTATTGTGGGAACGCGAACGGAATTGATTTTGAAGCGGATTGACCACATGATGATTTTTATTCTGATTGCGGGTTCTTATACACCGGTATGTGCAATGGCTCTTACACAGCCGCTGGGAAACATTTTACTCGTCATCATCTGGGGTCTTGCATTTCTGGGCGTAATACTCAAGCTGATATGGGTAACCTGCCCCAAATGGTTCTCCTCTGTCGTTTATATCGCAATGGGATGGGTTTGTGTTTTCATTCTCCCGCAGCTGTACGCCAATGTTTCCCTTCTGACGTTTACACTTCTGGCCATTGGCGGTGTAATCTATACCATCGGCGGCGTCATCTATGCACTGAAGCTGCGCGTGTTCAATCAAAGATTCCCTAAATTTGGTTCGCATGAAGTCTTTCATGTGTGCGTGATGCTCGGAAGCCTGTGCCATTATCTGGCAATCGCAGCAATTTAATGGCAGGAAGGGTCAGGCTCCATTCTGGTGCACACACATAAGAAAAAAACCGTACAGCAGGAGAGTTTCTCTCAGGCAGTGCGGTTTTTTTGCCCCTGTATTTGTTTGATTACCAATATGCATTCCGGACTTCGGAACAAAATTTGGATGCTTTTTTTGCGGAAAACGCCGCGAATCGGGTTGTGCGGTGTTGTATCGATGATCTTTGATGGAAATCCGTATAATGACGCGAG
>CAYNPX010000094.1:0-7028 GCA_964399205.1 uncultured Butyricicoccus sp.
AGCCCGTGTTCCAAGTGAACACGGGCTTTATTGCCGTTTATCGGTTGCTGTCTGTCGCGGTATTCGTCTTATTCTGCGCGGATGTGCCGGTGTTCGGATTGCCGTTTCCGGTGTTATCGGTCGTATCGCCGCCGATCGCGTCTCCGACATCGTCCACGCCGTCCTCAACGGCGCGTCCAAGATCATCCGCCGCGCTCTCTACATCGCCGGTCACTGTGCCGCTCCCGCCTGTCGTATCATTTCCGTTTGTACCGGAACCGTTGGTATCCGTATAGCCGGTGCCGTCGTTTCCGATGATGCCGTCGTTGTTTTCGTCCACCATACCGGGATTATCGGTCGTATTGTTCGCGGTGCCGGAATCGGTTGTATCGGTCGTGCCGCAGCCGGTCAGAAGCATTGCCATCAGACCGAGCGAAAGCACCAGTGTACCCATTCTTTTTTTCATGCATATTACCTCCAAAGGCTCAATTTTACCTCTAGTTTTCCGTAATACGCAGATTTTATGCGACACGCGCGAAAATGTCCGCGTTACCGCTCCCGCTCCACCAGCCGCAGCCGGCGCATATGTCTCTGCAATACATCCAAAATCGCGCCGGTGAGAAAGCCCATCGGGATGGATGACACCAGCAGCAGCGGAAGATACGCGATGATATCTACCGTCTGCATGACAAGCATCGCGGCGAGCACCTGCCCGAAATTATGCATCGCGGCTGAGGCTGCGCTGATGCCATAAAACGAAAACCATGTCCCGCGCTTGTGCAGCAGCAGCCATGTGGTTGACAGCGCGAGCATTCCGCCGAACAGGCTGAACAGCAGCTGTGTCACGCTGCCCGCAAACAGCGACGCCAACACGACGCGGCAGAACAGGATGGAATAGGCCTCGCCCGGCGTCAGAAACAGCAGCGCGAACATCGTGACCACGTTCGCAAGTCCCAGCTTAATGCCCGGAATCGGAATGAGCAGCTCAAGCGGGATCATGCGCTCCGCCAGCGACAGGGCAAGGGCAAGCGCCGTCAGCATACCGCACAGCGCGATCCGTTTGGTTTTATTCATCGCATCGCCCTCCTCACTGCACAACCGCGTCGACGGCGTCTCCGTCCTCGGCGTTTCCGGTAATTTTAATCATAACACGATTTGGCAGGCAGACTGCCGTCTGTCCCACGGCGGATATCCAGCCGGTTCTCTCGCAGGTATGATCCGGACACTCCGACAGGATAAACCGCATCTGCCTGCCGTCCGCCTCAATCGTCACCTCGCTGATCCTTCCCTCCAGCTGAATCGTCTCCTTTGTGCTGTCGTCCAGCTTCATCTGCTGATACAGCGTACCGTCCAGCCATATTTCCCCGTAGGTCTGGTCGGTCTGCATCAGCGCAAGGCGGAGCCAGATTCCGCAGGCTGCCGCAATGATGGCGGCAAAAATGACGAAATCTCCGGGCTTCAATGAAAATTTTGCAGGTTTATTCTGTCGTTTATTCTTCATATTTATACTCCGCGCTGTCCATGGCAAAGCTGTCCTTCAGACCGTCTGTCACATATACCGTATGATCGCGGCAGACAAAAACAGCTTCGATATCATGCGCGCTGCAATATTGCATGGCGTTGTCCAGCCCCATGACGAACAGCGCTGTCGTGTACGCATCCGCTCTGGTCGAATTTTCTGAAACGACCGTCACGCTGCGCAGATCGGTCTGTGCGGGATAGCCGGTCCGCGGGTCAAAAATATGACAGTACCGTTCGCCGTCCTGCTCAAAATAGCGCTCATAATCGCCGCTTGTGACAATGCTCGTATCGCTGACCTTGAGCGTGGCGAACCAGCTGCCCGTCTCGTCCGGATCTGTGATGCCAACGGACCATGGAAGTCCCCTGTCCTTCGCTCCGACCGCGTAAACATTGCCGCCGAGCGAGATCGTTGCGTGCTCAATACCTGCGTCGCGCAGGATCTGCGCCACATGATCCGCCGCATAGCCCTTGCCGATGCCGCCGAGGTCGATCTGCATCCCTGCGGGAACGCTGACCGCAGTGCCGTCCAGCTCGACGCGGGTATAATCTACCAGTGGCAGGATCGCGTCAATATCCGCCTGCGCCGGAACCGCCGCCTGCTCTGTACCGATGCCCCACAGATCGGACAGCGGCGCGGTGGTCGGGTCAAAGTACCCCTCCGTTTCGGCTGCCAGCTCCAACGCGCTGCGGAGCACATCGGCAGTCTGTTCGGAAACCGTGACTGTTTTCCCTTCCGCGTGATTGACCGCATAAATATCGCTCGATTCGCGTGTGCGGGAGATATCCGCCTCCAGCGCATTGATATAGGCGATGCTCTCATTGATCGCGTCCTGCGCTTCCGCGCCGTATGCCGTAATATTCATCGCGGTATCCATCGCGTAAAAATCCTGTGAGCACGCTGTCTCTGTGCCGCAGCCCGCCAGCACAAACGCGAGCGATATCACAGCGGCTATGCCCGTCCATTTGTTTTTCATACATAAATCCTCCATCAAATGCGGTTTCATTATACCGCGAACAGGACATAATTACAACCGAAAGACGTGAAAAACCCATACCGGCGAAACGGTACAGGTTTTCCAACGAACATGTATTTAGGGATTGATAGAAGGATGAGTCTGATTTTTATTCTTCGTACTGCAACGCATCATAGCCAACCGCGCCGGTACGAACCTTGATTACATTCTGGACGTCATAGATGAATATCTTACCATCGCCAATGTGTCCGGTGTACAGGACATTCCGGCAGGTATCGACAACGCTCTCAACCGGAACGCTGCTGATGACCATTTCGACCTTGATCTTCGGATGCAGTGTCGCACTGATCGGAACGCCGCGATAATATTCCTCCACGCCCTTTTCAACGCCGCAGCCGAGCACGTTGGTAACGGTCAGACCTGCCACGCCGATATCCTCCAGCGCGCTGCGCAGCGGCTCGAGACGGGACTGTCTGCAAATGACAACGACCTTGGACAGCTTATGTCCATCCGTGCCCGTAGACGGGACTTCCGTCGCCGGAACGGCATCCTCAAGCGATACCGGATTGATGATCGGCGCATATTCGCCCTCCGGCTTGTAAAGACCGTTGACGGTCGGAATTGACATGAAGTCAGCATATGCGGATGTCAAACCGTGCTCCATAATATCCAGACCGCGGACTTCTTCCTCTTCGCTGACGCGCAGCCCGATGGTGTTCTTGATGATCCAGAATACGATCGTCATCGTGACTGCGACCCATGCGATGACGGAAACAACGCCGAGCAGCTGAACCAGGAAGAAATGTACGCCATGACCATAGAATAAGCCCTGATCCTTCGCCAGCAGACCGGTCAGCAGAGTGCCCAGCGCGCCGTTTACGCCATGTACGCCGACCGCGCCGACCGGATCGTCAATCTTGAGAACCTTTTCCACAAATTCAATGCCGTATACAACCGCAAAACCGGCACAGATACCGATGATTGCAGCGCCAAACGGAGTAACCATATCGCACCCCGCCGTGATTGCGACCAGACCGGCCAGCGAACCGTTCAGCGTCATGGAGACATCCGGCTTGCCGTAACGGATCCATGTGATGCACATAACCGTAACCGTTGCAACCGCGGCCGCAAGGTTGGTGGTAACATATACGGAAGCCGCAGATTCATACGCGCCATTGGTCATAGCAACCGTGGACGCGCCGTTGAACCCAAACCAGCAGAACCACAGGATGAATACGCCGAGCGCGCCAAGGGTCAGGGAATGTCCCGGGATTGCCTTCGGATTGCCGTTCTTGTCATACTTGCCAAGACGCGGACCGAGGAAAGCCGCGCCGACAAGCGCCGCTACGCCGCCGACCATGTGTACGCAGGTGGAACCCGCGAAATCGTGGAAGCCCAGCTGTGCCAGCCAGCCGCCGCCCCAGATCCAGTGGCCGGAGATCGGATAGATGACTGCGCTGATGACCATAGAATAGATACAGTAGGAGGCGAACTTCGTGCGTTCCGCCATTGCGCCGGATACGATGGTCGCAGCGGTCGCGCAGAATACGGTCTGGAAGATCAGCGTCGTAAATCCGCCCTCGCCGCCATTGGTCATAAAGTCCAGACCGCCGATCAGCGCGCCGGAGCCGCCGAACATAATGCCGAAGCCGATCAGCCAGTAGATCGGTGTGCCGAGGGAGAAGTCCATCAGGTTTTTCATGATAATATTGCCGGCGTTCTTCGAGCGGGTAAAGCCGGTCTCTACCATAGCGAAGCCCGCCTGCATGAAGAATACAAGCGCCGCGCCAAGCAGCGTCCATGACGTATCAATCGCACTTGCGTGATCCGCAAGGACACCCATAATCGTTGTAGCATCCATGTTTCATTACCTCTTTTTATAATGTGAATTTATTTACACACGCAACGTATGCTGCGGATGTGCCATAGAGAAGAGAAAAAGAAGGCGTGTACACTGTCTTCCTTCCGGTCGGATCAGTATACACGCCTTTGTGTCAAATAATAGTATGATGTCTATCAACAGAAGAATCCTGTTGACAGGGTACGCAATCAGGAATTTACGCCAAACAGCAGCTTGTCGTAAGCCGGGAACGGCCAATACTTTGCGGCGGTGTTGACCTCCATCTCGTCCGCAACGGCGCGAAGCGCGTCCATTGCCGGGATGACCGTCGCGTGCTGATAGTTTGCCGCCTCCTGCACGTCCGCAATGCCGCAGCCGCCGGCAATCGCATCGGACAGTTCTTCTACCTTGTCATATGCTTCCGCAGACAGGTCGGACAGCTTTTTGATCTCGCGGATCTCAACTGCCGCGTCCAGACCCAGTGTCTTTTTGTTGCACGCAATCTCAGACAGTTCCTTTACGTAGGAAGCCACTGCCGGAATGATATCCTTCTTCGCCATGTCAACCATCGTGCGGGATTCAATCGTAATCAGCTTTGCATATTCCTCAAGCAGGATCTCCTTGCGGGACATCAGCTCAGTCTCGCTCAGGACACCGGTGGATTCAAATACATCAATAAACTCATCGTAGCAGGCCAGAGCATCCGGCGTACAGCGCAGGTTCGGCAGACCGCGCCTCTCCGCCTCCTCAATCCAGCTTTCATCATAGCCGTTGCCGTTGAAGATGACGCGCTGGTGTGCAGTCAGCTCACGCTTTACCAGTGCATTCAATGCCTTATGAAAATCCTCCGCGTTTTCCAGCTCATCCGCATAGCAGCGGAATACATCAGCAACAGCGGTGTTCAGCATCATGTTGATACATCCGATGTTCTGAGAGGAGCCGGGCATTCGGAACTCGAAGCGGTTTCCTGTGAACGCAAACGGAGAGGTCCGGTTGCGGTCGGTGTTGTCCTTCGGCAGTACCGGCAGGCTGGAAACGCCAAGCTCGATCTTCGCCGGACCGTTTTCCGCAGTCTCATCGCCCGCGATGATGTCTCTTACAATGCGCTCCAGCTCATCGCCGAGGAATACAGAAACGATTGCCGGAGGCGCTTCATTCGCGCCCAGACGATGATCGTTGCCGGCGGACGCAACGGAAATCCGCATCAGCTTTGCGTATTTATCAACAGCCGTGATGACAGCGGTCAGGAGCAGCATGAACTGCGCATTGTCCTTCGGGTTGCTGCCCGGATTCAGCAGGTTCTCACCGGAGTCGGTGGACATAGACCAGTTGTTATGCTTGCCGGAACCATTGACGCCTTCAAACGGCTTCTCATGGAACAGGCAGACCATGCCATGCCTGAGCGCAACATTCTTTGCAATGTCCATCAGCAGCTGGTTGTTGTCGGTTGCGATATTCGTGGTGGAAAAGATCGGCGCGACCTCATGCTGTGCCGGCGCGACCTCGTTGTGCTTGGTCTTTGCCAGCAGACCGTATCTCCACAGCTCCTCATCCAGGTCAGCCATAAAGGAAGCGACGCGCGGCTTGATGGTGCCGAAATAGTGATCGTCCATCTCCTGACCCTTCGGGCTCATGGCGCCGAACAGCGTGCGTCCGGTAAAGATCAGATCCTTGCGCGCATCATAATACTTTTTGTCGACAAGGAAATACTCCTGCTCCGGACCGACCGTTGTGGTCACGCGCTTGACGTCCTTGCCGAACAGCCGCAGCACGCGGCACGCCTGCTTGCTGATTGCGTCCATCGAACGCAGCAGCGGTGTCTTTTTGTCCAGAACCTCGCCGGTGTAGGAACAGAATGCGGTCGGAATGTACAGCGTGCCATCCTTGACAAACGCGTAGGAACTCGGATCCCATGCGGTATAGCCACGCGCCTCAAAGGTCGCGCGCAGACCGCCGGACGGGAACGAGGATGCATCCGGCTCACCCTGAATCAGCTCCTTGCCGCCAAACGACATAATGACCTTGCCGCCTGCGGTCGGGCTGATAAAGGAATCGTGCTTCTCGGCGGTGACGCCGGTCATCGGCTGGAACCAGTGCGTGTAGTGGGTCGCGCCCTTGTCTACCGCCCAATCCTTCATCGCGTTTGCAACGACATTCGCAATGCTTACATCAAGCGGAGCGCCCAGCTCAACGGTTTTCATCAGCTTCTTGAATACTTCCTTCGGCAGCTTATCGCGCATTACGTTTTCGTTAAACACGTTCTCGCCGAAAATTTCCGGGACATTACTCATTGTACAACGCACCTCCATGCAATGTATCTTTCATTCTTATATCTATTATAGTCTCTGCTCGGATAATAAAAGAAGCGCCGCGGATTTGGCCATCCACAGCGCCGTTGCTGTTTATGGTGTCTATTATACCGTCCAGTTTTGCGTCTGTCAACTCAAATTTTCAATCTTTTTCTATCTTTTCGGCAATTTTTACTTTTTCTACTAGGAATGCTCCTTTTTAAGTATTTATTCTATGCAAGTTGTATGAAATCTGAAGAACCGTCAGATTTTTTTTGCAAGACGCTTGACCTTTTCCTGCATTTATTATAGAATATTTCTAATGAACAAAGGCGTTCATTCCGTAGCGTGCGCTATCTCCGTATGCATGTTATGGAATGGGTGCTTTTTTTGTTTTTGTCTGCGCAGCCGGGGAAATGCCCGGCT
>CAYNPX010000095.1:0-6950 GCA_964399205.1 uncultured Butyricicoccus sp.
CGTCTCAGCCCGGAAGTGTGCGAGCGAATGCGAGTGCGCGCACCGGGCTGCATAATCTCAACCAAATGCTTGCATTTGGTTGACAGGACGGATGGCTCCGCCCTGCCCCATTTGGTATTCCTGTTGCAAACTCAATCCTCGGTGATATTCAGCTCTGCCTTGAGCTGTGCGATCATTTCCGCAAACTCCTCGTCAGGCAGATAAACCGGATTGTCGTTTCCGATTGCGAACGAACCGCCGAACTCAAAGCCGCCCTCGTACTTCGGTACGATATGGAAGTGCAGGTGCGGCAGCTTGTCGCCATATGCGCCGTAGTTGATCTTGGTGCAGCCCCACAGCTTCTTGACAGCGGCTGCCACGTCGGAAACATCGTCCATGTACGCATGGCGCTGCTCCGGTGTCAGGTCAAACAGCTCTGACTTGTGCTCATCAACAGCGACAACGCAGCGACCCTTGTGCGCCTGATCCTTAAACAGATACAGTACGCTTTCTCTCATCTTGCCGACGCGAACCATCAGTGCCAGACGACCCTCATTCGCCGGATCGCAGTAAAAACAACTTGCCATTGAAATCGACTCCTTTATCTATAATATCCTTGTCCCTGCGGACATCTTCAGTATACCGCAATCGGGGTAATATTTCCAGACCTTAACCAAAAGTTACATAGAAATTTGTCTCCCACGCCGGAACATACGGGTGATGCAGCATACCGATGCGCACATCCGGACACATTTCACGCAGCAGCAGCGGCAGCTCGTAAATATCCTCGCTGCGGTGATAGGCGGAAAGGGAGATGCGCGGACGGTATTTCCGTATGGTCTGCCGCGCGCCCTGCAGCGCATGGTACTCCGCTCCTTCCACATCCAGCTTGAGCAAGGTACATGGCGCGCCGTCCAGCACATGGTCGACAGACTCGACCGGTACTGTCACGGTGCGTTTGTCATGCGAGACATCGTTCATAACCGGCGTCAGCGCGGAATTGCGTCCCGCCTTGCCGCCAAACAGCATTTCTCCGGGCGCATCCCACGCGCCTGCATTGATGATGCGGATATGAGACAGCTGCGCCTGATCGACATACTTTTTCAGCTTTTGAAACGTCTTTTTGTCCGGCTCCAGCGCAGTGATGGACGCATAGCTCCCGCCTGTATAATCCAGCAGTTCACGGATGGTGTCGCCGTTATACGCACCAAGATCGACAAAGTGCTCCTGCGTATGCGGCTTCAGATAGCGTGCAAACGCTGCGCTGCGGCTGTCCGTATAATCACGCAGCCAATGCAGCTTTCCGCTCAGCTTAAAGTTGACTGTCGCCGCAAAAACGGACCGAGAGCGCTCATCCGCGAGCAGGTCATATGCCTGTTCCAGCTGCTTGCAATGCGCACGGACAAACGCGCTATCGAACAGCGCGCCGTCAGCCACCGGTACATCCGGCGCGTATGTCGTATGTGTGCGGTCAAGATCGTCAAACAGTTTCAGCACCTCCGGCCGGCTGGATGCAAACGCGATCACCGCGACAAAATCCCCAAGCTCTTCTTCCATCTGTGCGCGCTTTTTCACCGGATAGCCCGCGAAACTGTGTCCGCGCACAAATTCATCCGACGCGAAAATGCCCGCAATCGGAATATCCCGCGCACTGCATACGCGCAGAATCTTTTCCGCGCCGTCGCCCATGCCATATAGCGCGATCGGACGTGTTTCTCGCCGGAGCGCTTCCCATACGGATTCTGTTTCAGCCGCGAAATGCGGCATTCCGTTCACTCCCATGTTTTCCACACATCCGGGCAATAGCCCACCGTTGCCTGTCTGCCATTGCGGACGATCGGCGTTTTGAGCAGCTTCGGGTTATTCAGCAGCTTTTCCATCTTTGCCTCGTCTGATGCCAGATACGGCAGCATGGCAGCCTCCGGATCCTTCGCCTTCGGGTCTATCACGGCCTCCAGTCCAACCGCACGGCATACCGATGTAAGCTCTCCCCTGCTCATGCCATAGCGCGGCAGATCGACCGACTGATACCGCACGCGCCGCTCTTTAAAATAGCGTTCTGCCTTCTTTGTATCAAAGCATTTGCTCTTGCCAAATATCTGTATATTCATCGTCTTCTCCTCTGCCTGTTCATTTGCTGTTATCTTATCACAGCCGTCTTTAAAATACAATTCTTTGTTTTCTTATGCGCCATCCTGTGGTATAATAAACGATGTATTCCGCTTTCGTCCTGTGTGCAGGACGATTCAATATATAAAATATATGCGTATGTAAAGGAGTTTCATTTGTATGCTTAGTGATATCGAAATTGCGCAGAGCTGTAACATGCTCCCCATCCGCGCAGTCGCTGAAAAGGCAGGCTTGCTGGAGGATGAATTAGAATACTACGGAAAATACAAAGCAAAGATTTCTGACGATGCATGGAAGCGCCTGAAGGATCGGCCAAACGGCAAACTGGTTCTTGTGACGGCAATCAATCCCACGCCTGCCGGCGAGGGCAAGACTACCACGACAGTCGGTCTGGGACAGGCGCTGGATAAGATGGGCAAAAACGCAATCATTGCATTGCGCGAACCATCCCTCGGTCCGGTATTCGGCATCAAGGGCGGTGCGGCAGGCGGCGGCTATGCACAAGTCGTCCCGATGGAGGATATCAATCTGCATTTCACCGGCGATATCCACGCGATCGGCGCTGCGAATAACCTGCTGTGCGCGATGATCGACAATCATATGCAGCAGGGCAACACGCTGAACATTGACCCGCGCCGCGTCATTTTTACCCGCGTTGTCGATATGAACGACCGGGCGCTGCGCAATATTATCATCGGCATAGGCGGTCCTGCCAACGGCGTTCCGCGCGAGGATCACTACATGATAACCGTAGCGAGCGAGATCATGGCGATCCTATGTCTTGCCACCGGTCTTGCTGACCTGAAAAAGCGCTGCGGTGATATTCTGGTCGCATACCGATATGACGGTTCTCCGGTATTTGCGCGTGATCTGAAGGCTGATGGCGCAATGACCGCGCTGCTCAAGGATGCGGTCAAGCCGAATCTGGTTCAAACGCTGACCGGTTCCCCGTGCCTGATGCATGGCGGTCCGTTTGCCAATATCGCACACGGCTGTAACTCTGTCGCTGCCACCCGCATTGCGCTCAAGCTGGCTGACTACACCATCACGGAGGCAGGCTTTGGCGCCGACCTCGGTGCGGAGAAGTTCTTTGATATCAAATGCCGCAAGGCCGGTCTGCGTCCGGACTGCGCTGTTATTGTAGCAACCGTTCGTGCGCTGAAGTATAACGGCGGCATACCGAAGGAACAGTTGGGCGAGGAAAACCTCGACGCCCTCAAGTCCGGTGCCGTCAACCTGAAAAAGCACATCGAAAATATCGGCAAATTCCATGTTCCGGTCGTCGTTGCCATCAACCGCTTCCCGACAGATACCGACGATGAACTGCGCTTCCTGCGCGGTCTGTGCGAGGACATGGGCGCGCGCTATGCCGTATCTGAGGTATTCTCCAAGGGCGCTGACGGCGGTATGGATCTGGCAAAGCTGGTGATCGAACAAGCGGACAGCGGAAAATCTGAATTTGCGCCGCTGTACCCGGATGAAATGCCGCTCAAGGATAAAATCGAAACCATTGCACGCGAAATCTACGGCGCTGACGGCGTGACTTATTCCGCGTCGGCGGAAGCGTCGCTCAGGTCGATCTCCGAGTTGGGATACGGTCATCTGCCGGTATGTATGGCAAAAACACAGTATTCATTGTCCGACGACCCGAAAAAGCTCGGTCGCCCGACCGGCTTTACCATCAGCATCCGTGCCGTCCGCGTCAGCGCGGGAGCAGGCTTTGTCGTCTGTGAAACCGGTGCTGTCATGACAATGCCCGGTCTGCCGCGCGTTCCGTCCGCATTTAATATCGACGTGGATGACAACGGACGCATCACCGGTCTGTTCTGACAAATACCATACCGACTATGATCATTCAAACACACAATGTGGCAGATACCGAGCGTGTCGGCGGTATGCTCGCGCAAAAACTCACCCCCGGTTCACTGGTTGCATTCACCGGCGATCTGGGGGCGGGCAAAACGGCGTTCTGCCGCGGTCTTATCCATACGCTTGGCTACAGTGGTCGCGTCACCAGTCCGACCTTCACCATTGTCAACGAATACGAAACCGCGCTGTGCCGCGTCTGCCATTTTGACATGTACCGCATCCCGGACGAGGATGCGCTGTATGATATCGGCTGGGATGATTACTTCGACGGCGAAACCATCCTGCTCGTCGAATGGAGTGAAAATATTTCCGGCGCGCTGCCGGAGAAATGCATCACCGTGGATATCCGCCGCGGCGAAACGGAAAATGACCGCAATATTACGATAGAAGGAGGACCTGCCGCGTGAAAATATTGACTCTGGAATCCTCCTCTCTGTCTGCCTCTGTCTGCGTGACAGAGGATACCAGACTGCTGGCACAGTCATTCCAAAACTGCGGTCTGACGCACAGCGCAACGCTACTGCCAATGATCGATCATGTAATGACTGCTTCGCAGCTGACACTGGACGATATTGACGCAGTTGCGGCGGTCACCGGTCCCGGCTCGTTCACCGGTATCCGCATCGGCGTTGCAACCGCAAAGGGCATTGCGGATGGCAGAAACCTGCCATGTATCCCGATTTCCAGCCTTGCCGGCGCGGCATGGAACGTAACGCTGACCAACCGGCTGATCTGTCCGGTCATGGACGCGCGCCGCAATCAGCTGTATAACGCATTGTTTACCTGCACAGATGGAGCGCTGCACCGGCTTGCACCCGACCGCCTGATTACAAAAGATGATCTCAAAAAAGAACTGATTTCTTTGGAAAAATCTGTTCTTTTGGTTGGAGATGCTGCGCAAATGTGTTATAATGACTTTATTGGCTGCGGGGCGCTCGATGTAATTCCCGCACCGCCCGGTCTGGTCTATCCCTGTGCCCATGGTGCTGCAATGGAAGCACACCGACTTGCACAGGATGGTATGCTGATTTCTGCGGCTCAGCTCATGCCAAGCTATCTCCGCCAGCCGCAGGCTGTCCGGGAACGTCTTGCACGCGAAGCCGGCCGGACCACCAAAACGATAGAAAAGGAGTAACGAATCATGGCTCAGGTTCACGTAATGGATCATCCGCTGATTGTACACAAGCTGTCTCTCATGCGCGACAAATTTACAGGCCCCAAGGAATTCCGCGAGGCTGTTGAAGAGATTTCCTCCCTGCTGTGTTATGAAGCAACCCGCGATCTTCCGCTCAAGGAGGTCGAAATTGAAACCCCGATCGCTCGTACCAAAGTACGCTATATCTCCGGCAAAAAGCTGGCTGTAGTCTGCATCCTGCGTGCCGGTCTTGGTATGGTTGACGGTATTCTGAACTTGATTCCGAATGCAAAGATCGGTCATATCGGACTATACCGCGACCCTGACACTCTGGAGCCGGTCGAATATTACTGCAAGCTGCCAAACGATATCGCAAGCCGCGATGTTATTGTTGTCGACCCGATGCTTGCTACCGGTGGCTCTGCAATCGCCGCGATCCAGTTCCTCAAGAACTACGGCGTCCAGAACATCAAACTGATCTCCATTCTCGCTGTTCCGCAATCCATCGCGGCGATTCAGGAAGAGCATCCGGATGTGGAGATCTTCTGTGCTTCCATTGATGAAAAACTCAATGATAAGGGCTACATCGTTCCGGGTGTAGGCGATGCCGGCGACCGTCTGTTCGGCACCAAATAAACAACGCAAAATTACAAAAACCGGCGCCGCCTGATCGTCAGGGACGTCGGTTTTCCATCTATTTGAGGAGTGACGCGCCGTGCCGCTTACATTTCATGACTTCGGCATACGGTTTTCCATATTTCCGGTATTTGATACTTGAATGTTGCAGCCAGATAGTGCAAAATGGTCGGAATCGACTTGTTTTGGACTGGTTTCTTTGCTATACTCAAATAGAAGAACCTGATTGCTATGGAGAAAGAAGGGCATTATGAACACATTTCAACTCCAGTGCTTCCTGGCTGTGTCCAATTCCTTGAGCTTTGCACGCGCCGCAGAACAAATGAGTGTTTCTCAGCCTGCTATCACGCATCAAATACAGGCGCTTGAAAATGAATTGAATACAAAGCTGTTCTACAGATCTACGCGCATGGTGGAATTGACGCAGGATGGAAGTGCATTTATTTCTTATGCCCGAAAAATAGTAGAGATGGAGCAGCAGGCAAAACTGCGTTTTGGAGATCCGGAAGGCCGACCGTTTGAAATGCTGTCCATCGGAACCGACAGTCACACGCTGTTTGCAGATTTGGAGCCGATTCTCGCTGATCTGTTGATCCTGCATCCAAACCTGCACCCCAAGTTATATGTTGCAACACATGAAAGACTGTTCCACATGCTGGATAATAATTCTGTACATGTCATGTTCAGTTTCCATGAGATTGCGCCAAAGCGGGAGCATTTGGCCTTTATCCCGCTCTGTAAATCAAGCATTGTCTGCGTTGGAAAGCCGGTTCTCCCGGATGAACAGAATCACATACTATCCGCTGAACAGCTGACACGGCAATCTTTGATCATTCATGACCCTGTTTTTCTGTCATCCGAAGCGTTGAGCTTGCAAATGGAGTTGACCAGAAATCGAAGCAATATTCATTTCTCCGATTCTGTTGCGGGTTCCATCACTTTGGCGCGAGCCGGATATGGGCTTGCGGTGATCCCTGAGATTTACACCTGCAATTGCAATGACTTGGCGCTATATCGGTTGGCACGGGTTCCGGAGCTAACCTTTGGTCTGTTTTATAATGAATTGAACCGAGATGATACTTTGGTATCCTTTCTCAAACTCACTCAAAAAGTTTTTTCCGGTATTGACAAACCATAAAAACGGAATCATCCGCTTCCGTAATTTATGACGGTTGATATGCGCAGACTGCCGAATGATACT
>CAYNPX010000096.1:0-1434 GCA_964399205.1 uncultured Butyricicoccus sp.
GCTCAAAACGAACCTGATCGTTGCCCTTGCCGGTGCAGCCGTGCACGATGGTGTCGCAGCCTTCCGCCTTTGCGATCTTGACCAGTTCCTTGGCGATGATCGGACGCGCGAACGAGGTGCCCAGCAGGTAGCCTTCATAGTCCGCGCCCGCCTTCATGGTCGGGATGATGTAGTCATCGACAAATTCCTTTGTCAGATCCATGACGTACAGCTTGGAAGCGCCGGTCTTGAGCGCTTTTTCCTCCAGACCGTCCAGTTCGCCCGCCTGTCCGACATTGCCGGAGATGGCGATAACCTCACAGCCGTAATTTTCCTTCAGCCACGGGATCAGGACGGAAGTATCCAGACCGCCGGAATACGCAAGCGCGGCCTTCTTGATTTTGATATCGCTGGTAGCAATAGACATTTTCTATAATCCTCCATTCAAAAGGGCGATTTGTTTTGTATAAACCGTGAAATCAGTCGTTTCGCGCCACATTCGCCCCGGTTTTTGTCATGTCCCTATTATAAGCCCGCTATGTCAGGAATGCAAGAAAAACTTTTAAATATTTTGATAAATGAATATTTATGCATTATATCTATTACTCTTGCGCTGTCCGCGATCCGTCATTTTGTCCCGTTTTCCCGCTGATGCCGCTTTTCTGCCAAAAAAAAGGAGAAAACAGGACAATTTTTCGCGGAAGCGCTTGCAAATCCCATGTTTTTGCCCTATGATAATCATGATACGCGGAATGATAATTTATAAGCGGATATCCGCCGGTTCCGCCCGCGGGGCTTATGCACGCCCTGTATACAACCTCGATGAAAAAAGGAGTCTGCCATGAAACGCTTTCTTTGTATCCTGCTGTCCGCTGCGCTGATGCTGGGCATCCTCGCCGGCTGCGGCGGCGAAAAGGACAATACAGACGAACCCTCCGCCGACGTTTCTTCCTACGCTCCGCTGGAGGCGCAGGAGGACGACACCATGAAGATGAACATGCTGTTCTCCATGATGGGCACGCCGGACAACGGCGTGACCGAGCTTCTGGGGGAAGGCAGCCATCAAAAATACCGCGCGGACGGCTCGATCTTCCAGCGCGAATATGACGGCGTGGTCTACGGCAGAGCGATCGTCTTTACGGTATCCTACAATGAATATAACGATGTCGATGAAATCGACGTCAATTTTGACGGCTCCGTCAGCACGGAGCAGCTGTCAGAGGAGATCACCGCGCTGACCGGCTGCGAGCAGGACAGCGACGGCACATGGACGGCAGATACCGCTGTCGTTTCGCTCACAGAGACGGCTGACGGCATGTGCGTCACGCTGACACAGTTCTCCGCCGAGACGGAGGACGATGTGGAGTATTGACGGCGTTGTATTTATTTGTTAGTATAATATTGTCCTGAAAAGGACGGAAAAGAGCATTGCATAAACGGTGGGCGGTTTTGCTT
>CAYNPX010000096.1:1534-6923 GCA_964399205.1 uncultured Butyricicoccus sp.
ATTGTCCTGAAAAGGACGGAAAAGAGCATTGCATAAACGGTGGGCGGTTTTGCTTCATCTCCGAAAGGAGGTGATTGTATGCGGGTTACCTTACATATCGGCGCATTTACTGTGACGATCATCGTAAAACGTACACACAGCGGAAACCGCCACTCTGCCAAGTGACGGTTTCTTAATCTTTATTAAACCAAAACTTTGAGCAAAACCGCTTATCGGCAATGCTCTTTTCTTTGTATCTTCATTATACAGCATCCGGCGGGTTTGTCAAGGACGACTGTGCGCGGCGGGCGATATCCGTCAAAAAACATGCGCGCTGCTGCTCCTTGCAGCTACAGCTGCGGCTGCGCCGAAATGCGCGCGGCATCCGGCGGTGCGTCAGCCGGCGCCGCTTCCTCGAGTGTGACAAACACAGAATGCTCCAGCGCCTCCTCCGCGATGCCGGTGCAGCTGTCCGCCATACGATCCAGCCCGTACAGGATATTGGAATAGACCTCCGTCAGCGCGGCGTCGCATTTGCCCTCCTTGACGCGGGAAAGATGCGCTTTCAGGAAGCGTTTTTGCGCCTTGCGCATTTTATTCCGGCTTTGCAGTACCTTTTGCGCCAGCGCGGTATCTCCGTTTTTTACCGCTTCTATCGCCCTTTGCAGCATATTGCTCGCAACGATATAGCACTTCTCCAAATCACGATACGCCGTGCCGGACAGGTTCCGCTCCGAGTGTTGCAGCTCCCTGACCTGCTGCGTGACCTCCTCGCTGCGGTCGGCAATGCGTTCGATGCTGTTGGCAATATACAGCAGTCCGGCGGTCTGCTCCGACTGCGCCTCTGTCAGCACGCCGCGCGCGAACAATCTGGTGATATACGCCGCAATGCTGCCCTCCAGCTTTTTCACGGTTTCGTGCAGTTCGTCAAAGCTGCCGGTTTCGCTCTCCTGCCCGTTGAGCGCCGCTCTCGCGGCAACAAGCATGGATGCGGCGAAGTCCGCGCAGCGGCTGATCTCCTGCGAAATCACGTACATCGCCGGTACCGGCTGGTCGATGATATTATTATCCAGAAACCGCGGACGGAACGCCTCGCGCTCACCGGTGTCCTCGCCGGGGATGATCGTCGTGACGATCCTGACCATCAGCGGGATGAGCGGCAGCCAGACCAGTGTGCAGACGATATTGAACGTCGTGTGCGCATTTGCGATCTGGCGCGCAATGACATCGACCTCGTTGCCGCTCGGCGAAAGAAACGTGACAAGCGCCGCGAACGGGCGGAGCAGGAACGCAAACACGATACTGCCGGAAATGTTAAAAATACTGTGCGAAATCGCGGTGCGTTTTGCGCTTCTGGATTGTCCGATGGACGCCAGCAGCGCGGTGATCGTCGTGCCGATGTTGTCCCCCAGCAGGATCGGGATCGCGCCCATCAGACCCATGACGCTGGTCACGCCGTCCGGTCCCGCCTGCGACGCGAAATTTTGCAGCACGGCGATGGTCGCGGAGCTGCTCTGCACGACAAGCGTCATCACTGCGCCGAGGGCGATGCCCAGCGCCGGAAAATCCGTCACCTTCCCCATCAGGTCAATAAAGACCTGGCTGTTTGCCAGCGGCTTCATCACGCTGCCCATGATCTCGATGCCCTCAAACAGCAGACCAAACGAAAAGATGACCATGCCGATGTTCGTTACCCGTTCCTTTTTCCCGACAAAATAAATCATAAAGCCGATAAAGATAATCGGGTAGATATAATCCGTGATTTGAAACGCCATCAGCTGCGCCGTCATCGTCGTGCCGATATTCGCGCCGAAGATAACCGAAATCGCCTGCGGCAGCGTCATCAGACCCGCGCTGACAAAGCCGATCGCCATGACGGTCGTTGCGGAGCTGCTTTGCAGAACCGCCGTCACCAGCGCGCCTGCCAGCGCGCCCATCAGCGGATTCCGCGTGAGAAATCCAAGAATCTTCTTCATTTTTTCGCCGGCTGCCTTTTGCAGCGCGTCGCTCATGCTGTTCATGCCGAACAGAAACATTGCCAGACCACCGGCAAGTCCAAATATGGTCGTTACCGCCTCGTTCATTCTATTCCTCCTGCATTGTTCCGGTCATTCCTGTTTTTTATCATTACCCATTTTACCGGAGCAATGTAAAGTCTGATACCATGTAGTCGTAAAATCTGCGTAAGAACGTGCGGCAACGCGCAAAAAACCGCGCAGCCAGCGGCATTTCTGCTCTGATCTGCGCGGTAAATATCCGAAAAATTATTTTATAAATTTGCCTGCAGGAACGCCTGCAGTCCCGCAGCGGCCTCCGCTTCCTGCTCGCCTTCACATTCGACGGTGATCGTGTCACCGCCCTTGATGCCCAGACCCATCAGACCGAACATCTTGCGGGCATCCGCACGCTTGTTATCCTTCACTACCATGGTCGTACACGGATAATTCTTTGCTTCTTTGACGAACATGCCAGCCGGACGCGCGTGAAATCCCTCCGGATCGGTTACTGTAAACACAAAACTCTGCATATCATCAATCTCCTTTTCTTGTTAGAGTACCTTTAGTATAGCATTTTTCCGTCAAAGTGTCCATTCCATTCCGCAATTTTTTCAGATTTTTCCATAATATAACCATATATGAACAACAGTTACCACTTTAACAAATAGTCCTCAATCGCCTGCTGCACGCCGCAGCTGTCATTATCCGCCACAACGGCATCGCACGCCGCTTTGACCGCGTCCTCCGCGTTTGCCACCGCGACTGCCAGCCCCGCCTTGCGCAGTATGGACATGTCGTTGAACCCGTCTCCGACGGCGATCGTCTGCGCCAGCGGGATATGCAAATACGCGCACAGAAATTCCAGTCCGGCGCCTTTATCCGCGCCGACCGGCGTCAGCTCCAGCGAGGTTTCTTCGGAGAACACCGGTGTGACCGGCAACTCGCGCACAAAATCGAGCGTGCGCTCCCGCGCCTCCGGCGACGTATGATACAGGCAGATTTTTTCCGCCTGCCAGCCGATCCGCTCGCAGTAACCGCATACATCCTCCACAAGCTCGCCGGTCTTGCGGAAATGCTTCTCATAGTGCGCCATGCGGAAATGCGCCAGCTGCGCGACATGGGATGCGTTCATGACCGCCTGTCCATACACCAGCGCCTGTATCATCACATCCCGACCGCGCGCATAGCGCAGGATCCGCTCCGCGACCGTCGGCTCCAGCGTCAGCTGCCGTATGACCCGCTGCTCCGCCAGATCGTAAATACACGCGCCGCTCTCCGCCAGCAGATACCGCATGTTGGGGAATAACGGGAAAAATTCCCTCAATTCCGCCATGCACCGGCCTGTGGACAGGATTACGTGCTTTCCCATCTCCAGCGCGCGGTTGACCGCTCTGCGATTCCCTTCGGGGATGACCTTTTCTGTGTTGAGCAGCGTGCCGTCCATATCCGCCGCCAGAAGCTGATAGACCATGTGTTTCTCCTGTTATCTGTCTGTTTTTCCGGACACCGTTTCCATCTCGCCGGCATAGCAGGTCGCCATCATGCGGCGAACCTCGTCCGGATCGCCGGTATGTCCAAGAACCCACATCAGTTTGACGGCCGCCGCCTCGGCGGTCATGTCATATGCCGATATCGCGTCCAGCCGCGCCGCCTGTACATTGACGTCGTACACGCTCAGATCGACCGGACCGCAGCCGCACTGCGTCGCAATGAGTACGGCAACGCCCAGCTGCTGCGCACGCTTCAGACACGGCAGCAGGCTCCGCCCCTGATTCGGGATTCCGCCGCAGCCGAATGCCTCCAGAATGATGCCGCGGCAGCCCATCGTGAGCATGGCCTCCAGCAGCTCCGGCTCAGTGCCCGGCAGCAGACTGATCTGCGCGACCCGATGCTCCAGCCTGGTGTCCAGCGTCGGTTCTCCCTCCGGCATTGGCGGCATGTGGCGAATCATCACCTCGCCATCGACCACCGCGCCGATGTCCTCCGCGTTGACGCTGCGGAACGCGTCCCATTCGCGGGTATGGATTTTCCGGCAGCGGACGCCCCGCATGATCCTGCCGTGAAAGACGACGCAGACACCCGAAATTCCGGAGCACGCCGTGCGGAACGCATCCATCAGGTTGCGCCTGCCGTCGGTCTGCGGATCGATCATCGGAAGCTGCGCGCCGGTCAGGATCACCGGCTTTTGCAGGTTCCGCACCATATAGCTGAGCGCGCACGCGGTATATGCCATCGTATCCGTGCCGTGCGTTATGACAACGCCGTCATACGCATCCTGCGCGTCATATACCGCTTCTGCCAGAATGACCCAATCCTCCGGCTGGATATTGGTTCCGTCCAGCTGGAATACATCCCTGCATTCGACCTCGCACAGTTCCCTGACCTCCGGAATCCCTGCTGTCAGGAAGTCGCCGGAATAGACCGGCGCCAGACCGGTTTCCGTATGTTCTCCGGCAATTGTGCCGCCCGTGGACAGCATCAGAATCTTTTTCATGGATCGCGCTCCTTTTATCGCCGTAAAAATCCGGCGGAATACGGCATGATATTTATCGCCTGCGCTTCAGCTGTCTCCGCGCACGCGGGAACAGAACTGGAAAATGTCGCTGCATACGGCAAGCACCGTGCGGCTTGTAAGCACATCATGCCCGCCCTCCTGATAGAACCGGATATTTTTATCCGGCGTATGCAGCTCATCGGCCAGATCCTCCGCATTGGACGGGCTGCACACGCGGTCATCCATCGACTGCAGGATGAGCGTCGGACATTTTGCATCCTGCACACCGCGCGTCCGCGTCTTTTCCACCAGCAGGTTCAGCTGGCGCTTTCCCAACGGTGTGCGCACGGCGCCGTTCATCTTCGACTGTAAATCCGCCTGAAAGATCCGGTTCCATGCGCGGCCGCGCATCCGCGCGCACGGCGCGTTGACGAATACAATCGCCGCCGGCTTCAGATCCAGCAGATGTATCAGCAGCAGGCCGCCCAGCGACAGCCCGATCAGCGCAATGCGCTGATATTGCTTGCGTAATGTCAGATATTCCATGCGGACGCCATGAATCCAGTGCTCATGATTGATCCGCAGTGTTTCTTTTCCGGAAGGCGTGGTAAGAAACGCATCTATGCCGCTGTCCCGCAGATGGTCGCGCAGGATGATGCCAGCCTGGCTTCCCGCGCCAAAGCCGCTGATAATCAGGCAGCAAAAGTCTTGTTTTGTTTGATTCGGCACGTTCGATTTCCTCCGCTCACGTGAAATAAATATTGCAGGAAGCGATTCCGCCGCCAACGCTGCGGCGTGTATCTTCCCACGCATCCCATTATAGCACGCCGCCCTGTCGAATGAAATGAACAATGCGTGAACAATTCAGGAACAGTTTGGTTACATGAACAAATGCTTCAAAACAGGGAAAAAGGTACGC
>CAYNPX010000097.1:0-6906 GCA_964399205.1 uncultured Butyricicoccus sp.
TTCCTGCATTCTATGCGATGAGAGTTCACTTTTTCTACAGAATGAAGCATCCCGCCGGATCAACCAAATGCAAGCATTTGGTTGAGGTTTTGCAGCCCGGTGCGCGCACTCGCATTCGCTCGCACACTTCCGGGCTGAGAAGTGTCATTTTTGACGCGCATGTCGCCAAAAATGACGGATTTATCATCCGCTGTCTGCGACAGCTCATGACGAAATTCCTGCATTCTATGCGATGAGAGTTCACTTTTTCTACAGAATGAAGCATCCCGCAGGTGTCTGCGGGATGCTTTTTGAAAAAATATGAAAAAGAGAATGAAATAAGCAAAAATCGTCACGGGATCGTATATCCGCCGTAGCCGTAGCCGCTGTTCGGGTTGGAATATCCGTTGCCCTGCGAGGAGGAGGAAGAATCCGATTCGGCGCTTGTGCCGGACAGATCCGCCTCATCAATCAGCGTGATCGTGATATCCTTCGTCTCACCGGAGCGGTAGATCGTCAGCGTGATGGTATCGCCCGCCTCCAGATCGCTCTTGACGGCGTTGATCTCGCTCATGCCGGTGATCGTCTCACCGTTTACGCCGGTGATGATATCGCCCGCCTGAATGCCCTTCTGATAGGCGTCCGACGCGATATCGACGCTGGATACGTATACGCCCTGCGGCAGATTGAAGTACGCGGCGCGTGTTTCATCGATGTCATAACCGCTGATACCGATTGCCGGACGTCCGGTCACATAGCCATACGCGATCAGCTCATCGACGATTTCCTTTGTCGTGCTCATCGGGATGGCAAAGCCCATGCCCTCAATCGAAGCGCTGTCCGAGCCGGAGCTGCCGCTCAGCTTGGAGGACGTGATGCCGATTACCTGACCGCTCGCGTTGATGAGCGCGCCGCCGGAGTTGCCCGGATTGATCGCGGTGTCGGTCTGGATCAGCGTCATGGTGCGGTCATTGATCGTGACGTTGCGGTTGATGGCGGAAATAAAGCCGCCGGTAAAGCTGTTCTGATACTGCACGCCGCCGGGGGAACCGATGGCAAACGCGCGGTCACCGACCTTGACGCTGTCCGAATCTCCGAATTCCGCGGCGGTCAGCCCGTCCGCGTCGATCTTCAATACGGCAAGATCGGTCTGTTCATCCGTACCGACCAGCGTTGCCTCATAGGTCGTCGAATCATTCAGCACGACGGTGAACCGGTCGCCGCCGCTCACAACGTGGTTATTGGTGATGATATAGCCGTCCTCGCTCATGATAACGCCTGAGCCGGAGGACTCGCTGCCCATCTGGATCGCATCGACAATCACCGCCACGATGGATGGGGATACCTTCTCGTATACGTCGGAATAGCTCGCCATGTCCGTCGTCTGGCTGCTGATCTGCACCTGTGTGGAATCGGTTATTTCACCGCTGCCGGCTGCCGCCGTGCCGCTTGTGCCGGCATCGCCGCCGGACTTCAGCGCGTCAAGCCCGCCGCCCGCCGCCATGCCGCCGCCAAAGGCAATCGCCGCAACCAGCACGACCGCCACCACCGGCTTCCATGGGAATTTCCTGTTTTTCTTCGGCTTTGTACGGTTCGGTTTTTTGCCGCCGCTCCACTGTTCATAGGCGGAGCCGCTGTCCGGCGGCGGTGTACTGCCGCCGTTTCCCGTACTGCTCTGATAGGTATTTTCGTACTGATAACCGCTGCCCGGCTGCTCATCGGCGCCGCGAACCGGTGTCTGGAACGGCGTGGTGTGCTGTTCCTCCTCTGGATTATTCCGATTAAACGCATCCATAAGCGTGAACCTCCTTTGATGATGGTTCTATTGTACGCGACAAATATGGTCATTCGTTGTCGTCAAAGTTAAGATTTTATGAACGAATGCTTTTCTGTCCGTAAAATCCGCCCTTTTTGTGTTCATTGCGTGACAGACCGCGCAAGCCTATTTCTGTACCAGCTGCTTTTGTTCGCCGTTCTGCTTTGGCGCAAGCGGCATGGTGAAGGCGAACTCTGTCTCTCCGCGCGACGAGCGGACCGAAATATCGCCGCCATGCATATTGACGATGGATTTTACGATATACAGACCAAGCCCCGCGCCCGTGCGGTCCGTGCTGCGGCTGCGGTCGACCTTGTAGAACCGGTCGAATACATGCGGGAGATCCTCCGGCGGGATCTCCGAGCCGGTATTGCGGATGAGGAAGATGCTCATCGTCCCTTCCTTTTCCGCGCGAATCGTCAGCGTGCCGCCGTCGTTGATGAATTTGACCGCATTGTCCACCAGATTATAGATCACGCGGTAAATATGGTCGCTGTCGCCGTTGACAATCAGGTTGTCAGCCAGTTCAACGTCCATTTCCAGCTTTTTATTGTTGATCTGCGTCTCAAAGCTGATGAGCACCCGCGCCGCCATTTCCGACAGGTCAAACGGTGCGGGCGTGATAATCAGCTCGCCCGCCTGAATCTTTGCCGCGTCCAGCATACGGACGACAAGGCGGGACAGCCGTCCGACCTCCTCCGAGATGATCTTGAGATACTGGTCATGCTTTTCCGGCGGGATTGTGCCGTCCAGCATACCGTCCACAAACCCGCGGATGGAGGTCATCGGCGTTTTCAGTTCATGCGAGACATTTGCCACAAAGCCGCGGCTCAGTTCCTCCTGCTGCTGCAGGGACGTCGCCATATTGTTAAAGCTGGCGGCAAGCTCGTCGATCTCGTCGCAGTTGTTGTTCTCCGAAACGCGCACGTCAAATTCACCGCGTCCAAACTTCTTCGCCGCTGCCACCACTCCCTTGAGCGGGCGGGTCAGCATATCGGACAGGAACCAGCTGATAATCAGCGTGAGCACCAGCGCGATAAATACGATGAACACATAGCTGCGCATGATGGTCTGCATCAGACCGGTCGTGGACGCGGACGGGATCGCGGCGATGACCAGCGCAATCGTATTGTCCGTATCATCCGCACAGCGCGTACCGGCGATGAAATAATTCTCGGAAAACAGGCCGCTGACATTGCCCATGCCAAAATACGACCCGTTCTCACCGATGGCCTGCACCAGCTGGTCGCTCACCGTGCCCTGCACCTGGTCGGCATCCATGCTGGAATCCTGCGGTAGCGACGCGATGCGAACCGATCCCGCCGCGTCGGTCAGCAGGATGGTGCAGCCGCTCACCGCGGCCTGCTGGTCGAGATAGGTCTTTAAAAAGCTGTCTCCCGCCGCGTCCAGCAGCGCGTAGTTGTTTTCCACGATGGTGTTGACATAGCGAACCGTTGTTTCCAGCTGCTCCTGCTTTTCCTGCACGGAATACCGGCTGACCTGCGCCATAAATACGCCGCCCGCGAACGTGAAGCTGATGACGATCAATATGGCAAAGCACATGTAATTCCGGACGAAAATATTCCTCATCGTCAATCCCTTGTTTCAAATTTATAGCCGACGCCCCATACCGTCTTCAGCTCCCATTTGTCGCTCACGCCCTCCAGCTTCTCGCGCAGGCGCTTGACATGGACATCGACGGTGCGGGTGTCACCGAAATAGTCAAAGCCCCATACGTCATCCAGCAGCTGCGCGCGCGTAAACACGCGGTTCGGGCTGGATGCCAGAAAATACAGCAGCTCGATCTCCTTCGGCGGCGCGTCCACACGCTTGCCGTTGACGATGAGATCATATGCCTGTTTATCCACGGTCAGCTTGTCGAACGAGATTTTTCCGCTGTCCTCCGGCGCAAAGCGGCGGAACACCGCGCGCACACGCGCGACAACCTCCCGCATTTCCAGCGGCTTGACGATATAATCGTCCGCGCCCATTTCCAGACCGTTCACCTTGTCAAATGTCTCGCCCTTCGCCGTCAGGATGATGATCGGCACCTGGCTTTCCGCACGGATGGTCTTGCATACCTGCCAGCCGTCCATGACCGGCATCATAACATCCAGCAAAATCATATCCGGATTGGTCTTGCGCCACTGCTCGATGCCCACTTCTCCGTTTTCCGCTTCGATAATTTCATAGCCCTCGCGTTCCAGATACAGCCGCAGAAGCTCACGGATATTGCCGTCGTCCTCCACGATCAAAATTTTCTTACTCATGTATTCAGCCTCCATTGCATGTTCAAACGAACCCATTCTTATTATACGGCATTTTGCTGCACAATTCATTACTTTTCTGTAAACGTACAAAAAACGGGCAAAAAAATTGCCCCTTCCGGGCAGCGTTTGCCTGAAAGGGGCTTCCGATTGATTATTCAGAATCTTCGCCGGACGGCAGATCGCCGTCCGCGCCGGTATCGTCTGTATCCGAATCGCCGTATGTTTCGGCGCGCATCGACGCAAGAGCCGTTTCGCTGTCCGAACCGGCGTTGAGCACGGCGTCCGCGTCAAACGCCACCCATGTGCTCACGCTGTCAAACACCGGCACAACCACGGCGTCCGGTGCCGTTTCGCGCACCGCAGCGGCTATAT
Source organism: uncultured Butyricicoccus sp. (assembly GCA_964399205.1). Lineage (GTDB taxonomy): Bacteria > Bacillota > Clostridia > Oscillospirales > Butyricicoccaceae > Butyricicoccus_A. The sequence continues at coordinate 4,438 of CAYNPX010000097.1, forward strand.
CGTCCTCCCAGTCCTCCGACGGGAGGAACAGCCGATCCGCCGCGCCGAGCAGCGCGGAGACATCGCCCAGCGGGACGCCATCCTCCACGCCGTTTACCGACATCTCTGTCAGCGCGGACACGGAATCCGCCATCAGGCTGATCGCCGCTTCGCCGCACACATGCCGCAGTTCATCCAGCACGGAAGCCAGCACCGCGGACTGCGATTCCGGTTCGCTGTCGAATGTCACGCGGTCGAGATGTCCGCGCGGCGGGAAGGTGAAATCGGACAGTATGATCTCATCACAGCCTGCCCGCACTGCCGCGTGCGCGATATCGCACAGATATTCCACTGTGTCATCGTTGGTCGGGTCGAGCCAGCGCGTATTGTCATAGTCCAGCCATGTGCCCCCGCGCTCATACTGCATCGCAAGGTCGGAATTCTGCACGCTGCCCTTCTGGTCATGCAGGCAGCAGATCCGCCCGATTACGTGCACGCCCGCGTCCTTCAGTTCCGCGATGCCGTCCTCCAGCGCATCCGCGTCGCCGTCCACCAGATCATCGATATCGTCAATCCGGTTGGTATCGACATGGATATTCAGATTGCCTTCCTCGTCCTTGATGTTGACAATGACGGTGTCCAGCGTGCCCGCCTGCGCGAGCGCGAGTACCTGTGCGCGGCTGTCCGCGTCGGAAAACGTGTCCGCCGACGCCATCAGCGCGCGGGTCGCCGCAGTCTCCGGCTCCGGTTCCGGTTCCGGTTCGGGTTCCGGCTCGGTCTGCTGCTCGACCGGCTGTGCGCTGCCGGTATCAACCGGCTGCGTCTGATTTTCCATCGCCAGCACGCCGTAGCGGTCGATGACGTGCGCGCCATCATCGTCGAACGACAGGCACCGCGCAACAAGGACGACGCCCACGACAACGATCAGCGCCGCCGCAATCAAGACAGCGGCCACCGTGCGGCGGATGCGGGATTGATTGGGTTTGCGACCGTGATTCATGGGCGTCTCCTTCGTTCTCAGGGATTAAAAATTACTTTGCCTCTTCGGCAGCCTTTGCCTCCGCAGCGGCTTTTTCCTCTGCGGCCTTCTTGGCAGCGGCAGCCTTTTCCATTGCCGCCTTCTTCGCGGCAGCCTGTTTTGCCTTGAGCTCCTGCAGCTCCTTGACCTTCTCCGGCGTATTCCACGGCTCGATGATGTGGCGCGGGCAAGCCTTTGCGCACATCTGGCAGGCCTTACACTTGGTGTAATCGATCACCGGCAGGTTGCCCTCCATATGGATGGCGTCGAACTTACAGGTCTTTGCGCACAGACCGCAGCCGATACAGCCGACAGCACAGGCGTCCATGACCTCCTTGCCCTTTGCCTTGGAGGAGCAGTCGATACGGACGCTGTTCTTCTCCGGCACGAGGCTGATGATATGCTTCGGGCAAGCCGCAATACACTTGGAGCAGGAGGTACACTTGGAGGCATCTACCTTCGCTACGCCATCGACAACACGGATCGCGCCGAACGGGCAGACCTTTTCACAGGTGCCCAGACCCAGGCAGGCGAACGCACATTCCTTGTAGCCGTTTGCCACGCGGATCGCGCCGAGGCAGTCCTCGATGCCCTCGTAATTTGCACGGTTCTTCGCGTTGCTGCAGGTGCCGGAGCAGTGTACATGCGCCACCATCTTTTCGGATTCGGTGACCTCTACGCCGAGGACCGCCGCGATTTTTGCAGCCGCAGCCGCGCCGCCGACCGGACAGCCGTTGACCGGCGCCTTGCCCTCAACGATCGCGGTCGCCAGACCGTTACAGCCCGGATAGCCGCAGCCGCCGCAGTTTGCGCCCGGCAGGCATTCCTGCACCGCCGGAATACGCGCATCAACCTCGACCGCAAAGATTTTAGATGCGAATGCAAGGATCAGGCCGAACAGCAAGCCCATAACGCCCAGAACCAGCACTGCATAAACAATAGTCATCATTTGTTATTCACTCCTATTCTTTGACAGTCGGGATTACCAGATCTTCATGCCGCTGAAGCCCAGGAATGCCATCGCCATCAGGGAAGCGGAAATCAGTGCGATCGGGAAGCCCTCAAAGCACTTCGGGCAATCTCCGGATGCATCCAGACGCTCGCGGATCGACGCGAACAGCACGATCGCCAGCGTAAAGCCCAGACCGCCGGTAACGCCGTAGACAATGGATTCCAGGAAGTTGTAATCGTTCTGCACGTTCTGCAGCGCAACGCCCAGAACCGCGCAGTTGGTGGTGATCAGCGGAAGGAAAATGCCCAGCGCCTGATACAGCGATGGCATGGATTTCATCAGGAACATTTCAACGAACTGTACGAGCGTTGCAATGACCAGGATGAACGCGACCGTCTGCATATAGTCCAGACCCAGCGGCACCAGGACAAACGTGTTGATCAGCCAGGTAACGGCGGACGCAAGACCCATAACGAAGGTTACCGCCATGCCCATGCCGACTGCGGTGTCGATCTTCTTG
>CAYNPX010000098.1:0-6816 GCA_964399205.1 uncultured Butyricicoccus sp.
GACTCGGCATTCCTGCGGCACACAATGGGTTCTGCTTAATGCTGCTCGGTTCCCCGCCTGACATGGTTCACAGTCCACTGTTGCGAAGGACCGAATCTTCATCGCCTTCCGACACAAGTCAAACAATACACGCACCGCCCGCGGACCGGGATTCACCTCTGCTATAGCGGATTGCAGATTCAGGACACCGCTACCGTCCCGGCTAGCGCAGCCACGCGGGGCATCGTTTTTCCACATGCAGGCTTATTATACTATATTATGCGCGCCAATGCAATCCATTATTTCTGAACTTCGTCATTTTTTCTGCCGCAGGGCGCACCGCCGCGAAAAATACCGCCGGTATGTGCTGCCCCGGCGGTATTTTATTTCTTCCGCTATGATACCGCGTTTTCCCACCAACGATAAACCTGCTCCCATGCGCTCTGGTTTTCCGTTGTATTTGTCGTATCCTCCGTGGTATCCGTTGTGTCCGTTGTATCCGTGGTGTCCGTCGTATCCGGTGTATCCGTCGAATCCGGTGTATCCGTTGAATCATCTGTGTTTTCAGTCGTCGTCGGTTTCTTGATGATACGCTGTACATAATGTCCGTTCGGGCTGGAAACACGCACGCCTTCACCGATCGGGTCGTTTTTGCCCTCATAGCAGTAATACTCATCCGTCACTGTAACGCTCTGCGGGAACAGACGGGTCAGATCCAGCATAGACACGCTGCTGTAACGCCACTTATGCAGATCGCAGTCATCCTCCGGTACATCGTCCTTATAGAACCATCCGGTCCGCACGCGGCTTCCGCGCACATCGCCGCGGCACGCACGCACAGGTGATAATCCGCTGTCCAGGCAGTAGGTCGCTTCTTCAAAATCGCCTTCCGCCGGTTCGGCAAAGGACTTGTCCTCTAAATCCTCATGCAGCTCGTCCATGACATCCGACCACAGCGCAAGCGCCGGATTCGTAGACAGACTCGGCAATCCATATTGCTCGTCATAACCAAACCAACAGACACCGACATAATACGGTGTATAGCCGGCAAACCAGCGGTCTTTGTTATCCGTCGTTGTACCGGTCTTGCCGGCGACATCAATGCCGCTGATCGCGGCGCGCTTGCCTGTGCCGTCTTCCACAACATTGGTCAGCAAATCATTGATATAATATGCCGTCGCCTCCGGATGCTCGTATACCTGTGTCGGCTGGTTGTCCTCATTGGACAGAATGGTATTGCCGTTGGCATCGACAACCTTCGTATAGCTGATCGCTTCGGAATAATATCCGTAATTCGCAAGCGCCGTATAGCCCTGTGCCATTTCACGCACTGTCGCGCCATTGGTCAGAGAACCAAGCGCCATCGGGGAATAGTCCACATCGGCATCCACAAGCGTACTAAAGCCGAGTTTTTCCGTCAGGTAGTTATATGCGGACTGCGGCGTCAGCATCTTGAGCACCTGTACCGCAACCGTATTGGTAGAATCCGCAACGCCTTCCATGATGGTTGTCTGTCCGGCATAGGTGCGGTTTTCATTTCGCGGCCATGGATTTCCGTTCAACTCCATGACCGGCATATCCGTGACAACAGAATAGGGTGTAATCAATCCCTGATCAATCGCGGGCGCATAAACACTCAGCGGCTTGATAGACGAGCCCGGAGACCGTTTGCTCTGCGTCGCGCGGTTCAGCACAAGACTATCGGTCTTTTCGCCGCGTCCGCCGACAACGCCGCGAATATATCCATTCGTCGGATCAACAACGATCATCGCGGCCTGCGGCTCGATTTCACCCTCGGAAATATCCGGGAAGTTATCATCGTCCTCAAACACGTCCTCCATCGTTTCCTGTACATCCATATCCACAGTCGCGTAGATGGACAGTCCGCCGCTGGTGACGATTGTACGTGCATATGTCTCCGAATAGCCCAGCTGATCCTGCAAATCGTTGACTACATCTGTGATGACCATATCCGTAAAATAGGAATACGGACCGCTGCTGTTCCCTTCCGACGTGTTTTCCTGATATGCCAGCTGCTCACCGACTGCTGCGTCATACGCGGCCTTGTCGATATAGCCCTGCTCATACATCTTCAGCAGCACCGTCTCCTGACGTTTTTTTGCTTCTTCCGGATACTTGAACGGGTTATACTGCGCCGGATTCTGTGTCAGTCCTGCAATCAGCGCGCACTCCGCAAGATCCAGCTCCTGCACCGGCTTGTTAAAATAGGTCTTGGATGCAGTCTGTACGCCATATGCGTTCTTGCCAAAGTAAATGATATTCATATACAGTTCAAGGATCGTATCCTTGTCATCCACTTTTTTCTCCAGCGCAAGCGCGCGCATGATCTCCGTGATCTTGCGCTTGACGGAATAATCATCATCGTCTGTGATGTTTTTGACCAGCTGCTGCGTGATGGTCGAGCCGCCATAGCCGCCGCCGATCGGCAAAACCCAATTCAGCGCCGCGCCTATTGTTCGTTTCCAGTCCACACCGTTGTGCTCATAAAAACGCTGATCTTCGACCGCAACAAATGCCTTTGACAAATAGTCCGGAATCTGATCCATGTCAACCCATTCACGATTTTCCTGGCTGGCCAGCTTCTGCAGGATCTGCTCCTCGCCATTCTCGTCCTCATAATAAATCGTACTGTTGAACTTCATCGTCAGACTGTTGATATCCAGATCCGCCTCCGGCATGATCACCAGATTCAAATACAACGCGAATGCGCCAATGCATATGGCGGCTGTTACCACTCCGATCAGGAATAGCGTCAGTATGGCAAATCCAATCCGCTTGGCTATGCTTTTTTTCTTTTTCCTTCTCGCCAAAGTGTTCCCTCCTGCGATACCGGCTTTCCGCCAGAATTTTTTCTACGTATCCTTGATGGCCGGTTGCGTGGCCTGTGCGCAGAACCGCTAAAATGTTCCGCATCTGTAACATGATAGTTTTATTATACCATAATTTGTCCGAAAATCCATATAAAGTTGGCAAACACGGTATAAACTCCAAAATTTCGGAGAAAATGTAAGAAATCAACAGGGATTTTTGTTTAGTTTTCTTTCATAACTTCCATTTTTCCATCCCAAAAGGAGGATTCATCATGAAAAAATCCATCATCGCACTGTCGCTGTGCTGTGTCACGCTGTTTGCTTTGCTCATGTACCGGCAGTTTTCCGCGCCGGCTGTAACTGCTTCCGAGCCGTTGACCGCCGAGGAACAGCTGGAGGAGCAGCCGCTGTATCTGGTTCGCGCCGTCAACGGTGTTCTTGCGATCTATCCCTATGGCTCGGACACCGCCTCCGAGGTCACGGATATCCGCCTGTCCTCCCTGCGGGAGTATGACCAGCAGCTGATGCAGCGCGGCTTTCCGCTATATTCCGAGCAGGATCTGACCATGTTCCTTGAGGATTTCGGAAGTTAAAAGGCTCTCTCGACTGTCTGATCAGACCAGGGATGCCCGCTGCTATTTCTGCGGCAGCTTGCCGCAATACTGCACCAGATAATTCTGCTGGCAGGCATCAAAATATCGCTCTGCCTGTTCCAGACCTTCAAATTCCACAGATGCCGCCGGCCGGCTCAATATCTGCTGGTCATAGCGCAAAAAGCGCACCAGTGCCTTACGGTTTGCTGTCGGTATCTCGTCCGCTGTCAGACATGCGCCCCAAAACTCATCCGCGCAGGCTGCGGAAAGCAGATATCTGCGCATCCCGCCGTCCTCAAGATGCAGCGTGATCAGTCCTGCCGGACGGCAGCGCACCAGTGTCATCGGCGGCAGCGGCTGGCTGCACAACAGAATCGTTTCAATCGGCATACCCTCCTGCGTGCAGGTGCGCGGCACAAAGCCGATATTATTCGGCGTGCCGAAATTGGCATCGCGCAGGTGGTCTAAGCACAGCAATCCCGCCGTACCGTCAAAGGAAAGCGCTGCCGTGCTTCCCATGCTGTCCGCAGTGAAAATCGTATATTCCTCCCGACGGACCATATCCGGCTGTAAATCATGCCAAATATTCATGATGCATTTCTCCTCACTCAGACGTGTTTGCGTTGTTTTCGCCCATTATACCATAGATGAAGAAAAATGCAAATCCTATACACGGTGCCTTTCCAATTTTTTTGTAATCAAAAAAATCCCCATGATTGTCTTCACAGCCGCAGCAATTGTTATAACAATGCATAAACCGGCTGAAATGCACGATCCCAGCCGGTTATGATGCAATATTTATTTTTCGCCGATCACAGCGGCAAAATGATAGATCATTTCCGCTGCCTCCGCACGGGTCATCGCCTCTTTCGGTCGCAGCTTGCTGCCTGTAACGATTTCCTTTGCAGCTGCCCATTTCATCGCCGGCTGCGCATATTTGGAAACCGAAGCACCATCGGAAAAGCTGCTGAGCGACATGCTTGCGGAAGTATCGTAGCCGAGCTTTTTCGCGTAATTGTACAAAATGATCGTAAACTGCTCGCGCGTCAGATCATCTGTCGGTCCAAACGTCGTGCTGTTGTATCCGTTCATCACGCCTGCGCCCGCAGCCCAGCTGACCGCATTTGCATACCATTTATTGGAGGAAACATCTTTAAATTTAGAAGAATTGGTCGATTTCAGAGTGAACTTTGCGTTCGACTCGGACAGGTTATATACAACTGCCGCCGCCATTGCGCGATTCAGCGTTTGATTCGGCGCAAATGCATTGCCTCCCACGCCTACCATGATATTATTGTCATACACATACTGCACCGCATCGCAGTACCATGCGTCTTTTTTGATATCCGAGAACACATTGTATACCTGCCCGCCGGATGACGAAGCATTCTCGCGTGAGCTAAACTCAGTCCAATAGGTTGTCTTTGCTTTGTTTCCGCGCGTTACAGCGACTGTCGCCTTGTTTGCCGGAACCTCGTAATAATAGCACCAATTGTATGCCGCATCATATGCGCCGGACGCGGAGTTTGCGCAGGCCTTCAGCTTGTTGCTGATGGTAAGACCATTATACAGATACGCGGAATTATTCGCTGAAAGCTCTTTCTTCAGGTAATTCAGCTGCCCGTCCAGCGTTTTCCAGTCATAACCATTGCTCGTGCACCAGTTCTGCATGGCCGTCAGGCGTTCGTTGTGCCACTGGCAAATCCCGTAGCTCGTACCATTGTCACCGTACAAATTCGGATTGAAATCGGATTCGCATTCAATATTCGCCAAAATGCCGCAGGCAGCAGCCGTATTGAACCCGCATTTCTGTGTCAGGAACGAGTAGATCGTATTGACGTTGCTGCTGGCCGCCAGTTCAGAGGATATCGTCATATCGTCCTCCCGCTGCGCTGTGTCGCCGCGCTCCGCCATGATATACGGAGCCTGTGTCAGCAGGTCGATTCCCTCCGCAAGCGCATATGTACCATCCAGCTGCGGAATAAACGCATAATAAAAATCATCCGTCTGCGCATAATCACCAAGGCATGTCCATGTGACCGGCGCCTGTGCCTGTGTTCCGTCGACAAGTGTCACAGTCAGATACTGCGGCATCTGTGCCGTCAGCTCAGGCTCTGTCTGACCGGGCGAGAAGAAAATCGTTCCGATCTGTTCCCCGGCCTGCTCGAACGCTGTAACCGTTTGCACGGTTTCAATCTGCTGTACCGCCTCCGGCTGTCCCGATGCTTCAGCCTGTTCAACCAACTCTGGTTCGACCGCTGCCGCAAATACGCCGCTCAAAGACGGAACACCCGCCATAATTGACGCTGCCAGCAGTAACGAACCGATCCGTGTCGCTCGTTTCAATGTTGATCTCCTCTCATTTCAAACCGCTTCCTTTACAACAATCCAAAACAGGTAAAATTCTTTCCTTATAAAAGAGTAACAAAATTTCATCTGTTTGTAAACCTTTTGTAACAAAATTTTCAAATGATTTCGGTATTTTTTTCACTGTTTTTCCGATAATTCACACAAATGTTCGGCATTTTTAACCGCAGCATCAAGATGCCCCCGATCCCGCGTCGAGCACAGGACCGGAGGGCATGTTTCCTGTTTTTCCCAGAATTTACACTTTCTAATCACAGGTCACGCAGCGACGATCATCTGCATCAGCGGCACGCCCCTGTGGTACATGCGTTTAAAATACGCCGTACAGCGGTCAAACCGATCGAACTGCTTTTGTGCCTCGATCACATCGCCGTAGCATTTCCAATGCCCGCAGCAGGAATAATTTTGTCCCTTGTTCTGAATAAAACCAATCACATCCTCCAGCGGATACCCAAGAAATACACCGATCTCATGCGGAAAATCCTGCTGCATACACAGGCGGCGCGAGAGCTGGCAAATAATGGATTCTGTTCCCTTTGCAACGTCATATCCCTCTGCTTTCAGGAACCTTTGCGTCTCTTTCTGCGACAGAACCCGACAGATCCAATCCCATCTGCACACATAAATCAGGCAGGCATTCGTCCGGCGGCAGCGCTTGACCACACGGATACGCAGCCCGCTTGCCCGCAGCTTTTCATTCCATTCATAAATCGAGCGGAAAAGCTCCGGGCTGTCCGGGCAGCGGAACAGGTTCGCCGGCTTCACACCGGCAAGTGTCGGCGCGCAAAGCTCGACCAACCATTCTTCCAATGTTCTTTGCATATGATCTTCTCCTTATATGCGGCTGTTTTATCTGTTGCACGATGGTTGTAATTAGCAATTGCTAACTCAATAGCCAAAAGATAGGGCTGCTTTCCAGCCGCCCGCAGTTAGTTGTGGCTAACCTTAATCAGGATACCAAATCCTTTCTCATTTGTCAACCCTTACAAACAAATTCTCTGTGCCGCTGCTGTTATTTTTTCCGCCGCTGCCGCTTTTATGCCATC
>CAYNPX010000099.1:0-6802 GCA_964399205.1 uncultured Butyricicoccus sp.
TGTATTTCTGTCAAAAGAAGGAGGTTGTTTGAAACGTGTAATTTTTGCCGGAAATGCAGGAAAACGCTTGACAACACAGGAGAATCGACGTATAATATGAATCGTTAATAGTATAAATGTGATGAACGGGTAAAGTAACTGTCAACCGTCTACAGAGAGTTGCCGTCAGGTGCAAGGCAACGGCGTCCAGCAGCGAAACTCACCCGGGAACAGTCCGCTGAAACAGATTTGCAGTCTGATTAGGTTGGAACGGAAATCCCACCGTTATAGGGGAAACACATTGCTGGATGTGTAAAGCGGCTGATTATCTGTGCAGGATAGCAGCAAGAAGAGTGGTACCGCGGAAGTTTGCTTTCGTCTCTGTTTCCAAAAGAATTTTTGGCGAGATGAAGGCTTTTTTTATGCCTGCTCCATCCACTCCTTTCAACCAGTGAAATATATTTAATTTTACGGAGGATATTGTTATGTCAAGACAGATTAAAATTTTTGACACCACCCTCAGAGACGGTGAGCAGTCTCCCGGATGCAGCATGAACCTCAGCGAAAAGATTGAGGTCGCACGCCAGCTGGAAACGCTGGGCGTGGATATTATCGAGGCCGGCTTCGCAATTGCATCTCCCGGTGATGCGGCAGCAATTTCCGCAATCGCACACACGATTAAGGATTCCACAGTTTGCTCCCTGGCACGCTGCGTCGAGAAGGATATTGATGCCGCATATGGCGCAATTAAGGACGCGGCTGATCCGCGCATCCATGTTTTCCTTGCGACCTCTCCCGTTCACATGGAGTACAAGCTGAAAATGTCGCAGGAGCAGGTGCTGGAAAGCATCGCGCACCATGTTGCCTATGCGAAAAAATACATGTCCAATATTGAATTTTCCGCAGAGGACGCGACCCGCTCCGATTGGGATTTTCTTTGCCGCGCGGTTGATATTGCGATTAAGAATGGCGCGACTACAGTCAATATCCCGGACACAACAGGTTATCTGACACCGGACGAGTATGCAAACCTGATTCGTTATATCCGTGAGCACGTACAGGATACAGATCATGTCATCCTGTCCTGCCATAACCACAATGACCTCGGCATGGCGGTTGCCAATTCTCTGGCAGGTGTTCAGGCCGGTATTGGCCAGGTAGAATGTACGATCAATGGCATTGGCGAACGTGCCGGCAATGCGTCTTTGGAAGAGATTGTTATGGCGCTCAAGACCCGCAAGGATTTCTTCGATGCGAATACCCGCGTTGATACCACCCAGATTTATCGCTCCAGCCGCATGATTCAGACCATTACCGGTGTACCGGTCGCGCCGACTAAGCCGATTGTAGGTGCGAATGCGTTTGCGCATGAGTCGGGCATCCATCAGCATGGCGTACTGAACAACAAGGCAACCTACGAAATTATGACGCCGGAATCGGTTGGCATCCCGCAGAACGCAATCGTTCTGGGCAAGCATTCCGGACGCCATGCATTTGAAGCGCGTCTGAGGGATCTTGGCTATACGCTGTCCAAGGAGAAGATCGACAAGGCATTTGCCAAGTTTAAGGATCTGGCGGATAAGAAGAAGGTTATCAAGGATCGTGACCTCGAAGCGCTGATCGGTGTTGTTCCGGTTTCCGGTCCGATTCGCTACAACCTGAAGCAGTATGTGATCAACAGCGGCAACACCATCAGCACGACTGCTGTTGTTAAGATGAGCAAGGGCGATGAGGAATTTGAACGCGCTGCGCTGAGCGACGGTCCGATCAATGCCTCCTATGCGGCGGTCAACAAGATTACCGGCTTGAATATCGCGCTGAAGGATTACTCGCTGCGCGCGCTGACAGACGGTCAGGATGCACAGAGCGAAGCGGTTGTTAAGATGACCATCAACGACAATGAAAACGAGGTCATCACCGGACGCGGCGTATCCGTCGATATCGTGGAAGCATCTATCAAGGCGTACATCAATGGTATCAATAAATATCTGAACGAGTAATAAGAATAAAAACGGAACATCTGCCTGCTTGGATAAGCGGGCAGATGTTATAAAAAAGAGGAGGTTTACCATTCATGGCAATGACTATGACACAGAAAATTCTCGCAAGCCATGCGGGACTGGACAGCGTAACCGCGGGGCAGCTGATCGAAGCGAAGCTGGATCTGACGCTGGCGAACGATATCACCGGTCCGGTCGCCATCCGTGAGATGGAAAAGGCCGGCTTTGACCATGTATTTGATAAAAGCAAGATTGCGCTGGTTATGGATCATTTTGCACCGAATAAGGACATCAAATCTGCGGAACAATGTCTTACCTGCCGCAGCTTTGCCGGCAAACATGAACTTGTCAATTTCTTTGACGTGGGTCAGATGGGCATTGAGCACGCCCTGCTGCCGGAAAAGGGTCTGGTTGGTCCGGGCGAGCTGATTATCGGCGCGGACTCCCATACCTGTACTTATGGCGCGCTGGGCGCATTTTCTACCGGCGTCGGCTCTACCGACCTTGCGGCAGGCATGGCAACCGGCACCGCATGGTTCAAGGTTCCGTCCGCGATCAAGTTTAATCTGAAGGGTACACTGCCAAAGTATGTTTCCGGCAAGGATGTGATCCTGCACATTATCGGCATGATCGGCGTTGACGGCGCGCTGTACCGTTCGATGGAATTTGGCGGCGAGGGCGTAGCGTCGTTGTCTATGGATGACCGCTTTACCATTTGCAACATGGCGATCGAAGCGGGCGCGAAGAATGGTATCTTTCCGGTCGATGAAAAGACGATGGCATATGTCGAAGGCCGCGTAAATCGCCCGATTACCAGATTTGAGGCTGATGCGGATGCCGTTTATGACGAGACATATGAGATCGACCTGTCTGCGCTGCGTCCAACTGTTGCATGTCCGCACCTGCCGGAAAATACCAAGAGCATTGACGAACTGGGTAAGATTGAAATTCAGCAGGCCGTGATCGGTTCGTGCACCAATGGACGGATTCAGGATATGCGTGAAGCGGCGGCTATTTTGAAGGGAAGGACAGTTAAGAAGAATGTCCGCACGATCGTTATTCCGGCGACGCAGGAGATTTATCTACAGTGCATCCGGGAGGGTCTGGCAGAGATCTTTGTCAAGGCCGGCGCGATTTTGTCTACACCGACCTGTGGTCCGTGTCTTGGCGGTCATATGGGCATTCTGGCACATGGCGAGCGCGCAGTTTCTACAACCAACCGCAACTTTGTCGGACGTATGGGTCATGTTACATCGGAAATTTATCTGGCGAATCCGGCAGTTGCAGCCGCGTCTGCAATCACCGGCTATATTACCGATCCGGCTGAAATTGCGGACTGAGGACGAAGGAGGTCATTGATTCATGAAAGCAAGAGGTTCTGTCTTTAAATATGGCGACAACGTCGATACCGATGTGATTATTCCGGCGCGTTATCTGAATATCGCGGATCCGGTCGAGCTGGCAACACACTGCATGGAGGATATCGACACAGAGTTTGTCAAGAACGTAAAAAAAGGCGATATCATGGTCGCAACCAGGAATTTTGGCTGCGGTTCCTCCCGTGAGCACGCGCCGCAGGTCATCCGCGACAATGGCATTTCCTGCGTCATCGCTTCCTCCTTTGCCCGTATTTTCTATCGCTCCTCCATCAATATCGGGCTGCCGATTATGGAGAGTGAAGCGGCTGCCAATGCGATCAGCGCAGGGGATGAGGTCGAGGTTGATTTTGATACCGGTATCATCACGGATATCACAACCGGCGAGCAGTTCCAGGCAGCGGCATTCCCGCCGTTTTTACAGAATATTATTACGGCAGGCGGTCTGCTCAAGAGCCTGAAGGAAAGAGAGGAAAACAAGTAATGCAGTACAATATTGCAGTGATCAAGGGCGATGGCATCGGTCCGGAAATCGTTACAGAGGCGATGAAAGCGCTGGATGTTGTCGGCGAAAGATTCGGACATACCTTCCATTATACGGAATGCTACGCAGGCGGCAACGCGATTGACAAGTATGGCATTCCGCTGCCGCAGGAAACGCTGGACACCTGTAAGGCATCGGATTCCGTCCTGTTGGGCGCTGTAGGCGGTCCGAAGTGGGATAATGTTCCGTCGGACAAGCGTCCGGAACGGGCGCTTCTGGGTCTGCGTTCCGGTTTGGGTCTGTTTGTCAATCTGCGTCCGGCACAGATGCACGCAGCGCTGGCGGATGCCTGCCCAATCAAGAAAGAGATCATTGGCGATGGCTTTGATATTCTGGTTTGCCGTGAGCTGACCGGCGACGTTTATTTCGGCAAGCGCGGCCGCCGTGAGAGCGAGCTGGGCGAGACCGGCTGGGATGACATGAACTACTCTGTGTCAGAGGTGGAACGCATCGGTCGCCGTGGTTTTGATATGGCGATGAAGCGCGGCAAGAAGCTGGTTTCTGTCGATAAGGCAAACGTGCTGGAGACTTCCCGCGTATGGCGTGAGACGATGCATAAGCTGCGTGAGGAGTATCCGGAGGTTGCGTATCAGGATATGTATGTGGACAATGCCGCAATGCAGCTGGTTCGCAATCCGGGACAGTTTGACGTGATTGTCACCGGCAACCTGTTTGGCGACATCCTGTCGGACGAAGCGAGCATGATTACCGGTTCGATCGGTATGCTGCCGTCCGCGTCAATCGGTGAGACAAAGCTGGGCATGTACGAGCCGATTCATGGCTCCGCGCCGGATATCGCGGGCAAGGGGATTGCAAACCCGATTGCGACCATCTTGTCATGCGCGATGATGCTGCGTTATTCCTTCGGTCTGGGCGAGGAGGCTGACTGCATCGAAGCGGCAGTGGAAAAGGCGCTGAACGATGGACACCGCACCGCGGATATCGCAAAGGAAGGCGGCGAGAAGGTTCTTTCTACCTCCGAGATGGGCGCGATCATCCGCGAGAATATAAAGGGCTGATTTCAATATATAAAAGACGGGTTTTCGGCAGGAACCGATTACCCGTCTTTTTCATTGTGATTCAAATTCGGCCGCATGGCTGCGGAACAGCTCATAATACGCACGGATGTGCGGCAACGCTGTCCATTTCCTGGTTTCAACAGGCGATTCATCCAAATCGTAGATTTTCGCGCCCTGCATGGAGAGTAAAAAAGGCGAATGCGTAGCGATAACAAATTGACAGCCAAAGAATCGTGCCGAGGATACAAGAAATTCCGCCAGTTCCTGCTGGCGCGCGGGCGCAAGACTGTTTTCCGGTTCGTCGAGCAGATATAACCGATTCTCTTTTATTTTTTCGGAAAAGTATGCAAACGCACTTTCGCCGTTGGAATGCGTGCGGATATTGTCCATCAGATTACTGCGCACATATTGGGATTGGGATTTCCGGCGCGCAAGATTTACTTTTTTCAGCTGTTCATAGTCATCCAGAGACTGCATGTGGAAGCCGGAATATTTTTCATCCAGATATTCATCGAACAGCTCCTCACGCTTCCGGTCAATGCCGTTGTTGATGCAGCGCAGATTGAGCATATAATCAAAAACATCGTCGCTGGTGATTATACGGCTGTGTGCCGGTATACGTTTTTTTGTACGATAATCACACAGCGACGCATATGCCTCGAAGAAATTGGAACGATTGTACATCGCATCCCGTTCCAACTGTAATTTTTCAGCGATAATATTTAAAACAGTCGTTTTGCCTGAGCCATTTCCGCCATACAGAATCGTGATTGGCTCAAAATCCAGATGGCTGAGCTGTTTGGCGGGCAGAATCTGAAAGGGATAGAATGTATCATAGCATGTGCGCCTTTCGTTCAGAAAGAAGCCGTTCTCCTGGTCCGCGTCAGGGAAGAAAAAACGGGACAGATAGATCATATATATGCCTCCCGAATTTTATCTAAAATTTCAATATCAGCCGGACAAAAATCAAAATGCGGTATTTCGGCGGGTGTGATCCAGCGGATATCATTGTGCTCCAGCCGCTGCGGGATGCCCGCCGCGATTTTCGCATGATACAATGTGAGATGAACGGTGAGGTCAGGATAAAGATGTGTGACCTCTGTGAATATATCGCCGACAGAAACGGTTACAGCCAGTTCCTCCATACATTCCCGCATGAGCGCCTGCGGTTTGGTTTCCTTCGGTTCGACCTTCCCGCCGACAAATTCCCACAGCAGGCCGCGGGCTTTGTGCGCCGGACGCTGGCAGATCATGAACCTGTCTTTCTCCCAAATGAGCGCGGCGACCACCTCGGTCGTCCGCAGAATTTCCATGGCCTGCCGGTATTTCTCTGCGCGTTCCAAGTCGGCTGACGTTACCGTATCCAACCGCGACAGATCGCTGTTGTGCGCAAGATCCGCCAGTTTGACGGTAACAGCAATGCGGTTGCCGCGCAGGGAACGGATATAATCCAGATAGGGAACCGAAGCGTCATGCGTAAGCATACGCACAGCGTCCAGCGCTTCTGCGGGGAAACCTTCGCCGGTCAGATCAGCAAGTGTTATCGTTGTATCCTCTACGGTATCATGCAGCAGCGCTGTGATCGTCGTCAGTTCATCCGGCATCTGTTCCGCGACATGCAGGACATGATGAATATAGGGCAGTCCGTTCTTATCGGTCTGGTTGTGATGGGCATGGTAGGCCAAACGCATGGCGCGTTTGGTGTACGGTGTATAAATCATACGATTCTCCTGTGTTGTTTTTTTCATTGTAGCGCACATAGAGCACATTTTCAACAAAAAAGACAGCCGGTTTCCAAAGGACCGGCTGTCGCAGATTGTAGAAAAAGAGAAATCTCATCGCATAGGATGAAGGGACTTCGTCATGAGCTGTCAGCGTCAGCGG
>CAYNPX010000100.1:0-6795 GCA_964399205.1 uncultured Butyricicoccus sp.
CGGTACGCGTAATAGCCGCATGATATCCTCAACCCATCCAGAGCAACTCACGCCCCAAATGGTCCTATTCCAGCAAACTCATCTGCCCTTTATCCTCATCCTTGAGCAGTGCGCCGATGGACGGGATGGAATGCGATACATACCGTCTGGGCTGCGCAAAGGTCAGCTCTGCGGTGTCGTCCGCATGTGTAATCGTATGGCTGCCGCGCAGGATCATGACCTGCACGCCGACAGTAGTGCGCGTGCTCTTTTCCGGAATAATCGCGGTATTGATCGTGAGTGCGCGTCCATTGGTCGCAAACAGCGTGATATCACGATCCTGCGTCACATGGAAGAACGCCTTTGCCGGCGAACGGTCGGAATATGCGCCGGTCAGCCGGCGGCGGTTGGTCTTTGTCGCAAAGCTGGACAGCTCAAATTTTGCCGCCTTGCCATTTTCAAAAATAACCACCAGTTTGCCGGTATATTCACCCGGCAGCAGCATAAACACGACATGCTCATCCGCATCCATAGACAGCCTGGACTGCAAATAATCGCCCAGTATGCTCGCTTTCGCGTCATCAAAGTCATACAGATGCGCCTTATATGCCTGCTGCTTGTCCGTCAGGAACATGATCTCCTGCTTGTTGGTCGCATCCATTGCCTGCAGCAGCCCATCACCTTCCTTGAATTTCTGGTCAGAGCCGCCGCGCAGGGACTGCGTGGTGATCTTCTTAAAATAGCCCTCCCGCGTCAGGAACAGGTGTACCGGATAATCCTCAATGTGATCCTCCGCGTCAAACCGCTCGATCTGATCCGCGTCCAGAATGACTGACCGGCGGGGCGAAGGATATTTTTTCATGATGTTTTCCAGCTCGCGGATAATCAGACGGCGCATCCTGGCATCGCTTTTCAGAATGCCCTCCAGCCGCGCGATCTCCTTTTCCAGTTCCTCCGTCTCATCAAGACGCTTTAAGATATATTCCTTGTTGATATGGCGCAGCTTGATCTCCGCGATAAATTCCGCCTGTACCTGATCGATTCCAAAGCCTTCCATCAGGTTCGGCACAACCATCGCGTCCTTTTCCGTTTCACGGATGATGCGGATCGCCTTGTCGATATCCAGTAAAATGACCTTTAAGCCATGCAGCAGATGCAGCTTATCTTTCTTTTTGGCAAGGTCAAAGCGGATGGTACGGCGTTTGCATTCCATGCGCCATTTGACCCATTCCTTTAAAATAGCGCGTATACCCAGCACGCGCGGCATACCGCCGATGAGCACATTAAAATTACAGGAACAGCTGTCCATCAGCGGCGTCATCTGCATCAGGCGATCCATCAGCTTATCCGGGTCTGTGCCGCGCTTGAGATCAATGGCAATTTTCAAACCGGACAGGTCGCTCTCATCACGGATATCCGATATTTCCCGAATCTTACCGCCCTTTACCAGATCTGCGATCTTGTCAATAATGGCCTCAATCGTCGTTGTATACGGAATCTGTGTAATCTCAATAATATTTTCCTTTTTGAGATATTGCCACTTGGAACGCACCTTAAACGAGCCGCGTCCGGTGTCATAGATGCGGCGCATCGCCGCGCGGTCAAGGATGATCTCGCCGCCAGTCGGGAAATCCGGCGCGGGCAATGTCTCCATCAGATCGCAGTCGGTGTTCTCCAGATATGCGATCGTGGTGCGGCAGACCTCCTCGAGATTAAACCCGCAGAAGCTGCTCGCCATACCGACCGCAATGCCGGTATTCGCGGATACGAGGATATTCGGGAATGTCGTCGGCAGCAGCGTCGGCTCTTTCAATTCGCCGTCATAATTATCGACAAAGTCAACCGCGTCGTTGTCAATATCGCGGAACAGCTCCGCGCATACTTTGTCCAGCTTTGCTTCGGTATAACGCGAGGCGGCATACGCCATGTCGCGCGAATATACCTTGCCAAAGTTGCCCTTGGAATCGATAAACGGCACGAGCAGCGCTTCATTGCCGCGCGTCAGACGCACCATTGTCTCATAAATGGCGCCGTCACCGTGCGGGTTCAGCTTCATCGTCTGACCGACAATGTTGGCGGACTTGGTGCGGGTGTTGCCCATCAGACCCATTTTATACATCGTAAACAGCAGCTTACGGTGCGACGGCTTAAATCCATCCAGCTCCGGAATCGCGCGTGATACAATCACACTCATCGCATACGGCATATAATTCTCCCGCAGCGTTTCCGTGATCCGCTGGGAGGTCGGCTCCAGCGGATGGTATTCCTTTGCCGACGGTTGTTTTTTCTTCTTTGGCATATAGACAACTACCTTTTCCTAAAAATTGATACTCTGTGCGCGCATTTTTACGAGATGTCCGCGAACTCCAGATACTGCCAGCCGTTTTCCGCGATATATTCCTTACGGCCGGACAGATTTTCACCCAGCAGCAGGTCAAACATCTCGCCCGTTGCGGCGACATCCTCCGGCATAACGCGGATCAGCCGCCTGCTCTCCGGATTCATTGTAGTCTCCCACATCATGTCCGCTTCGTTCTCGCCCAGTCCTTTGGAGCGCTGGATGGTATATTTTTTGCCCGCCAGCCGCTTCAGAATCTCCGTTTTTTCACTTTCATCAAACGCAAAATACGACTTGCCCTTGCATTCGATCTCATACAGCGGGGATTCCGCGATATACACATAGCCCTGCTCAATCAGCGTCGGCGTCAGGCGGTACAGCATCGTCAGGATCAGCGTGCGGATCTGGAAGCCGTCCACATCGGCATCGGTGCAGATAATGACCTTGTTCCAGCGCAGGTTCGCCAGATCAAACGTGGATAATTCCTTGTTCGCCTTGACCTGCACCTCAACGCCGCAGCCGAGTACCTTCAGCAGGTCGGTGATGACATCGCTCTTAAAAATCTTATCATAATCCGCTTTCAGGCAGTTGAGTATCTTGCCGCGTATCGGCATGATCGCCTGAAATTCCGAATCGCGTCCCTGCTTGCATGAGCCGAGCGCGGAATCGCCCTCCACGATATACAATTCACGGCGCGAGACATCCTTCGTGCGGCAGTCAACAAATTTCTGTACGCGATTGGCGACGTCAATCGCGCCGGACAGCTTTTTGCGGATATTCAGCCGCGCTTTTTCCGCCTGCTCGCGGGAACGCTTGTTGATCAATATCTGCTCCGCGATTTTTTCCGCCTCCGTCTTATTTTCAATAAAATAAATCTCCAGACCGGAGCGCAGGAACTCGGTCATTGCTTCCTGAATGAACTTGTTGGTGATCGCCTTTTTCGTCTGGTTCTCGTAGGACGTATAGGTCGAAAAGCAGCTGGTGACCAGAATCAGACTGTCCGAAACATCCTGAAACGAAATGCGTCCCTCGTTCTTATTGTATTTGTTATTCTGCTTGAGATATGCGTCAATGGCAGATACAAATGCCGAACGCACGGCCTTATCCGGTGCGCCGCCATATTCCAGCCATGAGGAGTTATGATAATACTCCGTGCGTGAAATGCTGGACGAAAAACAATATGCGCAGTTTAACAGTACCTTGTATTCCGGCTTATCCGAGCGGTCCCTGCCGCTGCGTTCACTGTGCAGCGACTGAATCGATGTCAGCGCCTTGTCCTCCGCGATCTCGGCAACATAATCCGTGATGCCATGCTCATAGCAGAAGGAAGTCTCCGTCATGCCCTCCGGCGTTTCATTGCGGAATATAAATTTCAAACGCGGATTGACAACCGCCTGCCGCTTGAGCACATCCAGATAATACAGCTCCGGAATTGCGATATCGGTAAACACCTCCAAATCCGGACGCCAGCGGATGATCGTGCCGGTATCCTTACCGGCATATTTCTTTTTGCGGAAACCGGTCTTTGTGCCCGTCCGGTTCTCGCCCTTTTCAAAATGCAGCGTATATTCCGCGCCGTCCCGCCGAATGGTCACATCCATGTATTCGGAGGAATACTGCGCCGCGCAGGTGCCAAGACCGTTCAGACCGAGCGAGTATTCATAATTCTCGCCGTCTATATTCTTATATTTTCCGCCGGCATACAGCTCACAGAATACCAGTTCCCAGTTATATCGCTTTTCATTCGCATTGTAATCCACCGGTATGCCGCGCCCGTGGTCCTCCACCTCAATGGAATGGTCGGCAAAGCGTGTGACGATGATCTCATTGCCATAGCCCTCGCGCGCTTCATCTATTGAATTAGACAGGATCTCAAATACCGCGTGCTGACAGCCGTCCAGACCATCCGAGCCGAAAATAACGCCCGGACGCTTGCGCACACGGTCTGCGCCCTTCAGGGCGGATATGCTCTCATTGCCGTATTGATTTGCTTTTTTCATACTGTATTAACTCCAAATCGAACGATTCCTTTGATTTTTCTCGAATACACGGTATTATAACGCAATTCTTTCGTTCCGTCAAATCCAACGGCGCAAGGGCGCGAAATAATATCTGACAACGCGCCCGGCGAAGGACAGCGTACATCGGCTTGTACACAGCGAAGCCCCCTGCGAGTAATCTGTACGCAAGGGGCTTTTCTCATATTCTTTTTTTCAAAAACCATGCTCGCCGCAGCCGTGCGTTTTCCCGGGAATGATTCTCAGATCTGTGTCCGGCTGTCCGCCTGTTACGGCGTCTGTGTATCAATATCCGGTTCTGTATCCGCTTTTTCTTCCAGCGCCGCACGGTACTGCTGCATCGTTTGAATCAGCACTGCGCCTTCCATCCGCACCGCGCGTCCGCCCGGCTTCAGCGTTCCGTCCAAATAGCCGTGGATAATATCGTTTTCAACCGCCCAGCACATCGCGTCATATGCCCAGCTGCTCACGTCTGCCGCATCCGTAAACGCCGCCAGTACAGATACCGGCTCCGGATCGGTCTGATCGTCCGCCGGCGTGCCTGTCTGATCGGTCTGGTCATCGGTCGTCGCATCTGTCTGATCGGTCTGGTCATCGGTCGCCGCATCTGTCTGATCGGTCTGATCGTCTGTCTGTGTGTCTGTCTGATCGGTCTGGTCGTCTGTCTGTGTGTCTGTCTGATCGGTCTGGTCGTCCGACGGCTCATCCGAACGAACGTCAGCGCAATAGTCACACAGCATCTTGACCATCTGTTCACGGGTGATATCATCGTCGACGCCGAAGTATCCATTGTTATACCCCGCTACAACGCCATTTTCATATGCCCACATGACCGCGTCGGTATACCATTTTCCATCCGGCACATCAAGGAACTGCGCCGTGTACGTTACCTCCGGATTCCCCGCAATATTGTACAGGATCCGCACGAACTGCGAACGGCTCACCCTGATCTCCGGTCCAAACTGCACACAGGTCACACCGACCATATACTGGTTATCATACGCATACTGCACAATATCACGTCCCCAGTACTGCTCCGGTATATCGTAGTATGGCAGCACGTTCTTACCGGTGATGGAGGACAGGATCGGATAGGAAAACCAGTCGGCAAAATACTGGTCATCCATTCCGTGCCCGCTGATGCCGTTGATCGCGCGGCAGAAATAATCATGCGTATATCCGCCCACGCCGTCGTCCCAGGTAATGTCCACGCCGGTCCATGTATTGCCGTATTTTACATTGTTCCACATATGGTTGCCGCTTGTGCTGGAAACGACGGTCGCGGTGATGCCCGCCCTCTGACATAGCAGCTGGAACGCGCGCGCATAGCCCTCGCACACGGGACTTTTGACACTGCTGTTCGTGCTGCTGAGCAGAGCGCTGACCGATGACCACGGCGTTCCGGAAATATCGGCGGAGTATGTGCCAACGCTCGAATTTGCCGCCTCGTCGTTATACGTGTTGTTCTCGCACAGCCAGTCATGGAAAAATTCCATTTTTTCATATGCCGTCACATAATTCCGGCTTTCCGCAATCAGCTGGTTCACCGTTGTATCCATCTGATTTTTCAGCGCCATGCGCTGATACAGCGTCGTGAATCCCGCGCGATAGCCCGGAATGATATACATCGAAATCGTCGAGCCGCTTTTGCTGTATCCTATGCTGCAAAAGCCGTTTGAATAGAACATCTCCGGACAATCCGAATCGATGCACAGATATACGCGCCAGCCCAGCGCACGCACAATATCGTCATAATCGGTCGCGCTCACGCCGGGAAGCTGGAAGGAAACGCCCAGCTTTTTCACTTCATCGGTCTCCCCCATGAAAACCAGACTGCCGCTGCCATTGGCGAGATCTGTCTTTATGTTGTTATACAGCTTTTGCAGAGTTGCCCCCAGCGCAATCTTTTTGTTTCCGTAGCTGTATACCAGATTGGTCAGCTGCGCGCCATAGGTCGTAAAACTCGCCGTCTGATATTCCGCGTAGTTGTTTTCGACGTCCGCGCTGCCCTGCTCCGCGGAAAAGTTCTGACTCATGGTAAATTCCGCAGTCGGCTCCGCGTCCTCGATCAGCGCTTCATGCTCCTGCTGAGACAAAATGTCCGGCTCGATCAGCTCGCCGTCGGCAGCCATTTCGCTGGTTTCTTCCATCCATACACCCTGTTCCTCCATCTCTCTGCCGGACGCCGCACGTTCCGCGCTGACAGCAGCATCCCGCGCGTCCTGCGGACCGTTTGTCGCAGTCGCCGGCGCGGCAGCGCATAGCATCACCAGTGACAGCAGAAACGCTGTCCATCGCTTGTTCATACCATCCCTCGTTTCCCTGACGTCATCCGAAAAAGCCAAGACCGGACATTTTCAGGTTCGCCGTAATGTAGTATGGTCATTATACCATAACAGCCGCCGAAAATCCATGTTATCTTTGTGTATTTCCGCAAAAAAAGGCGAAAAGGACGGCTCA
>CAYNPX010000101.1:0-6721 GCA_964399205.1 uncultured Butyricicoccus sp.
TTTAAGATTCCACAAATTTTATCATAGCAGCATTTTATGTAGAGAAACAACACAGAAGCCGGAGAAACAGGCGGAATAAATAGAGAGAAAACACGAGACAAAGAGTATAAAAGGTGGTAAAATAATGAATGGAAAAGGAGAGGATACGGTGTTTACTGGCGTAGGAACGGATATTATTGAAATTGAACGGATCCAGCGGGCAATGCAGCGTCCGGCTTTTTCCAAACGCATTTTTACAGAAGCGGAACGTGCGTGGCTGCAAACAAAAGGCGGGAGTCTGCCGCAGTCGGCGGCCGGATTGTTCTGCGCGAAGGAAGCGATAGCGAAAGCGCTGGGAACCGGCTTTACCAACGGTTTGCGTTTCTGTGACATTGAAATCAGCCACACAGAACAGGGGACGCCGTTTGTTATGCGGCCGCATGGACGGTTTTTGCTGAGCATAGCGCATTGCCAGACCTATGCTGTCGCAACGGCCATTTTGCTGGAGGAAGGAGCAAGACATGCAGGAGATTGATTTTGCATACCTTCGTGCGCATGTTCATCCGCGTGAACCGGAAAGTGACAAAAACACATACGGCAGGGTGCTTGCGATATGCGGCTGTCGGGATTATATCGGCGCGCCGTATTTTGCGGCACAGGCCGCCGTGCGCACGGGCGCTGGGATCGTTACGCTTGCCGTGCCGGATTGTATTTATCCGATCCTGGCCGGAAAGCTGAATGAGCCGACCTTCCTTCCGCTGAAAACAGACGCGGATGGAAAAATCACGGCAGACAGCCTGCCTTCCTTAAACCGCCGCGCGGCTATCCTGGCAGGACCGGGTCTTGGCATCAGCGATGGCGTTTCGCAGGCGGTACAGACGATTCTCTGTCAGGCGGATTGTCCGGTTATTATTGACGCGGACGGCATAAATGTGCTTGCCGGACATATAGATGTATTGGAGAAAGCAAGGTACCCTGTTATTTTGACGCCGCATCAGCGGGAATTTTCGCGCATTTGCGATATTCCGCAGACAGGAAGCGCAGCGCGGGACGCTGCGGCATTTGCGGAAAAGCATCATTGTATTCTGCTGCTCAAGGGACACCGGACCGTGATTGCCGGAGAGGGACAGCTTCTGCAAAATATTCATGGAAATCCCGGTATGTCCAAGGGCGGCAGCGGAGATGTGCTGTCCGGTGTGATTCTATCTCTGCTCGGACAGGGCGTTCCGCCGCTGGCTGCCGCTGCCTGTGGCGCATATATCCACAGCTGCGCCGGCAATCTGTGCGCCAATGAAATCGGGGAATTTGGCATGACGCCGACGGATATGCTGGCTTATATCCCACGGGTACTCAAACCGCTGAACTCCAGGGAGTGGTAACGGCTTGTTTCAACGCCTGTTCTGTGTCATATTTGCTGGTTTGCTGCTTTGCGGCTGTTCCGCCGTGCGCAGCCCGGAGGAAACGGCTTCCGCGGTGCGCGATGTCTATGCCGCCGCGACAGATATTGAGATCGTCACAGCGATCACCTCAAATCTGAATGAAGAAACGGTGGATTATCGAATCGGGTATTCCTACCGGAAGCGGGAGGATACAGCCTCGGCGGTGATGACGGTGCTTGCTCCGGAATCCATTGCCGGCATTCAGGCAGAAATATCCGGCGAGGATTTTACCTTTTCCTACGAAGACACCGAATTGGAAACCGCAATGCCCGACCAAAAAGGACTGACTCCGGTAGATGTGACAACATATTTGCTGTATGATCTTATGCACAGCGTGCCGGAACAGGTCTGGCAGGAAGGGGAACTGCTTGCCCTGCGGTATGAGAATAAGACAGAGGAAGGCAATGCTGTAAAGGAAGTGTATCTGCATCCGGATTCGTGCGCTTTAGCCGAAGCCCGGATTTATAATAATGGAAATCAGATCCTGCGCTGTACGTTTGAAACGTGCACATTGGATGGAAAGTGAGATCAATCAAATGGAAACCCCAAAAACGACCAGCCGCTGCTGGGCAGAAATCAATTTAAACAATTTGGAATACAATTTTAAGCAGGTTCAGATGCGTGTAAAGCGGATTGCTCCGGCGACAAAGGTGTTGGCAGTTGTAAAGGCAGATGCCTATGGGCATGGCGCGGTGCAGGCTGCGCGTATATTGGAGCAGGCAGGCGCCGACTATTTCGCCGTTGCGACAGTATACGAGGGCGTTGAGCTGCGGGAGGCGGGTTTTACACTGCCGATCCTTGTGCTCGGCTATGTCGGTGATGAGGACGCGCCGCTTCTTGCCCGCTATGATATTGCAGCGGCACTGTGCGACAGCGCTGCCGCGCGAGCCTTTTCGCAGGCAGCACAGGCGGAGGGAAAGCCCATCCGCGTACATATTGCCCTGAATACCGGCATGACACGTATCGGGTTTGAAACACGCAGCACAAAGGAAAATGTAACGGAAATTCTGGACGCGCTTGCGCTGCCGGGCATCCAGCCGGAGGGAATCTTTACGCATTTTGCAGTTGCGGATGTTGCGGGAGGAGAGGAATTTACCGAGCTGCAATACAGACGATTTCTTGATATGTGTTTGGAACTGGAGAAGCATGGCATTGAGCTGCCATACCGCCATTGCGCAAACAGCGCCGCCATATTGCAACATGCGCAGACGTTTACCACAGATCTGTATGCCGATGGCGCGTTCAATATGGTACGCGCCGGTATTGTCCTGTATGGCTATTATCCGGACAGCACAACACAGAAAACGGTTCCGCTCAAGCCGGTCATGACAGTGAAGGCGAGGGTTGCGCAGGTACGGGATATCCCCGCCGGTGATTCCATCGGTTACGGACGCACGTTTACATCGGATAAGCCCATGCGCGTGGCTGTGCTTACCATCGGCTATGCGGACGGATATCCGCGCTGCGCAAGCAACCACATTTCTGTTGTAGTCAATGGCAAGGTTGTACCGACGGTGGGACGTATCTGTATGGACATGGCGACAGCGGATGTGACCGGCATGGATGTAAAGCGCGGCGATGCTGTGACGGTTTTCGGGGAAGAGCAGATTACAGCAGATACCCTTGCGGATGCGGCGGGTACGATCTCGTATGAGGTGCTATGCGACATTGGCAGGCGCGTTCCGCGCATTTACGACAGAGAAGTGTCTGAAAAAGTATAATTGACATTCAACCGCTGGCGTATTGCAGCATATGATGTGAGAAAGAGAAAAATATTCCTACGATGCATGACTAAACTGTTGGATTACTGGGGAAAGTAACAGTAGCAGGAGGGAACAGTCTCCCGTCCTGAAAATCTTTCCTTCGGAGTGTGATTACATTGGATCATCATGTCAAACGCGGAGATATCTATTATGCTGATCTGTCTCCGGTCGTCGGCAGTGAACAGGGCGGTATGCGCCCGGTACTGATTGTGCAGAATAACGTCGGAAACCGTTACAGTCCGACGGTAATTGCCGCCGCGATTACATCGCAGGTCAACAAAGCGAAGATGCCGACACATATTTCCCTTGGTGCGCGGAGCTTTGGCCTGACGCGCGACTCTGTTATTCTGACGGAACAGATTCGCACGCTGGATAAACGCCGGCTGCGGGAGAAAATGGGTACGCTGGACGATTCCCATATGGATGAGGTTGACCGTGCGCTGGCAGTCAGCTTTGGTTTAACAGCACGGGACTGATCGTTTTGGGCTGATGTTTACATAACACCGGCCATAAATAAAAAAAGTGATAAGCGCCCTCTGCATCGCATATGCTGTGCAGGGGGATTTTTTTGCCATGATACAGGGGAGGGAATACAGGTGCAAATAACCCGCGATGGTTCCGTATGGGGAAGGATGCAAGTTACTGAGCAGGGAACACAGGTGCAGTTCCATGCGACCGGTACGCTGCCGCAATATGGAGAAATTTTGCGCGTATGGGGTATGCGCGACGGTTGCCAGCCATTGCTGATCGGCGTCGCGGAACCGGCCGGCGCGGGGCTTACGGTTGACCGCACGATGAGCAGGCAATACCTGTCCTCACTCGGATACGATATGTTGCCGGAATATTATACTGCCGGAATACAGCCGCCGAGGACCGAAAATCAATCCGTCCGCGACCCGTTACTTGTGCAGGCGATGCAGCAGGAATCGGTCACCATGCGGAAGCGGGAGGATATGCTCAGCCTTTCCTGTCCGTTTTCCGCAGATACAGCGTTTCCGCTCGCATTTATTTTTTCCTGCTGTACGGTGAAAAATGGTACCGCAACGCTGCTATGGGATAGAAAAAAGGGCTGTCCGTGTATAGACAGCCCTGATACGGGATTGGATTCGATTACTTAACAATTCGCTTGGATTCCATATAATAGCGCTTTTCATGCGCTTCTCCCATAGAGAAGGTCTTGCGCGGCAGGACACCGTCGATGATGACGCCGCGGAACAGATCGTTCTTTTCGATATCCGGCAGGAAGAAGCCCATATTGCCCTCCGCTGTGCCGAGGGAGGAGACAACATCGCTGCCGTGGATGTAGTCAATTCTGGCATCGGTATGCTGTGTGAGATAATCATCCAGAAATGCCTGCAATGTAGCGAGCGGAATACCCCACTTCGGATTCTTAACGGTCAATGTGCCGGTCTGATCCGCAAAGCAGAAACGAACGGTATGATTTTCCGGATCAGCGGCGGCAGCCTCGTCGGAAATCATGCACTGGCAGCCGTTTGCGGCGTAAAAATCGGCAGCGGCAGACAGCAGTTCTTCTGCATTTACGTTGAACATAACGCGGTGAATCGGTTCAATCATCAGGCTTTCGTCATGGATATTGACGATTTCACACAGCGCATAGCGCGCCGGATGGTTTTCCTGCTCCTCCGGTGTCAGTGTTTGTTTGACTTCTTCCCAGTATGCCTTTGCCGTCGCCATAGAGTGATTGCCGTCGCCGACAGCAAACGGCAGCAGCGGCAGATCCTCCGTAAGGCGGTACTTGCGGTTAAACAGCGCGCGATCATTCAGCGCATCCATAGCGGCAATCAGCGCATCTGTCAGATCACCTTCCGGAATGAACCAGCCATTGATATGACCGCCGTTCTGCATCAGGTCGGTGCTGTACACCTGCTTCAGCGCAGCCGTCTTTTCAAACATTGGCTCAATGACAGTGCGATCCGGGTCGTCAATGAGCAGCATGATATGCGGGACTTCGATCGAGGCGTTTTTGCGAATCTTCAAACGCGGCGGGATGCGTTCTACCACCGTCTTTTCCGTCGGGCGCACCAGAGAACGTGAGCCTGCGGTATATTCGTAGCATTCCAGATCGATGGCTGCGACGAGTCCGCGGCGCGGTACTGTGCCGCCGGAGAAGCGTTCGGTTAAAATAAAGCCTGCCGGAAGTTCAACCAGCGTGCCGTCGGACAGGTATTGATTCATCGTTTTATGGATGGTTTCCGTCCGCCGCTCGACATCATCCGCCTCCAGATAGACTTCCGGAAGGGTCAGGCGCAGTGTGGACGGCGCATCACCGACGAGTCGGTCGGTTTCCGCCCAATATTCCGGCTGGGATGTGTACTGGTCACATGCGATGACAGCCCACGTATTCAAACGGATGCCGTCCCTTGGCATTAAAATTTTAGGTACAGATACACAGGACATGCGTTTACCTCCAATAGCAATCATCTTTCTTCTTATTATAGCGGACAAGCAGCCGCGATTCAAAAGAAAATATGTGTGTTCATCAAATATTGGCATTGTATACAAATAGACTGCCGGGTTTTGTCATAATTCGCTGAATTATGGACAATGGAAGGCCGCGGAAAAAAGAAATAATTAAAATTCGGCGCTTTGGGAATATTGACATTTGGGGCGGAAAAGCTATATGATGCAGGAGAGTACAAATGTTTGGAGGAAATGACATGGATTGCGTATTATCGGCTGAAAAGATTTCTGCGTTTAGAAAGTATTTGCATCAGGAGGAACGCAGCGAGGGGACAATTGAAAAATATGTTCGTGATATGACCGCGTTTTCTGTCTGGCTGAACGGAAGAAGCGCGACAAAGGAACTGGCAGCGGAATGGAAGGAGAACCTGCGCGCGAAGGGCTACGCATGTGTCACGATCAATTCCATGCTGGCGTCGTGGAATACATTTTGTAAATTTACGGGCTGGCATGATTTTCGGATGAAATATCTGCGCATCCAGCGCAGGAGTTTCCGTGATAAAAGCCGTGATCTGACGCGGCAGGACTACAAGTGTCTGCTGGATACGGCATATGCGCTGCACCGGAACCGGCTTGCGCTGCTGCTGGAAACCATATGCGGTACCGGCATTCGCGTTTCCGAGGTGAAATATATCACCGTAGAGGCGGCAAGGCTCGGCAGGGCGGAGATATCGTTGAAAGGAAAGATTCGGACGATATTATTGCCCGCGAAGCTGTGCCGCAAGCTGCTGAAATATGCGCGCAAACAGAAAATCACCTCCGGCGAGATATTTCTCACGGCAAGCGGAAAAAGTTTGTCCAGAAGGCAGATCTGGGCAGAGATGAAAAAGCTCTGTGAAAAAGCCGGCGTGGAGGAATCGAAGGTATTTCCACATAATCTGCGTCATCTGTTTGCCATGACTTTTTATAAGTCGTATCGTGATATTGCACGGCTGGCAAATGTATTGGGGCATTCCAGTATTGAAACGACCCGCATCTATTTGCTCACTACAGGTATAGAGCAGCAGAAGCAGCTGGACAGATTGGGACTGGTCAGTTAGACAAAATCAATATTTTGTC
>CAYNPX010000102.1:0-6581 GCA_964399205.1 uncultured Butyricicoccus sp.
CAGCCCGGAAGTGTGCGAGCGAATGCGCGTGCGCGCACCGGGCTGCAAAACTTCAACCAAATGCTTGCATTTGGTTGACAGGCTCCGGCATCCCGCTATCTGCAGCAGCAGATGCGGAATGCCGTTTTTTGCTGTATTTTGGGGAAAATACATGACAGTGCGGCCATCCTGTGGTATGATGGAAGCGTTGAATCCGGCATTCAAGCAGGTATGGGAGGTGGAAACGATCGACTGGCTGAAGGAAGAAAAACGGCTGGTGCGCCGCAGCGCAGACTGTATTGCGCTGGTAGAGCTGGGCAGCATAGGGATCAATTATCTGCTATATCCGCTGCTGCGCCATCTGCCGGTGTTTTCCGCGGGCAGCTTTGGCGCGGAGCTGAAGGAACTGATTTTATATCTGATTATTTTTGCCGTACCGGTTGCTGTGGCATCCCGACTGTCCGGTATGACAGCCGGAGATTTGATCGGGCGGGAGGATCCGCCGGCATCGGTCTATCTCATGACCATCGGACTGACGCTGGGCTGGTCGCTGATAGCGGACTATCTCGGCGTGGGCATAGAGGGGATATTGAACGGTTTTGGATTGACGGAAACGGTAGATGCCTATGTCCTGCCGGAGAGCAATGCGGCGCTGGCGGTGCAGATCATTTCCGTAGCGGTCATCCCGCCGATTGTGGAGGAACTGTGCTATCGCGGGCTTTTCCTCAATATTGCGGTGCGGTCGATGGGCACATGGGGCGCGATCGTGCTGACCTCCGCCACGTTCTGGCTGGCGCATTACAGCATCACGATTTTACCGCTGGCGTTTGGTTTTGGCGTCATCGGCGGCTATATCCGGCAGAGGTACGGCTCGCTCCTGCCGTCCATGTGCGGACATCTGGCGGTAAACAGTGTGTACTTGATTGTGAATATCTGCTGGGAGCGGTGCGGCAGCCAGACGGGGACGGCGGTTTCCGCAGTGGTGTATCTGATGGAACTGCTGCTGGGCGCGGTCGGCGCGGCGCTGTTCGTCCGCAATGGCTGTCTGAAGGAGCTGCTGGACGGGACATTCGGACATCGTTCCCGATTGACGCCGCGGCAGATGGCGGGTGCGGTGCTGACAAGCGTACCGGTATGGATCATCCTTATTATGGCGGTTTATTTCACAGCGGGCGGCTTGGGAGGCATATAACAGCGTGATGACGGAACAGGAAAAATACATGAAGGCCGCGCTGCGGCTGGCACAGCGTTCAGCAGCGGAAGGGGAAGTGCCGGTCGGCTGTGTCGTTGTGTGCGATGGAAAAATCGTCGGGCGCGGACGCAACCGGCGCGAGACAAAAAAGACCGCCCTGTCCCATGCGGAACTTGAGGCGATCGGCAAGGCGTGTAAAAAGCTGGGCGGCTGGCGCCTGCACCGGTGCGACCTGTATGTCACGCTGGAGCCGTGCCCGATGTGTGCCGGCGCGATCATCAACGCGCGCATCAAAACGGTGTATTACGGCGCGGACGATCCCAAAGCAGGCTCATGCGGCAGCCTGATTAACTTATTTGATGTGGCATACAATCACAAGCCGGAGGTTGTACGCGGTGTGCTGCGGGAACAGTGCGCCGCCGCGCTGACGGACTTTTTCCGCGCGCTGCGCGAACGGCGCAGGCAGGAAAACCGGCTTGCGCGAGAGGCGGAGCAGAAACAGGAGGATGGTGGAATATGATCGAGTGCATCGCCGTCGGCGCCGGCGGATTTATCGGGGCAGTGTGCAGGTACCTGATCGGATTGATTCCGCTGCGCGAAGGAAACGTATTTCCGGCAAAAACATTTTTTATCAATGTGCTTGGCTGCTTCATCATAGGCATCATAGCGGCACTTGCGGCGAAAAACACTTCGCTGAATCCGAGGCTTGTGTTGTTTTTGAAGGTCGGGATCTGCGGAGGTTTTACGACCTTTTCCTCGTTCGCGCTGGAAACAGGCGAACTGCTGAAGGGCGGGAATATGGGCATGGCGCTGCTCTACGCGGGCTTGAGCGCAGCAGTCGGCGTGACCGCCGTATTTGCGGGGCAGATGATTGTGAGATAGAGGAGGATAAAGATGGACTTTGGATATAATACATTTGATGCGTTTGGGATCATGTTTGCTATCGTATTTGTGCTTGTGCTTGGCGTTTTTGTTGTAACGATAGTAAGAGGCATCAGCACTTGGAATAAAAATAACAATTCTCCACGCTTGACCGTACTGGCGGAGGTCGTGGCAAAAAGGACAGATGTTTCACATCATCGTCATGCACATGCTGGAGGTATGACCAACGCGCACGGATACAATACGACTTCCTCCACATGGTATTATGTTACATTTCAGGTTGAAAGTGGAGATAGGATGGAGCTTTGTGTTACAGGTTCAGAGTATGGTATGTTGGCTGAGGGAGATATGGGAAAATTATCGTTTCAAGGGACCCGATACTTATCCTTTGTGCGGGAATAGCTGAAAAAACGGTTGTCAGTACGCTTGCGTTTGCTGGATAATCCGGATATAATAAATATGTTACCTCTCCTACACTGGGTATCCAGAATGGAGGTGATTATAGTTGGACGATTTACAATCGTTTGTGCTCTCCGTTGTGGCGAGCGTAGTCGCGTACTACATATGCAAATGGACTGACGGGGAGTGACCCCTGTCAGGTAACAGTCCTCGGAGCGCCTGCGCCGAATAGACAGGAAAAATCCCGCAGAGCTCACACCTCTGCGGGATTTGTTTTGGTGACATAGTTGGACGATATGTCGTTCTGTCTTTATTATACGGCATACATTGCCTGTTGTCAAACATTTTTTTAGGGAAGCGCTGGTTCAATCGGCAAGAGCGATTGCGCCGGAAAAACAGGAAATACGGATTGACATATGTAATTACGCCTGCATGAGCGCGCCGCAGATGATTGCGCCCGCGAGACAGACGACCGAGAGCACGGAAAACAGCAGCTGGCGGCGGAATTTGACATCCGCCTTTTTTTCCGCCTTTTGCAGGTCGATATCCAGCCCTTTGCCGAGCTGCATGGCGCGCCCGTCGCGCCTGGCAGTGGAGTTTTCATCCAGTTTGTCGGATTCTACCGCGAGCTTGTTCCAGTCGTGGGTGAGGCGGAAATACAGCCCGATTGCGCCAAAGACAAGAAAGCCGATCAAAAGCAGGATCATAATGGTTTTCATAGCATAACCTCCGGAAAAATAGAAAAACAAAGCGGATGGAACACCGTCCATCCGCCGCGTGTGTGAACCTCAGCCCAGCAGGACGAGGAACAGCGAGTCCAGAATAAAAATAACTGCAAAGATCTTGGTCAGGTTTGCCAGCAGCGCTTCGATACCGGTTGCCTTGTTGGAACCGAAGAAGGTTTCCTGCGAACCGGAAACCGCGCCGGAAAGACCCTGGCTCGGCGCCTTTTGCAGCAGGATGGTAACGATCAGAAACAGGCAGGCAATGACCTGAACGACAGACAGGATTGTAACAACCATGAGAAATTCAACCTCCGAAAAAAGTGCGATGTATGTTTTTACAGCATTGTTCTTGATACGGCCGCGCACCCAAAGCACGCAGTACAGCTATCATATCACACGTTGTCCGGTTTTTCAAGCAGGGAATCAAGTTTTTTACCGATAAAGACCAGACTGCAGCATACGAATACCAGCAGCGAGACGATGGTAGAAAACATAAAGTTTTGCTTTTCCTGATTCACAGATAAGACCTCCCGTTACTTTGATTTGTTTTTTATAATGAATCGGCGACCCGCCTGGCCGCCGCACCCGTGCGGCTGCCGAGCGCACTGCCGTGCCTGTTGGTGTAGCATGTGCCGTCGGTCATATCCACGACACACAGACGGCAGCTGCACCAGCCATAGCCGTCCTTGGGACGCCTGCGTGTCTCCTCGTGTTTGTATTTGCGGATGAACTTTTGCAGCGCGCGGTCGGGCGCGCCGTCCACAAGGACAACCATGCTCAGCATCGAGAAGCCGTGCGTCGGATCGGTCCATGGGACATAGCTTTCCGCTATGTCATCGAGAACGCCGCAGTAATAGCGGACGGCATCCTCGTCCAGATGTTCGCAGACATCGAAATAGCAAAATTCGTAAGAGAAAACCGATTTGCCGTTTTTCATCAGCAGGGTGGCATTTTCTTCGATTTCGAGCATCGCGTACAGCGGAAAGCGGCGGTCAGCGTATTCCGCATTGGGGATGAGGCGGAAATCCCGTTTCATATCCGCCTGAAATGCGTCCAGATAGCGCGCCGCTGTGGTGTAAAGATCCATCATGGCGATCTCCTTATTCTGCGGGATACAGACCGGCCTCGGTCATGCGGCGCAGCGCCTCGACAACAACCGGTTTGTCCTGCTGATAGGTCACGCCATACCACTGCGCGGAGGTCTGCAATACCTTGGCTGTTGCGCGTCCGTTTTTGATGAGGCAGTCAACGGCGGAAGGGAGGTAATACTCCTTTTTGAGCGGGTTTTCCGGCAGCTCGTTGTGCATGAATGCCGTCAGACCGGATTCCAGTTCGGTCAGGAACGACGGCGTAAAGCCCCACATATTCATGGAAATCAGCGTGCCTTCCGCGATGGGACCTTCCTCCGGGTCGGAGATCACACCGTCCGCGCCGCGGGAGATCGCGGTGCGCTCAACGATATCGGTCAGGTAACCGTCATCGTTCGCGTGGCAGATGCCGCGGGCAACCGTACCGTTTTCCGTCAGCGTATTTTCTACGCGATAGCCGACCATGCAGTAGCGGTACAGGTCGTCATCCTTCGCGTCCTTTAAGTAATCATACATGCAGCGGAACGCCTCCGCGCCATAGAAATCGTCCGCGTTTATGACAGCAAACGGTTCATTGACTACGCCGCGCACGCAGTAGACCGCGTGACCGGTACCCAACGGCTTGGTGCGTCCCTCCGGCATCGCACAGCCCTCCGGCAGCCTGTCCGGACTTTGGAATACGTAATCCACCTGCATCAGCTTTTCCGCCGCATTGCCGATGCGCGTGCGGAATGCGTCGAGCAGATCTTCCTTTATAATAAATACGACCCGGCGGAAGCCAGCTCTCCAGGCGTCATAAATCGAATAATTCATGATGATCTGTCCCTTTGGACCGACCGGATCGATCTGCTTCAGCCCGCCGTAGCGCGAACCCATGCCGGCAGCCATGACAACGAGTACCGGATTTGCCATACTAACATCCTCCTTGTGTTTTTTATGCACGGGATGTGGTGATTTTTCCACATGTTATTTGTTTTTATTATACGTTATTTTGCGGTTTTTTACAATAGCTGCGCCGCGTTATTTCTGACGCCAAAATAAAATTATAAATTTTTTGTCAAAAACGCGGCGAGACAGTTGCATCCGGACGGATGGACGTGTATCATAATAAAGACAAGACCCCATATGGAAGAAAGAGGAGTTTTATCTGTGGATTCAAAAAAGAACAAAAAGAAAAAATACTATGACGAATATGGTCAGCCTGTGGACGAGCACGGTCGTCCGGTCGATAAAAACGGCATTGCTTACGCGGATTATGACGAGCAGGGCAATCCGCCGAAGCCGCAGGAGAGCCATACGGTAAAAAAAAGCAAGCCGCTAAAAGACAGCGGCAGGCAAAAGCCGGCGAAGAAAAGGCGGCGCTTTCCCATCGTGCGCGTGATCCTCGTCCTGCTGGTTGCGATCATTGTCGCTGTGGCGGCGGATATCAATTACCTGCTTGGGCTGTATGAATACGACGATACGAACGAGAGCAGCCTGGCGGCCAATACAGAGGATGGCATCATGACGATCGCGCTGTTCGGCGTGGATACCCGCGAAAACGGAGACAGCGGCACACGCTCGGACGCGATCATGATTATGAGCGTTGATCCGGCGCGCAGTTCGATCAAGCTGGTATCCCTCATGCGTGACAGCTATGTGGATGTGCCGGGCTATGGCAAGACCAAGCTGTGCCATGCCTATGGCTACGGCGGCGCGCAGCTGATGATGCAGACGATCAATGAAAATTTTGATATGAATATCAAGGAATACATGATGGTCGATTTTGCGCAGATGGCATCTATTATAGACGGCGTGGGCGG
This sequence comes from uncultured Butyricicoccus sp., assembly GCA_964399205.1. Classification (GTDB taxonomy): domain Bacteria; phylum Bacillota; class Clostridia; order Oscillospirales; family Butyricicoccaceae; genus Butyricicoccus_A. Next base: position 6,068 of record CAYNPX010000102.1, read on the forward strand.
CGTCACCGTTACGCTGACAGAGGATGAGCTGGAGGAAACGAATAAGTTTATCGATGAATACTGCTGGGAGAACGATATGCCTACCCAGCGCATCGAAGCGGCAGGCGAACAGAAGCTGAACGGGATTCAGGCGATGACCTATGGACGGATCCGCAAGGGCAACACCGGCGGAGACTGGATGCGCACCGAGCGCCAGTCGGTCGTGCTCAATCAGGTGTTCGCCAAGGCAACCGGAAATCCGGTCACCATGCTGCGGTTCCTGCATGGACTGATGCCGAATATCACGTCGTCCATGAGCAAATCCGACTTCTGGTATATGGGTCTGCGCACCATCCTGCACGGTATGCCGTCGATGGATCACCTGCGGTTGCCGCTGGATGATGAATGGCAGTATGGCACGACAGACAGCGGCATGTCGATCATCCGGTTCAGCGACAGTATCCTTACGCAGCACCTGCATGAGTATATTTTCAACGATATCAGACCGGTGTCAGATTCGGAAAACCAATCGTAA
>CAYNPX010000103.1:0-6471 GCA_964399205.1 uncultured Butyricicoccus sp.
CCCCGCCGCTGTTTTACTTCCCTGAAGCCATGGCTTTTGATACCATTTCATCAACCATGATTTCAAATTGCGTGCAATATTTATTGATAACAAAAATATTGTCCGGAATAGGTACTGTTCTTTCCCATCCTCTTTCAGAGGTGATTAAAATTGCAAAGCTGCAATTTTTCTTTTTGCTCGCCTGCTCCAACAGCCTTAAGGAATCCGCAAACTTTTCATCATCCCGCTGAATCTTTATTGCAACGGGATGACCGAAATAGTGCTTTTTCAGGAATGCGTCAATTCCTTTATTCCTTTGAACGATATCACAATTAAACTGCCGAAGTATGGATAATTCATCCTCTGTCTTTGTTTTGTAAGCGTCCTCTCCGATTTTCAACAATACGGATGTTGTCTTTTCCGGCGATGCAAGACGGGATTCCGCTATCTTTATCGCATCTGCATTGATATCAATTCCTATATAATTCCTGTTCAGGAGCTTAGCGCTGACAAGCGTTGTTCCGCTTCCGCAAAATGGGTCTAAAATGGTATCCCCCTCACTGGTGCTGATTTTAATAATTCTCTCCAGCAATTCAATCGGTTTTTGCGTCGGATAACCTGTTCGTTCCTTTGCTTTTGGATTCAGGAAAGGAATGTCCCATACATCTGAAATCGGAACCCCTTTCTTTTCCTTTGCTTCTACTATCTTCCCCGAATCATCGCGCTTATAGACCGCTTTGCCCGTATGATCCCGTTCCCGCTCCTGTAGAATTTGGTCTATGTTAGTTGTTGCCGAATAGTTTCCATAGAGCGTGTTGAATTTATAATGTTTTGTTTTGGTATAGTAGAAAATAGTCTGATGCCCCGGCAGCAGTCCTCTCTTTGCATTTGACCAACGCTTATAAGACCATATGATTTCGCTTCTAAAATTTTCACAGCCAAAGATATCGTCTAATAGGATCCTTAAATGATGAGAAGCTGAAGTATCACAGTGAAGGAAAATACCGCCTGTCGGTTTTAACAGCCGTTTCATCTCTGCGATCCGCTGACGCATAAAGCTTAAATATTCCTCCAATGAACTCCATACGTCTGAAAATTCATATTTATTGCCGTTTGAATCGGTTAGCGACTGCTTCTTCTGTGTATAAAATGGCGGGTCAAGATATATCATATCTATGGAAGAATCTGATAAATTTTGCATTATGGAAAGGCAGTCAGCATGATATAACATCGCTTATTTTCTGGAATCGGCAATCTGCTCAAGGATATCGAGCAAATCAATGCCGGTATATTCCTTTATATAGTTCCAAGCCGAATCGCCATAGTAGTATTTCCCGCCAATACCCACATATAACGTTTCCAGTGTTTCCTGAATCCTCTGTGCCTGTTTCCTTTGGGGATAGTAGAACATAACCCTGACAGGAGTATACCCTTTCGCATTGATCACTTTAACGCGAGTGTGTTCTTTGGTTATATGGTCGCCATCGGTCGTGGCGTCACGCCACTTAATTTCATGTGCAATCTTTCCGATTAAGCAGTCAATCTCAAAGGTTTTTGGTCTGCTGCCAAGAGTATTGGGAATCTTAATTTTTGCAGCATCGGGATATTTGTACTTCATGCAATATAATGCCGCTTCTTCGAGAAATGCTCCGGCATATTTATAAAGAAATCGCCCCTTGTTCTGATAAATATCGATCAGATTCCCTTCTTCATCAGAGACACCCAGAACGCGATAGAGTAAATAATGTGAACGATCGTCATTTTTCATCTCTTCAACGCGCAAATCAACCTGATGTTTCAAATCTGCCGCATATTTATCTGCTAAACTCTTGATTGCCTGATATACTTCCTGATTCATCGTCCCGACCCCTTTCCGGCATAGGCATAAGAAATCTAAATAACAGTGTAGCACAATCGAGCGGTATTCTCAATAGACAATCCGCGCACAATGCCCGGCAGCTTTTCGCATTGTCCTGCATATTTAAGCGGCAGGCGACACAATCCGGTGTCGAGAATCGACAATGTTTTCGCGCAAAAAACGCCCATATACGGGATATGAGCGTTTCTTAGAACTTATATTTACTCCCCAGCCGGTTCTTCCAGAACAGAGGTGCAGTGCGGGCAGCGGGTCGCCTCGATGGCGATCTCCGACCGGCAGAACGGGCAGGTCTTTGTCGTCGGCGCCGCGGGCGCTTCCTCGTGCCTGCCGAGCGAAGCCGCTTTGTTCATCAGCTTGATCAGCATGAACAGCACGACCGCCATGATAAAGAAATTGATCACTGCGGTGATGAACGAACCGTATTTGATGGACACGCCGAACGCGGTCAGCACAAGGTCCTTAAAATCCGTCTGGGCGACAAGACCGATCACCGGAGAAATGATATCATCCGTCAGGGAAGTGACGATGTTCTGGAAAGCGGCGCCGATGATGACACCGACAGCCAGATCAATGACGTTGCCGCGCAGGGCAAATTCCTTAAATTCTTCAATCAGTTTTTTCATTCGTGTGCAACTCCTTCGATATCGTTAAAACAGAATGACAGCTGCGATGATCACAAAGATGACGGCGACGATACCGACCATGATGTAGGTATTGCGGTCATCTTTTTTCTGCTGCTCCGCGCGCCGCGCCTCCGCCTCCTGTCTGCGCTGCTGCTGGCTCTTATGTACTTTTTTTACAGGTCTGCCCATGAAGCGATCCTCCTATCCGGTTTTTTTATGAACACAGCGTAACAAATTTTAGAGGATATGTCAATGGGCATCTATTTTACGTCCGCAGTCTCGCCCTGTACCAACGATTGTACCAGTTCGGAAGTCGCGTGGGAATAAGTCGTGCCGTCCCAGCAGATGACCGCGCCCTTGCCATGCAGGTGATGGCTGACAGAATATCGAAAGCCGCCCTGTATGCTGAAGCCGCCGTCGGCAACCGCATAGGTCTGCTCGATAAAGGCGATCAATTCCTCCCCGCCGTGCTTCAGGCTGGATTTTTTGCCGCTCACTTCCAGCTCATGCATATCCTCTGCCAGCCGCAGCCCCGGTATTTGCCGCGCGGTTTGCCGCAGGAAGGATTTTTTTACGTCATACGCACGGGCAATCTTTTCAATCGACTTCTGCGGGATCATACCGCCCTTGTTTTGCTGAACCTCCCAGAAAAGCTCGGTCAATGCCTGCCGATCTTCCGGCGCGCCCTGGCTCTGGAAAAACGCAACCGCTTCCATCAGATCCCAATGTTTTGATTTCATGATGTATCCCCCCTTTTGCGCTTTCATATATTTTTATTATACAACAGAAAAGCCAAATGTCCAGTGCAGAACATGCGATTTTTTGTTAAAATTGCATAGATTGATGGAAAATTACGGGAAGAAGAAATTTTTCTGTTTTTTGCGTGAGATGGAAGAGAATGCTTGACAATTAGATATTATAATGATATCATTTAAATATCAAATTCAGGAGGTGCATGAGAATGGAAGAAAAAATTTTAAGCACGCGGAAAAACGGTATGCAGGCGCTGCTGTTGACGATTCTGGAGCTTGCGGCGGCAACGGCATTGATGATCTGGAGCGGCATCGGGCTGGCCGGAGAAGGCGGCGTTTTACCTATTACAGGTATGGCAATCGGCGCAATCTGGGCCTCTGTCGGCTGGATCCCGTTTTTGGGGCTGAAGATCATCAAGCCGCAGGAGGCGCTCGTTTTGACGCTGTTCGGCAAATACATCGGCACATTGCGGGAAACGGGCTTTTATTTTGTCAATCCGTTTTGCACGGCGGTCAATCCGGCGGCAAAGACCAGACTGAACCAGAGCGGTGATGTCGATGGGAACAGCGTCAAGAAGAAAAGCGGCGACCTTGAGATGACAAGCAAAAAGATTTCGCTCAAGATCATGACGCTGAACAACAACCGGCAGAAGATCAACGACTGTCTGGGCAATCCGGTTGAAATCGGCATCGCGGTCATGTGGCGCGTGACGGACACGGCGAAGGCGGTGTTCCATGTGGACAATTATAAGGAATACCTTTCGCTCCAGTGTGACAGCGCGCTGCGCAATATTGTCCGTGTGTATCCCTATGATGTCGCGCCGAATGTCGATACGACAGGGGACGGCAAGCCGGATGAAGGCAGCCTGCGCGGCTCTAGCGAGCTGGTCGCGTTCCGTATCCGGGATGAGATTCAGCGGAAGGTCGCGGATGCCGGACTGGAAATTATTGAAGCGCGCATTACGTATCTTGCGTATGCGCCGGAAATTGCGGCAGTTATGTTGCAGCGGCAGCAGGCATCTGCTATTATTGACGCAAGGAAGATGATTGTTGACGGCGCAGTCGGTATGGTGGAGATGGCACTGGAACGGCTGAATGAACAGCAGATCGTGGAGTTGGATGAAGAACGCAAGGCCGCGATGGTTTCCAATCTGCTCGTCGTCCTGTGTGGAAACCATGACACGCAGCCCATCGTGAATGCAGGGAGCTTGTATTGAAATGAGTACGAAGAAAAAACAGATTCCATTGAGACTGTCTGAATCGCTGTATGACGCGCTTGCCGCGTGGGCAGCGGATGATTTCCGGTCGGTCAATGGGCAGATCGAATATCTGTTGACCGAATGCGTGCGGCAGCGCCGGAAAGACGGGAAATATGTTCCGGAGGATTTAGACGAACCGATACGATTAGACGTCGGATAAAGGAGGGGAAAACCGACATGATTTTAGTAAACACGGATTATATCGCGGGAAAGGAACTGGAGATGCTCGGTCTGGTGCAGGGGAGCACGATCCAGTCAAAAAATGTGGGCAGAGACATCACACAGGGCTTTAAAACGCTTGTGGGCGGAGAACTGAAAGCCTATACCGATATGATGAACGAAGCGCGTCAGCTTGCGACACAGCGCATGATCGAAGAAGCGCAGGCGCTGGGCGCGCACGCGGTTGTCAATGTGCGGTACGCATCCGCGTCTGTCATGCAGGGCGCCGCGGAGGTGCTGGCATATGGAACGGCGGTCAAATTTGTGTGATGAAGTGCGTGTGACATTGGCATAAGATTAAGAAAAGCTGCCGGTTGCCGGCAGCTTTTCGTCACCCAAATGCCTGCATTTGGTCGACAGCCTGAACTTTATTCATCAATTTCACGATGCAGCCTGTCAAGCAGCTTCATGATGTCCTCATAGGTGCCGCGTCCCTCATGGAAAGCGTTGGCGGATGCCGCCGCGAGCGAGAGCAGAAAGGCTTCGACATAATCCTGATTCTGATGATAGCCCGCAAGGAATCCGGCAAGCATGGAATCCCCGCAGCCGACAGTGTCATGTACCTTGCCTTCCATTGCGCTGTGGCGATAGATCTCGCCGGTCTCTGTCACGAGTACGGCGCCTTCCGCGCTGAGCGAAACCAGTACATTGCGCGCGCCCATGCCCTGGAGGGTTTTGGCATAGCGGATGATATCATCGACGCTGCCCGGCTTGACATAGAAAATATCAATCATTTCCTGCTGGTTCGGTTTGATGAGGAAGGGTTTATATTTTAATGTATTGAGCAGCAGCGGCCCTTTGGCATCCACGACGAGATAGAGATCTTTATGTGAAACGGAACGCAGGATATCGCTGTAGATGGTATCACGCGCGCCGCGCGGGACAGAGCCAGAAATGACGAGCGTATCGCCGTCCTTCAGCTGCTGGAGCTTATCGCATAAGGCATCAATATCCTCCTGTGTAATCAATGGACCGACTCCGTTGATCGAGCTTTCAATCGCGTCTACCATTTGTACGTCAATGCGGCTGTTGCCGCTTTGAATATGAACAAAATCATGCCGAATGTTATCCTTGGCCATCAGGCGCTCAATTTCAGCGCCCGTGAAGCCGCCGACTAAGCCGAGTGCAAGATTTTCCTGCTTCAATATGTTCAATACATAGGAAACGTTGATCCCCTTGCCGCCCGGCACGATGCGTTCATAGCCTGCGCGGTTGACGCAGCCGGATTGAAAACCGGGTACGGCAACGATATAATCCAGGCAGGGATTTAATGTCACGGTATAGATCATAAAGCGTCCGTCCTCCTGACAGGGATTTCAAATTGGGAGAAATTCTGCAAGATGCACAAATTAAGTATATCTCCGTTACTATTAGTATAACATATTGTCCAAATAAATGCACTGATTTTTTGGAAAGTTAAACGTCTATTCATAAATTGTTTCCAATCTGTCCGGCACTATTTAACCTGAGAAAATTGTTGACATGGTTTGCCCGATATGCTATAATATTTCTTGCTTAACACGGTAGATTCGATCCGGAGAGGTATCGAAGTGGTCATAACGAGGCGGTCTTGAAAACCGTTTGTCCGAAAGGGCGCGTGGGTTCGAATCCCACCCTCTCCGCCACATTTTCCGTGATAAGCCGTCAGCCTTTGGAGAAGTACCCAAGTGGTGAAGGGGCTCCCCTGCTAAGGGAGTAGGGCGCGAAAGTGTCGCGAGGGTTCAAATCCCTCCTTCTCCGCCAAAAAAATAACCGCCGGA
>CAYNPX010000104.1:0-6422 GCA_964399205.1 uncultured Butyricicoccus sp.
TAGAAGCCGTCACTTGTCCGAGTGGCGGCTTCCGCTATGTGTGCGTTCCATAATTTGACTTTCAGCAGGCGATTCTCTTGTCAAAAGCCGGAAACAGTGCTACACTATCAATAATTTATTGGAATATCAGGAGAGGTCGTATGGCGGGCTTTGCGATTGGGAATGTAACGATTGCGGGAAAATTTATCATGGCGCCGATGGCGGGCGTGACAGACCGCGCGTTCCGGCAGATATGCCGGGAATGCGGCGCGGCAATGACGGTCAGTGAAATGATCTCGACACAGGCGCTGCTGTTTCAGGACAGAAAGACACGTGAACTGTTGTCACTTGCGCCGAACGAAACGCCCGGCTGGATTCAGATTTTTGGCAGCAACGCGGCATATATGGCGGATGGCGCGCGCAAGGCGCTGGCAATTTCGGGGGCGGCGCTGGTAGATATCAATATGGGATGTCCGGCGCCCAAGATCGTCAAGGGCGGCAACGGCAGCGCCCTGATGAACGATCCAAGGCTGGCGGAGGATATCATCCGTGCGGTTGTCGCCGCGGTAGATGTTCCGGTCACAGTCAAATTTCGCAAGGGCTGGGATGAGGAGCATCAGAACTATCTGGATTTTGCGAAAATGGCGGAAGCCGCAGGCGCTTCCGCGATCACGCTGCATGGACGTACCCGCGCGCAGATGTACGCCGGAAAGGCGGATTGGAACGCCATTGCGCAGGTCAGGCAGGCGGTGTCTATTCCGGTCATTGCAAACGGCGATGTGGACAGTCCGCGCAAGGCGGCGGAGATTCTGGCGGCTACCGGTGCGGACGCGGTCATGATCGGGCGCGGCGCGTTGGGAAATCCGTGGCTGTTTGCGCAGTGCGCCGCAATGGAGGAAGGACGGGAAATTCCCGCTCTGCCGCCGTTGGCGCAGCGGATGCAGACCTTGCGCCGGCAGATCGCGCTGGCGGCGGAACATAAGGGCGAACACATTGCCATGCTGGAAGCGCGCAAGCATTTCGCCTGGTATCTCAAGGGCGTCCGCGGGACGAAGCAGCTGAAAGCGCGCGTGTCGTCGTTGACATCATTTGCAGAGCTGGACGCGCTTTTGGCACAGGCTGCTGCGCTGGAGGAATGAACCATGTTTGATGAAAACAGTATGGTCGATCGTGTTCTGAGCGGCGATGAAGCGGCATTTGAGCGGCTGGTCGACCGGTATGAAAATAAGGTATATCAGTATGCGCTGCGCTTTCTCGGACACGAGGAGGATGCCGGCGCGGTGACTGAGGAGGTCTTTTCGCAGATATTCCGCGGGCTGAGTGAAAACACAAATGAGAAGCTGCACATCTGGCTGTTTCGTACAGCTGCAAATATCTGTGCGGAGAAGCAGCGCCGTAAGCGCGGCGCAAAAAGTCCGATTGCAATGATCCATCTGCATAAGCCGCCGCGCAATGCGGAGGAACGTGCGCAAAGCCTGACAGAGGGGATTCAGGAGCAACTGCTGCGTCTGGCGCGCCAGCAGCGTGAAGTCATCCTGCTGCGCGATCTGTGCGGCATGGACGATGAGCAGACGGCGAAGATACTGGGCATCAATAAAAGCGGGACTCGTCTGCGCCTGTCACGGGCGCGGAAAAATCTGCGTGATCTGCTGGTGCGGCAGAATATCTTACAGGATCCGAAGCCTCACATCGGCACAGCCAAGGAAAACCAGCAATACCGTGAGCTTTGCAGCCAGTATGTCGATGGATGCATTTCGGCGGAGGACAAGACGGCGCTGCTCGACCATATTCAGGAATGCCCGTCGTGCGCGGCGTATCTCAATGATCTGACGGAGATCGGGCGTTCGTTGTCGCATATGGCGGAGGATTCGCCGCCGGAGGATCTGCGCGGCAGGATCATTGACGCGGCACGGCAGCAGGCAAAGCATATGCAGAGCAGTCGATGGCGGGAATATTATGTGCCAATGGGGATGGTTATCGGTGCGGCTGTCATCATATTGGCGCTGCTTGGCAGCGGCGTATTGGGAGGCATGTTTGCCAATTCCCCGCAAGTGATGACATCGAGCGCGCATGAGACAGGCTCCGGAGAGCAGCGGGACGTGCTGACAGAGGACATCCGTGTGCCGGATGTGGTTACGGCGAACGGCTATGCCTTTGTCATCGCGGCGGCCGGCGCGACAGACCTGCCGGAGCTTTCCACCTCGGCAGAACTGCTGGCGGGCAACGCGGGGGACGGCATCGAATATTATTCCGTGGAAAATGATTTTAATCTGGTACAGAAGCTGACAGATGGCCTGGAGTCGGTCGGGTACGAGCTGGAAACGGTGACAAACGATCAGATCGTCATATCGACAGGCGCCTCCAAGGGGCTGTTCATCATCATTCGTGAGGACAAATAGCGCGCGTATCGGACGAAAAAATACGCGCGTGTCCGGTTGTTGTGCTGAAATCACAAAAAAATCAGGTAAATTTCGCAAATTTCGGCGGATATTTTATTGACAGAAATGCCAAACTGTATTAAGATATAGAAGCACCCGTGAAAAACGGGTGAGCGATGATGCCGGAGATTGCTGCAACAGCGCAGGTAACTTCGGCGGAGTAAGTCCGACAATCGGGCGGTTGAGACAACTGCTAATCTATCACCGGTATGTTCCTGTATCAGCTGGGGCTGCCAGCGCGTGCGCTGACAAGCCGACAGCCGGAACCACTGCGGTGCAATTCAAAGCCGGATCGCTGAACCATACTATCGTTTTGTCCGGTTTTTCTTATGCCCTCGCGTGATACACACGGATGGGTTGCAGTATCTCTCCGAACGCGAGGACACATTGTTATAATGTAGTGTTCGAGGAGGAAAACACACAATGGCTAACGCAGAGAAAATCAGAATCAGACTGAAGTCTTATGACCATTCCCTGATCGATCAGGCATCTGAGAAAATCGTAGAGGCTGCAAAGCGCACCGGCGCGAAGGTCTCCGGTCCGATCCCGCTGCCGACCGAGCGCGAGATTGTTACCATTCTTCGTGCGGTACACAAGTACAAGGACAGCCGCGAGCAGTTCGAGCGCCGTACCCACAAGAGACTGATCGACATCATGAACGCAGGCAAGAACACGGTTGAGACCCTTATGACCCTCGACCTGCCGGCTGGCGTTGAGATTGAGATTAAGCTTTAATTAGCCTGGGCCGCGCAGAGCGGCAAGGTCAAGTTGGTGAGCGGGAGCCGCGCATCAACCAATAACCTGTAAGGAGGAAAAACAAATGCAAAAGGCAATCATCGGCAAGAAAATCGGCATGACCCAGATTTTCGACGCTGACGGCAAGGTAATTCCGGTTACCGTAATCGAAGCTGGCCCGTGCTCTGTCACACAGATCAAGACAGAGGAAAAAGAAGGCTACAACGCAGTACAGCTCGGTTTTGCCGACGTTCAGGAGCGCAAGCTCAACAAGCCGCAGCTCGGTCATCTGAAGAAGGCCGGCGAGGCTGTAAAGAAGTACCTCAAGGAATTCCGTCTTGACGACATGTCGTCCTACAACCTGGGCGATGTACTCAAGGCTGACGTATTCTCCGAGGGCGACAGCGTAGATATCACCGGCATCAGCAAGGGCAAGGGCTACGCTGGCACCATCAAGCGCTTTGGCGCGCATCGCTCCCCGATGAGCCACGGCGCAGGCCCGATGCACAGACATCAGGGCTCCATGGGTTCCTGCTCCGATCCGTCCCGTGTTTACAAGGGCAAGATCATGCCGGGTCACATGGGCAATGTACAGGTCACTGTACAGAATCTGGACGTTGTAAAGGTTGATCCTGAGATGAATATGATCGCGGTACGCGGCGCTGTTCCCGGACCGAAGGGCGGAATCGTATTCCTCAAGAACACCGTGAAGAACGCCTGAGGAAAGGGAAAGGAGGATACATCATGCCTAACGTAGCAGTATATGATATGACCGGCGCAAAGACCGGCGAGATGGAGCTGAGCGCTTCCGTATTTGGCATTGAGCCGAACGAAGTTGTGCTTCACGCTGCTGTCAAGAATTATCTCGCAAACCAGAGACAGGGCACTCAGTCCACCCTGACCCGCACCGAGGTTCGCGGCGGCGGCATCAAGCCGTGGCGTCAAAAGGGCACAGGCCGTGCCCGTCAGGGTTCCATCCGCGCTCCGCAGTGGACACACGGCGGCGTGGCACTCGGTCCGAAGCCGAGATCCTATAACTACTCGCTGAACAAGAAAACCCGCCGTCTGGCACTGCTCTCCGCACTGTCCGCAAAGGCAGCCGCAGGTGAGATCATCGTAGTAGACGGTCTGGACATGAGCGAAATCAAGACCAAGACCTTCGCCGCATTCCTGAAGAGTGTGGATTCCACCGGCAAGAGCCTGGTTGTTACGCCGGAGGTCCGCAGGAATGTTGTGAAGTCCGCGGCAAATATCCCGGGTGTACGCACCACGCCGGTAACCACGCTGAACGTATACGACATCCTGAACGCTGACAAGTTCATCATCGACAAGGCAGCGGTTGCAAAGCTCGAGGAGGTGTACGCATAATGAAGACGGCTTACGATATCATTAAGAAACCTGTCATCACCGAACGTTCCATGTCCGGTATCGGCGAGAACAAGTACGTGTTTGAGGTAGAGATGGGTGCAAACAAGATTGAGATCAAAAAGGCGATCGAAGAAATCTTCGGCGTCCAGGTCGCTTCTGTGAACACCATCAAGATCCCGGGCAAGTGGAAGAGAATGGGTGTCCACACCGGTAAAACTCCGGCTATGAAGAAGGCCGTTGTTACCCTGAAGGCTGATTCCAAGCCGATCGAGATCTTCGAGGGTATGCTCTAATCCCGATCAGCGGGAATCCGAACCGTGCCGCAGGGCACACGTTTGAAATCATTTAAAGGAGTTGAAAAAATATGCCGATAAAGACCTATACCGCGTCAACCCCATCGAGACGTAATATGAGCGTCGTTGATTACAGCGGTCTTTCCAAGGTCAAGCCTGAAAAGAGCCTTCTCGAAAAGAAGAAGAGCAAAGCAGGCCGTAACAGCTATGGCAGAATCACCGTGCGCCACCAGGGCGGCGGCAACAAGCAGAAGTACAGAATCATCGACTTCAAGCGTGACAAGATGGACATGAACGCTACCGTTCAGACTCTTGAGTACGATCCGAACCGCTCCGCGAACATCGCGCTGGTTCAGTATGAAGACGGCGAAAAAAGATATATCATCGCGCCGCAGGGACTTTCGGTCGGTGACGTGATCGAGTCCTCCGCGACTGCCGACATCAAGCCGGGCAACTGTCTGCCGATTGAGAACATCCCGGTCGGTACCGTAATCCACAACATCGAGCTTTACCCGGGCAAGGGCGCACAGCTGGTTCGCTCCGCGGGCGGCGCTGCGCAGCTGATGGCAAAGGAAAACGGGCTGGCACAGGTTCGTCTGCCGTCCGGCGAGTACCGCTATATCCGCCTGAACTGTAAGGCAACCATCGGCGCCGTTGGCAATGGCGATTACAGCAACAGAAAGCTCGGCAAGGCCGGCAAGTCCCGTCATCTGGGCATCCGTCCGACCGTCCGCGGCTCTGTTATGAACCCGTGCGACCATCCGCATGGCGGCGGCGAGGGCAAGAGCCCGGTAGGTCGTCCGGGACCGGTGACCCCGTGGGGCAAGCCGGCACTGGGCTACAAGACCAGAAAGACCAAGAACCGCACCGACAAGCAGATCGTCAGACGCCGCAACGGTAAGTGAGAAAGGAGAACATAAAGAATGGGCAGAAGCATTAAGAAGGGCCCTTTTGTGGCTCCTGAGCTTATCAAAAGGGTTATCGCACTCAACGAGACCGGTGAAAAGAAGGTTCTGAAGACCTGGTCGCGTGCATCCACTATTTTCCCGGAATTCGTTGGTCATACCATCGCTGTTCATGACGGCCGCAAGCACGTTCCGGTATATATTACCGAGGACATGGTAGGTCATAAGCTGGGCGAGTTTGTCCCGACCCGCACCTACAAGGGTCATGCTGGCAGCAAGACCTCCAATAACGGCAAGTAAGGCTGAAGGAGGATAATAAAGAAATGGAAGCAAGAGCATATGTAAGAAATGTTCGCATCGCTCCGCGCAAGGTGAAGATCGTATGTGACCTGATCCGCGGGAAGTCCGCCGCAGAAGCGAACGCGATCATGATGAATACTCCCAAGGCTGCATCTGAGATCTTAGTCAAGCTCTTAAAGAGTGCTGTCGCAAACGCAGAGAACAACCATGACATGGATCCGGAAGGACTCTACGTTTCCGAAGTATTTGTCTCTCCCGGACCGATTATGAAGCGCATCCGTCCGCGTGCACACGGTCGTGCGTTCCGCATCCTGAAGAGAACATCTCACATCACTCTGGTACTCAAAGAGAAAGAATAAGACGAGGAGGTAGGTTATGGGCCAGAAAGTTAATCCGCACGGTCT
>CAYNPX010000105.1:0-2997 GCA_964399205.1 uncultured Butyricicoccus sp.
AACGAACAGGGCTGTCCATCGCACTCCGATACAACCGAATTGTAGATCTCCGGCTTGGTATCCGCAATACCGCCGATCTCCGGCGCTTCGGTGCTGAAAATCCTGGTATAGCGTTTTTTCTTCGGCACGCCGACACGATAATCCGGACGATCGACCGGCGTAAAGTTGACAACAAACAGCAGATTATTGCGCTTGGTCGGGGAATAGCGAATAAAGCTAAAGATACTGCGGTCGCCATCGTTTGCGTTGACCCACTGGAAGCCATCCCAGGTATCATCCATCGCATACAGTGCCGGATATTTTTTATACATATTGAGCAGCTGGCTGACAAATACCTTGAGGTCATTGTGCCTCTGGTCGAGCAGGCAGCCCCAATCCAGCTCACGTGCTTCGCTCCATTCACGGCGCTGACCAAATTCCTGACCCATGAACAGCAGCTTCTTGCCCGGATGACCGATCATAAACGCATACGCGGCCTTGAGGTTTGCAAACTTGTGCACGTCATCACCCGGCATTTTCTCCAGCATGGAGCACTTGAGATGCACGACCTCATCATGCGAAATAACGAGGACATAATTCTCGCTGTACGCATAGGTCATGGAGAACGTCATCTTATTGTGATTGTACTTGCGGAAATACGGGTCGCACTTCTGATATTCCAGAAAATCATTCATCCAGCCCATATTCCACTTGAGGTCAAAGCCCAGTCCGCCGTCTACCGGAGAACCGGTGACCATCGGCCACGCGGTCGATTCCTCCGCGATCATGACCGCGCCCGGCTTGCGCTGATGCACGATCGAATTGAGGTGACGGAAGAATTCAATCGCATCCAGATTCTTGTTCTCGCCGTATTCATTGGCAACCCACTGTCCGTCCTGCTTGCCATAGTCCAGATACAGCATAGACGCAACCGCGTCAATACGCAGACCGTCGACATGGTACTCCGTCAGCCAATACAGCGCGTTGGCAATGAGGAAGTTCTTAACCTCGTTGCGTCCGTAATCGAAAATCTTAGTACCCCAATCCGGATGCTCACCCTTCTTCGGATCGCCATATTCATACAGCGGATAGCCGTCGAAGTTTGCAAGACCATGCTCATCGCGCGGGAAATGCGCCGGAACCCAGTCAAGGATAACGCCGATTTTGTGTTTGTGCAGGTAGTTGACGAAATACATGAAATCCTTTGGAGAACCATAGCGGGAGGTCGGCGCATAATAGCCTGTGACCTGATAGCCCCATGAACCGTCAAACGGATGCTCCGCAATACCGATCAGTTCAACATGCGTATAGCCCATTTCCTTGAGATAAGAAACCAGTTCAGGCGCCAGCTCACGGAAGTTATAGAAGCCCGGATCATCCTCGTCCTGCGGCTCATGCTTTTTCCAGGAGCCGGGATGCATCTCATAAATCGACATCGGTTCCTTTTTAAACTGGAAACTGCGGCGTGCATCCATCCAGCGTGCATCGCCCCACCGGAAGCCCTCAATCGAAGCCACCTTGGATGCTGTTCCCGGACGAAGCTCCGCGCTGAAGCCATACGGATCACATTTCAGGACAGTCTTGTCCTCCTGACCGGTAACGGCATACTTATACAGCGTGCCTTCCTTCATACCCGGCATAAATACCTCATAAATGCCCAACGGGTCCAGACGGGTCATCGGCGTCGCCTCCGCATCCCATCCGTTAAAATCGCCTACAAGATTTACACTCTTGGCATTCGGCGCCCATACTGAAAAATAAACGCCCTTTTTTCCGTCCTTTTCCGCAGGATGTGCGCCCATTTTCTTATAAATTTCATAATGTACGCCCTGTCCAAACAGATACTGGTCGAATTCCGTGACAAACGGCGGCTGCGCCGATGGCTTCATCGCGCGTGAACGTCCTGTGCTCCTTTTCTTTTCCATATATCATAACTCCTTATTTTAAATCGGTGCATAGCTGTAACTCCCCAACAGTTATGCAGATCTGTTTACCAGTATATTTTTATTATAATATGATTTGATGCATTTGTAAATTATAAACAAAGAATTTTCTCAAATTCCGCGAAAAATCATATATATTTTCTCATGCCCTGCCCATCAAATTCTGTCGAAATAAAAATCCCTTTTCTTTTTTCGCTGATTGCTCCAAGTGCAATCATGCGCGGATCATACTACCAATACATGATCGAATATGTTATACTGTTTTATAAGATTAGGCCGGATGGCTTATATCAATCAAAAAAAGGGAGTGTTTTTATGAAAATGAAGAAAAAGATTGCGAGCCTGCTCGCAGCTGTTACGCTGATGTCCAGTGTGACAGTGCCGTCGTTTGCCGCTACATCAACATTTTCAGATGTCAGCAGCAATTCATGGTATGCTGCGGCTGTTAATACAGTTGCCGCACATAATCTGGTAAACGGTATTGGAAACAACAAGTTCGGTCCGGATCTTGGGATGACACGTGCGCAAATGGTACAGATTCTGTACAATAAGGAAGGGAATCCGGCTGTCAGCGGAAATTCTTCTTACACGGATGTTCTCTCCAGCGCATGGTATTACCGCGCTGTTCAGTGGGCAACGCAGAATGGAATCGTATCGGGCGTTGGAAATAACCAGTTTGATCCGGAATCCTTTATCACTCGTGAACAGTATGCTGCAATCCTGTATCGCTTCTATGAAAAAACGACCGGTGAGTCGCCGCTGGTAAATATGCAGGTATTAAAGAACTATAGTGACCAATCCTCTATTTCCGGTTGGGCAGGTACCGCAATGGCCTGGGCTGTAACAAACGGGATTATGAGCGGCACGGATACAGGCACGCTGATTCCCCGGCATACGACAACTCGCGCGCAGGGCGCGCAAATGCTGGCAAATTATCTGGATAAAACAAACGGGCATTCGTATATCATCAAGACCAACAAAGAAGCCACATGCACAGAAGCCGGAGAAAAAGTGTCCACTTGTTCCGTATGCGGCAAGACGAATACAGAAACTTTCCCTGCCACCGGACACAATT
>CAYNPX010000105.1:3097-6393 GCA_964399205.1 uncultured Butyricicoccus sp.
GGACACAATTGGACAAAACAGTATAACAGCCAAAATATAATTGTTGATTACAAATGCACAAACTGTAATACAACATATACCGGCGAAGTCATAAATCTCGTAAATGCTGAACGAGCAGAAAACAATCTATCTCCGTTAAAGCTGAATCAATCTGCAGCTGCCGCTGCGTCAGTGCGTGCAGTGGAATTAAATCAGGTGTTTTCCCATTATCGTCCGGACGGTACGCTTTGCTTTACCGCGCTGGATGAGCAAAATGTTACGTATTACGGAGCGGGAGAAAATATCGCCGCAGGTCAGGACGATCCGCAGGAAGTCATGACTGCATGGATGAACTCTGAGGGGCATCGCAGCAATATTTTAGGCAACTTCACCGCGATTGGTGTAGGATATGCTTCCATAAGCGGCACGCCCTATTGGGTCCAAATGTTTATCCGTTGATAAAGCCGTAATCCATATGAAACAGGGCGCCCGGATTGTTCCGCGCCCTGTTCTTCATGCTTTCTTATTCATGATAAACAACACAAATTGCTCAGGGCTTTTTTCCCTCTCGATATTGTCTGATGCGTTCGCGGTCTGCGCCGGTCACGCGGCGGGAATCCATGATCTTTTGTATCGCCATGCGCTCCGTCTCCGCGTCCAGCTGCACGCGCCGCAGCCAGTCCCACGTATATGCCGGATCGTGAACATAACAGACGGAAACCGCCCAGCCCACCGCCATTCTGGCATAGTAACCGGTATGCGAAACCCCTTCCAGCTGCTCCAGCGCACGCGGCAGCCATTCTCCCTTGCTGAAATGGGCAAGCAGCATCACCACGGCAAACCGCACCTCAAATTCCTGTTCGCTGTGCAGATACGGCAGGATAAACGCCCAATACTCCTCCGGCCGGCGCTTCGCTTCCTTTATACCGGTACAGAAGCTGTCACACACCGACCAGTTTGTTATCATCGGAATGAACGCGCGCATATGCGCCATGCGCTGCTCCGTGCTGCATTTCATGCAGCCGATCACCATGCCGCGCAGCATGATCTCTTCAAACAGCGCGCCGCATGGCTCCGCAAAATATGCGTCGCTGTCCGCCGCCAGCTCCTTTGCCAGCGCGCGCAGCTTCGGCAGCCGGACGCCCAGCATCCCCTCGCCGCCCGGAACCAGCGCTGCGGAAAAATCGCGGTATTTTGGCTCCGCCAACGCATATAAGCGATCCCTGATTTGTTCCCTCATGCTTCCTCCCTGACTCGAATGCCATATTGTCTGCAATACTCCCATGCATAGCTGTCCTTCTTTGCTATGACAGTCAGCCTGCCGCGCAGCTTGCGCTTTGCCGGAAACGCCTCTTCTCCAATATAGGTCACTGTGCGCGGAACGCGCAGCGCGGTTAAATTATCACACCGCGCAAATGCCTTTCCGCCAATGCTGCGTACTCCTTCCGGTATGACTACCTGTGTCAGCGCTGTGCAGCCGGAAAAGGCGCACTCACCGATCTCTGTCAGCTGGAACGGCAGATCAATCTGTGTCAGGGAAACGCAGCCGGCAAAACAGTTTTTCGGCAATACCGCCATGCGCAGGGACATTTGCACAGAACCCAGCCTTTTGCAGCCGGAAAATGCCGCGTCGCCCAGCTGGACACAGCTGTCCGGCAGGAGTATCTTTCGCAGCCCGCTGCTGCGGAACGCTGCCTGTCCAATGCTGCGCAGCGCGGATGGCAATGTCACCTGATGCAGCGCTGTGCAGCCGTCGCACATCTGATCCGGCAGCCGCTGCAAGCCATCCGGCAGCCGCAGCGATGCCAACGCGCCGCAGCCGGCAAAGCTCCGACTTCCGATCATCTGTACGGTATCCGGCAGATGGCAGCGCGCCAGCCGCACACAGTCTGAAAACGCGCCGTCCATCACCTGTATCAGACCGGCCGCACAGTGCACCTCGCTCAAATTGCTGCAATGGATGAACGCCTCCGCGCCGATGGTCCTGACGCTGCCGCTGCATCGCAGCGAGATCAGATCCTTTCTGCTCCGGAATGCGCGGTCGGCAATGGATGTATACCCGCGAACCGTCAGATGATTGAACGGGAACCAGGATGCACGGATACGCCACGCGGGAAGCCGCGCTGCCCCACGCGGCGTCAATACATCCCTGCCTCTGCCGTTCCTGCCATCCTGTCCTGTCAGCTGCTGTGCCATGTACCGCATTTCCGGCGTTGCCGAAACGGTCAGTCCAAACATATTGAGCAGGCTCATTTTTTCTTCTTTTGTCTGCTGCCAGATGCCGCGCGCGGCAGGCAGCTGCTTTGCCTGTACCCTGACCGGTCTGTCCTGTTCCTCCAGTGCACACAGCGCATGGTACATCTCCTCCGCCGAACCAAAGCGTTCCTCCGGCTGAAAGGCACAGGCTTTTAAAATGACACGCTGAAACGCCGCATCCGCGCGCTTCGGCGGCGGCAGCGTTTCCCCGCTCAGGCGCCGCATGATCGCCTGCTTTTTCTGCTCCTCACTGATCGCTTCAGCAGTGTAAAATGGCAAAAAGCCGTCATTCATCAGCTGATACAGCACCAATCCGAGGGAATACGTATCCACACGGGCATCGTAATTTTTCGCATGGACCTCCGGCGCGGCATATGGCTCCGTGCCGATGGCTGTCCTTGCATGTATCGTGCCCTCCAGCTGCTTTGCGACGCCAAAATCACCCAGCTTATAATCACCAAACGGGCTGCGGAACAAATTGCCCGGCTTGATATCCCGATGGATATAGTCGGCGGAAACACAGGCCATCAGCGCACGGCAGATGTCCATGCCCAGTCTGCGGGCTTCTTTCTGTGTGCGCAGCGAAGCGTCTTTTACCATCAGCCCGGAAACGCCCTCCAGCTCCTCCATGCGGATAATCAGGTCGCAGCCCAGCAAATGACCGTTTTCCCGATTCTCCAGCAGGTCATAGTCCTCAATATAAACGACATTTGCCGCGCCGCGCAGACGGATCAGCGTCTGCACCTCACTCATATAATCGCGTTTGACCTTTTCCGTCAAATCCTCCGGCGTCTTTTCCGTCTGCTCCGCTAAAATTTCAATCGCCTTTAACGCGGCAGTATATTGGTTCCCAAGCCTGTCTGTGCGGCGGATCCGGTACACACGACCATAGCTGCCCTCGCCGATTTCATCGCCCATGTACCACGAGCCAAACAACGGTTCCTGCCGCTCCAGCCGTTCCCTTATTCCCACTGTGGTTCCACCTCCCGCTTCGTTTTCTGTCTGTTTAAATTATAGCAAACGCAGCATATCCCGTCAAATCATGTAAAAACCGCCGGCGC
>CAYNPX010000106.1:0-6391 GCA_964399205.1 uncultured Butyricicoccus sp.
TCGCGCCGACCGAAGGGAGAGAATCCGATGTCCAATGTCTTTATCCTCTCAACGCCTTGCGGTATACAAGCACGGCAATCACAGCCGTCACAGTCTCCGCGACCCAAAACGCGTTCCAAACACCAATCGGACCCCATATCCGGCTCAGGACAAATGCAACCGGAATAATAACCGCCACATACCGGCACAGCGAAATGACCAGCGATTGCACGCCCTTTCCGAGTCCCTCCAGCGCGCCGCAGGAGGTCACAGAAACCGCCGACACGAGGAACCCCGCGCTGATGATGCGGAGCGCGGTCTGTCCGGCTTCCACTGTCTGCGGATTGTCTGTAAACAATCCGATCAGCTGTCCGGAGGCCGCCAGGCACACTATTGTCCCAAGCGCCATGATGACACCGGTCATCACCAGCGTGATCCGATAGATCTGCCTTACCCTGTGATATTCCTTTGCGCCGAAGTTGTACCCAATGACCGGACGCATCCCCTGTACAATGCCGTTTGCAGGCATATACAGGAAGGTCTGCAATTTGTAATAGACACCCAGAATCACAACATAACTCTGCGCATACACGGAAAGCAGCGCATTCAGGCAGGAGATCAGCAGCGAGGGCAGCGCCATGTTCAGTGCCGCCGGTATGCCGACCGCATACAGCCGCAGATCAAGCTCTTTGTCCAATGCGCAATCCTTCCGGCTCACATGCACCGGCAGCGGTCTTACATAATAGACCACCAGATAAAATCCCATCGCAACGACCTGTCCGATTCCCGTGGCAATCGCCGCGCCGTCGATGCCCATCTCCGGAAAAGGTCCTATGCCAAAGATGAGCATCGGATCCAGCACAATATTGGCAACGCATCCGCACATCATGCCGATCATGCTTGTTTTCATCCTGCCGGCCGACTGGAATACTTTTTCAAACGAAATGCTCAGCATAATGATGAGGGAAAAAGCAAACGCGATGCGGGAATACCGCAGCCCCAGCCGGAGCACCTGTTCCGATTCGGTAAACATCCGCAGGAAGGCCGGCATCACGAGAATGCTCACAACGGTAATCACAACGCCGTGTACCGCCGAAAACAGGAACCCATGTGTCGCCGCGCGGCTTGCCGTTTCCGGTTCATTTGCGCCCAGATGGAACGCGATTACCGCGCTGATTCCCACGCCAAAGCCAACCGCGATCGCATTGATCAGATTCTGCACCGGAAAGACCAGCGACAGCGCTGTCATCGCGTCCTCACTGATCTGCGCCACGAAAAAGCTGTCAACGATATTGTACAGCGAATTGACCATCATGGAAACAACCATCGGCAGCGCCATGGACACGAGCAGCGGAAAAACCGGCTTTTCTTTCATAAAAGTTTCATTCATCGTTACCCTCCAATGTACATCAATCTATGCGCATTTGTCCGCCGGAATACAAAAAAGCCACGCAATTACTCCCACAGGAATAATTGCGTGGCGAAAAGCACCGGAGGCGCACCCGCGTCGGATGCCGCCTGAAACCGGCTGAAAAATCCACACCATGGTTTTAACATCAAAAAGATATTATATTATCAATCAGCATTATCAATCAGCGGTACTGATCCACATTCTCCGCGGTCACAAGCTCAAACGGAACCCAGATCACGGAGCTGTTGTCCGCGTCCGCCTCATAGCTGATGCCGTTCATCACATCGGCGCCGCCTGCCAGATTGATCGCGGCCTGAATGCTCGCGGACGCCTGTCCGACCGCGTTCTGGTAAACCGTTGCCAGCATCTCGCCGCTTGCGACTGCCTCCAGTCCGGCAGCGGTACCGTCAACGCCGACAACTGCGATATCACTGAAATCGACACCGCCCTGCCGCAGCGCCTCAATCGCGCCCAGCGCCATTGCGTCGTTGTTGGAGATGATGACGTCGATCTTCGACATATCCAGCCCGTTCGCCAGCTGCGTCTGCATCGCTTGCATTGCCGACGTGCGGTCAAAGTCGCAGGTCATCGCAGTTCCCCGCATTTTTGCGTTGATCCCCGCGTCGCTCAGCGCCCGTAATACGCCGTTGCTGCGCTTTACTGTCGAATCCTGCCCGTCGTTGCCGTAGAACATCAGGTAATTGATGCTGTCTTTTCCCTGTGCTTCCAGATATTCCACCAGAGCCTGTCCCTGATATGCGCCGGCCTCGTTCTCATTCGAGCCTACATAAATGTGTGTCTCATCCAGAACGGAGAGGTCATACGGCGCACGGTTTACAAATACGACCGGTATGTCGCCGGCGGCGTCAATCACGTCCTGTGCGCGGGTGTTGTCCGCCAGTCCAATGATAATGACCTTCGCGTCCTCCGCGACAGCAGCCTTTACATATTCAATTTCCTTATCCTGATCCTCCGCACAGTCAACTGTGGTCAGCGTGCAGCCTCTTGCCTCGGCGGAAGCCTTTGCCGCCTGATCCAGATAACTCAGATATTCGTCTCTCTTCGGCAGGATAAGCATCAGGTCACCGGTATATGCCTGTGTGCTTTCCTCAGCGTCGGCATCCACCGCATTGATCGGTGTAAGGTTGCCGCAGCCGGCCAGCAGTCCGGCACACATTGCGCCGGCAAGCAGCCCCGCTATTCTCTTTCTTTTTTTCATGATGCGACCTCTCTTTCATAATTTGTGACATTTTCGCTATATTCTAAACAATATCATTATGACACAGCAATTTTTCGATACAAGTAAATTCCATGCTCTAAAATATGCATTTCCTGCCTTTTTCGTCCCTGTTTTTCCATAAATATCCAATTGTTTCTTTTCTGTACGTGAAAACAGGTCTGCATCAAAGGATGCAGACCCGCCTGAAATCAGGTATCTGTTTTCAATTGCTTTTTACAGAAATATTAGAAATAATTCGCTACATCGTCCGGTGTGATCTTCTCAAACGGAATCCAGATGTAATTATCTTCCAGCTCATAGGATGTATTCTCATCTGCATCCGCTCCGCTTGCCAGATTGATCGCAGCCTGTACGCTTGCCGTAGCCTGACCCGTTGCGTTCTGGAATACTGTTGCCGTCATCGTGCCATCTACCAACGCCTGCAAACCAGCGTTCGTACCGTCGATACCGACGACCTTGATACCGGACATATCAACATCAGACTGCTTGAGCGCCTCGATTGCTCCCAGCGCCATCGCATCGTTGTTTGCGATCACAACATTTACCTCGCTCATGTCCTGTCCATTTGCAATCATCGCCAGAACAGTGTCCATTGCTGTCGACCGGTCATATCCGCAGTCCACCGGATCCGTCACTGCATTCGCTGTGATTCCAGCTTCCTCCAATGCGGTCAGAACACCCTCGGAACGCTTTGTCGTATGCAGCAGGCCGGCTGTGCCCTGCAGCATGATGTAATTCGCGGTGTCCTCGCCGTCAGCCTTCATCGCGTCCGCCAGCAGTTCGCCCTGCATAACGCCGGAATCATTTTCATCCGAACCTACATAAATATGCGTCTCGTCCAATACTGAGGTGTCCTGCGGTATACGGTTTACGAATACAACCGGCAGATCGCCAGCTGCTTCAATCACCTCGTCAGCGCGGGTATCATCCGCCAGAATGATAATAATTGCATCTGCGCCATTCTGAACCGCCGCTTGAACTGCCTCCAGTTCTCTGTCCTGATCGGATGCACAGTCAACAGATGTCAGTTCAATGCCGCTTGCCTGCGCCGCAGCCTTTGCGGACTGATCGAGTGCGCTCTGGAATTCATCCTTATTCGAGATGATAAAGCTGACCTTGCCGCCAAAGTCGCTGCTCGATACTTTTTCTGAACTTCCGTCTGTGTTCGTCTGGCTGTCGGTCGTTGAGCCGCAGCCTGCCATCATGCCGACGCACATTGCGCCCGCCAGCAGCATCGCCAATAATTTTTTCATTTTCATGTTTGCTTCCTCACTTTCCCGTTTTGTGCCGATATTTTTTATCGGTACAGTTACATTATTACACACATATAGTAAAATTGCAACTATAATTCCTGCTTATTTTTGCATTTTTTTATACATTTTGTTCAATTGATATGTAATAATTATACATTTTGGATTTTTAATAGCTTTTTACCTATCGTTTTGGGATAAAAATGATGCGGGCACACGCCGTTTGGCATATGCCCGCATCTCAAGCGAGGAAGCGTTTCACATGTTTATCCCATTTTTATCAATAGTAAGAGTCTACATTATCTATCGTGACCTTCTCGAACGGAATCCAGATGATTTCTTCATTGTCCTCGTCCTGCTCATAGTCGATGTCCGCTGTCAGCTCCGCGCCGGTTGCCAGATTGATCGCAGCCTGTACGCCCGTGGTTCCCTGTGCAACCGCATTCTGGAATACGGTCGCATCCATCGTACCGTCTGAAATCGCCTGAAGTCCTGCGTTTGTGCCGTCTATGCCGACAATCTTCATATTGCTTGTATCAATGTTGTTCTGCTTCAGCGTCTCGATTGCGCCCAGTGCCATTGCGTCATTGTTTGAAATAATCACGTCCACCGCGGACATATCAACGCCGTTTGCAATCATGACGCCGATCTGCTCCATCGCTTTGTCGCGGTCATATCCGCAGTCCGCTGTTTCGGCTACCAGATTCGCCTGAATACCCGCTTCTTCCAGCGCCTGGAGCACGCCTTCCGAACGCTTTTCCGTATGAACCAGACCTTCTGTGCCCTTAATCATAATATAATTGATGCTGTCCTTGCCCTCAGCCTTGAGCTGTTCTGCCAGCAGTTCTCCCTGGAATACGCCGGAAGTATCCTCATCCGAGCCGACATAGACATGATCTTCATCCAGCAGGGAGGTATCCTGCGGAATACGGTTGACGAAAACAACCTTCATATCGCCCGCCGCTTCGATCACCTCGTCCGCGCGGTTGTCATCCGCCAATACGACCATGATCGCATTTGCGCCCTCTACCTCCGCCGCGCGTACATAATCAATCTGCTTGTCCATATCATCCGCGCAGTCAACCGTTGTCAGCGAAATGCCTTTGACCTCCGCCGCGGACCTTGCCGCCTGATCCAACATGCTCAAATACTCATCCTTGTGCGAAATGACAAAGGTCATGTCTCCTTCATATTCCTTTGTCTTGCTCACACTCGCCGAACCGGATTCCGTGCTTGAGCCGCAGCCCGCCAGCACACCTGTACACATTGCGCCTGCCACGAGCATAGCCATCCATTTTTTCATTTTCATAATAAATCCTCACTTTCCCTGTTTGTCTTTCACGAGAATCATGTAAATTCTATTTACAACCGCGATAACAATGCAGCGCGATTATATATACATTAGCCGGACTTGTCCCTTGCAGACCGGTTGTGCCCGCGTTTTCCCACGCTCAAATTCAGATTCAGCGTTTTGTACAGTGTCAAGAGGTCTATACAAGTGTTTTCCGTCAATACGCCTGTTTCTTTTTTCATTTTGGCGCAAATTTCCCCGAAATTTCCGTCTGAAGGCACGCGTTTTCGTCCAGCCGCGCCGGAAACCGCATTTCCATAAAATGTATCTTTTTGCTTCTTTCCTTTTCTTGAGGAAAGTATACCATTACAGGCGGAAAATTTCTTTCACTATAACGTCATAAAATTGTACAATATCGCCAATCTTTAAAAATTCATCTGGTTGATCCGCCGAACGCCCCTGTTCCCGCGCATCAATCTGTGCTATACTGACTGTATCCTATGCTGTAAAGAGGCGTGCATATGTATTTCACTTATCTGCTGCGCTGTGCGGACGGTTCCTTATATGCCGGTATTACCACAGATCCCGCGCGGCGGTTCGCGCAGCACGCCGGACAAAAACACGGCGGCGCAAAATATACCGCCCTGCACCGTCCGGTAAAGCTGGAAGCCGTCTGGCGTACCATCGACCGCTCTGCGGCCTCCCAACTGGAATACCGGCTCAAGCGTTTGACAAAGCCGGAAAAGGAACAGCTGATCCGCGGGGTTCCTCTGCCGCAGCATCCCATTTTTTCACGCTACCACCGCGTCGCAATCGAACCGGAAGGAAGGATGATCCCAATGTTATTTATCTGCTATCCGAAATGCTCTACGTGCAAAAAGGCTGCCGCTTTTCTCGACAGCCTGTGCATCCCTTATGAAACCCGCGATATCAAGCAGGAAAATCCCACCATAGAAGAATTGAAGACATGGCACCGGAAAAGCGGTCTGCCGCTCAGACGCTTTTTTAACACAAGCGGTCAGCTGTACCGTTCTATGGGGCTTTCCGGAAAACTGCCGGATATGCCGGAAGAGGAACAATACGCCCTGCTGGCGTCCGACGGTATGCTGGTCAAGCGTCCGATCGTCGTCGGAGAGGATTTCGTCCTGGTCGGCTTTCGGCAGAAGGAATGGGAGGAAAAGCTGTAACGGCTCCCGCACCCGCAAAAAAATCCCTGATTC
>CAYNPX010000107.1:0-6391 GCA_964399205.1 uncultured Butyricicoccus sp.
AAATATAAATACCGTCGATCATTTACAATCGGACATAAACCTGATGGAACACCCATCCGTAAAATTGTCCGCAGCAACAACCGGAAGGAATTTGATCAGAAGTGTCTCATTGTTCAAAATCTTTATGCCAAAGGCATTCAGGTCGTTGGAAAAGGGCTGACTGTTGAACAATGGGCATGGCAATGGCTGGAGACATATAAAAAAGATCGCATCGGGCAATCACAATATAAAAACTACGAAAGGCAAATTCGATTACGAATATCCCCGGTTATCGGGTTTATGGATTTGCGGTCTGTCCGAGCCTTCCATGCGCAACAGGTTATCGATCAATCAACCGCTAAAAGCAAATCCGAGATGGATAAGCTGATCGGAGCCATGAATCAAATCTTTTCGAGAGCGCAAATCAATGGCTTGATTGAGAATAATCCAGCTGCAGGATTGATCGCGCATCCCACTCAGAGTGTCCCCAGAAGGGCGCTGACAGCCGCAGAAGAAGCAACTTTTATGGAGACTGCAAAACATCATAGGGCTGGACTATGGGTACGATTGATGCTCCAATGCGGGTTGCGTCGTGGGGAAACAATCCCTTTGCGTTGGGGAGATATTGATAAGGAGGCCAAGTTATTACGAATTAATAAAGCGGTTGAATATGCAAGCGGAAATCAGGGCAAAGAAAAAAGTCCCAAGACGGATGCTGGCATCCGATACGTTCCAATTCCGGACGATTTGCTGACCGATCTATTAAACGTCAAACCCAAGCATATCCACGGCAACAATTACATTTTTCACAATCAAAATGGAAAACGGATGACGGAAACAAAAATCCGCCGAATGTGGCAGAGTTTCATGCGATCGTGGGATCTTCAGGCTGGAGCAAAAACGTATAGAAATAAAGTTGTTGAACATGCAATAGATCAAGATATCACTCCACATTATCTCCGACACACATATGTAACCAATCAAATTCGCGCAGGGTATGACTTAAAAACAGTGCAATATCTTGCAGGACATGCCGATATCCGGACTACTGCAAACATCTATGCACATTTTACCAAACAGGATGCTCGCCGTATTGCAGCAATCATTCAAGGTCAATCGTCTGATGCTAAAGGGACAAATTAGGGGCAAAAATAAAACCTCCTATCTCCTGCAAAACCCTATATCATGGGAACCAGAAGTCTATTTGCATTTCATGCTTGACGTGCGGAAGGTCAGCGGTTCGAGACCGTTAGTGTCCACCAGAATGAATCCCTTGAATTATTTGCAATTCAAGGGATTTTTTGTGGTTTAGCGGTACACAGCATATATCGTCGCGTCCGAATCAACGTACACTCGATGGTCTTTGAGAGAAAGAGATACCGGATGGAGCACGTCCCATGCGCAGAAATACCGGAACAATGTCCATCGAAATCAGGGGAGTCTGACGCTTTTTTCAGAGAAAAGCGCTTGATAAAACAGAACGGACGAAGCGTTGTTGGCCGGCGTATCTTCGCCTTGCAAAGCTATAGTTTCTAATACTTTTTTTGATCGAAAGGATCGCATGAGTATGTTCAGTGGTTTAGAGGTCCGCGTGCCGTTTTGCGACCATCGCATTGCGGAATATCTCTACAATGTGCCATGGGAAATGAAGGACTTGAATGGTATGGAAAAAGGGCTGCTGCGTGAAGCTGTGCGCGGCATCCTGCCGGAAGAAATTCGCATCCGCAAAAAAAGTCCATATCCCAAAACACACAATCCAGCGTATATGCGTGCCGTTTCCAATTTGCTGCGTCAGATCATAGACGAGGGAACCTCACCGCTGTTTGATATCGTAAAAAAAGAAGCGCTCGAACAATTGCTGATGGAAAGCCGCGCCCAGCCGTGGTACGGACAGCTGATGCTCACACCGCAGACGATAGCATATTTCCTCCAGCTTCATCATTGGATGGCGCTTTATCATGTGACGATTCGATAAAAATATTTGCATGTGCGTGCTTGTTGCGGTATGATAGCAATGGGTGAATGCATATGGACGAATTGCTGGATATCTATGACGAGCATGAAAAACGAATCGGATGTGCACCGCGAGATCGTGTACACGCAGAAGGTTTGCTGCATCAGGTGGTGCATTGCTGGGTGATAGGAAACCATCAACCTGTACTGTATTTTCAGCAGCGTGCATATGACAAACAGGATTTTCCGGGATGTTTTGATCTTGCCTGCGGCGGTCATATCGACGCAGGCGAGACACCGGAGCAGGCGGCAATTCGAGAGATACGTGAGGAGATCGGTCTTCAATTGACGCAAGAGCAGTTGATTTCACTGGGAAAATATCGCGCGCCGGCGTTTCATATGCCGGGATATCATGATCGAACGATTGCCAATGTATTTGTTCTGCGGCAGGATAATCCGCTCTTTTTTCCGGGAAAAGAGGTTGCACGCATGATTTATACGAGGGCATCTGATTTTTACCGCATGGAATTAGAAGGAGCAATGGAAATACCCGCCTATGCGTTGGATGGAACCCGTTTTTGTATCTCACGGGATGAGTGGTGTTGTCATGATGGGGAATTTGCAGCAGTTGTGTTGCCATATCTGCATTCAACTTTTCGGCATAGGATTTTTACAGGAGATTGACAAAATTGCGGATTTCAGTATAATTAAACGCAGTGAGTAAAGTAAACAGCCGCGTAAGCAGTGTCGAAAGGCCGCTTATGAGGAAAGTCCGGGCTGCGCAGGGCAGGATAACGGATAACGTCCGCCGGAGGCGACTCCAGGAAAAGTGCAACAGAGATATACCGCCGCGGGTTTCCGCGGTAAGGGTGGAAAGGCGAGGTAAGAGCTCACCAGTCCTGCAGGTAACTGTGGGATTCTGTAAACTCTATCCGCAGCAACACCGCAGAGGGACACATAGGAGCTGCCCGTTCCGTCCCGAGAAGGTGGCTAGAGGCGTGTGGTAACATACGTCCCAGATAGATGGCTGTTCCAATGACAGAACCCGGCTTACTCTTTACTCACTCTTTTGAAAACAAAGTGTCCCGAAGCATTCGGGATAGTATGCGGGTATATCCCAACTCCCGTTGGGCGGATATCTGACTATAAATGAAATAAAACGATGGTTTTGTTTGTTCAGGAGGAAGAGTTCCTGTCGCTTACCATCCGGAGGCAAGAAAAAATGAGTGCATTTGATCGTTTTCTGGAATCCATGAGTGGAAAAAGCGTCACTGTGATCGGTATAGGTGTCAGCAATACACCGCTCATCAGCCTGCTGCTGGAAGCAGGCGCGAATGTCACTGTTCATGACCGTAAGTCAATCGATGACCTGGGTGAAATCTATGAAGGGCTTACAGATCTTGGTGTCCGGTTCTGCGTCGGCAATGACTATTTGAAAAATTTGTCCGGTGACTATATCTTCCGCACACCCGGTATGCACCCAAATCAACCGGCATTGGTAAAGGCGCGTGAGCAGGGAAGTGTCATTACCAGCGAGATGGAAGTGTTCATGCGTGTTTGTCCATGCCCGATCTTTGCGATTACAGGTTCGGATGGAAAAACGACGACGACAACTTTAACAGCAGAAATTTTGAAAAAGGCTGGATATACGTGTCACCTCGGCGGTAATATCGGACGCCCTCTGTTGGCGGATGTACCGTTCATGACGGAGCAGGATATTGCTGTGGTCGAGCTTTCTTCTTTCCAGCTTATGAATATGAAATGCGCACCGGCAGCCGCGCTCGTTACCAATGTCACACCCAATCATCTGGATGTCCACAAGGATATGGCAGAATATATTGAGGCAAAGACGAATATTTTTATCAATCAGAAGGCCGGCGCAAAGCTGGTGCTCAATGCAGATGATGCTGTTTCGCAGGATTTTCAACCGGCGGATGGTGTGGAACTGCTTCATTTTTCCATGAAGCAGCCGGTCGAAAACGGCGTATATCTACAGGACGGTATCATCTGGTATGCTGAGAACGGCAGCCGGCGCAAGATCATGGATGCTTCTGAAATCCGGATTCCGGGCGCACACAACATCGCAAACTATATGGCTGCGATTTGTCTGACACATGGCAAGGTATCGTTTGAAGATGTCCGCGAGGTCGCGCATACCTTTGGCGGTGTGGAGCATCGTTTGGAACTGGTTCGTACACTGAATGGCGTCCGCTACTATAATGACTCTATTGCGTCCAGCCCGACGAGAACAGCGGCAGGTCTGCGTGCGTTTGACCAGAAGGTTATCCTGTTGGCCGGCGGGCACGATAAAAAAATTCCGTATGATTCGTTCGGACCGGTCGTTTGCGACCATGTCAAGCGACTGGTACTGATCGATGCAAATCCGGATGATTCAACCGCGCCAGCGATTCAGGCTTCTGTGCTTGCCGCTGAAAACTATGATCCGAATGCACTCGTGATTGACACATATGACGACTTTGAAAAGGCTGTCAAGGGCGCAGCGGCTGCAGCGGAAGATGGCGACATTGTACTGATGTCTCCCGCCAGCGCATCCTTTGATATCTTTAAAAATTTCATGGAGAGAGGCAATCGTTTTAAGGACATTGTTCGTTCGTTATAGGATTCGCTGGTTGATTGCATAATGAAGTTGAACACTTTGCGGAGCAGGAAAACCAGTAGATTGACAAACGAGAACTAAAAGATCCCTTCTGAACACCATAAACCATGGTGAATCAGGAGGGATCGCGCTTTCTCTGCTATTTTTGCAATCAAAATACCTGCCAGTAAGCGGCAAAATACGGTGGAAGCTCCGAGCCGCCGCCGAAATCATGCACTTCACCGGTAATCAGGTCGCGTGCACGGCCAGCTTCCGCGTTGAAGTGTGCAATAAACGGCTGATCGTCTATGTTAATAGCGACCATAACGCGCTCGTCCTCGAAGGCACGTTCAAAAATAACCTGCTTGTTTGTCAGCAAACGTGTTGTGAAATTTCCATAGCACAACGCCTTGGAGCTTTTCTTTGCGGCTGCCAGCCTGGAAATATATTCCGTCAGCGCATTGAATTGCGGCTCGTCAAAGCATGGACGGAGGTTCGCGTCCGAGCCGCTCTGCTTCTGTGCCTTTTCGCCCCACTCACTGCCGTAATAAATACAGGGCACGCCCGGCATACCGATCATCAATGCATAGATCAGCGGGAGATGCTTTTCGTTTGTCAGTATGGAAGCTACCCGTGTAACATCATGGTTATCGACAAAGGACAACAGATGCTTCCCTTTGTATAATGTCCAGTATTCCGGTCCAAACTGCCGTTGAAGGGAATGGGTAATCTCGAACAGATTCATCGAATTAAACGATGAGTACAGTCCCTTATAGCAGTCGTAGTTGGTGCAGGAGTGCAGCATATCTTCCTGCAGGAACGGGCTGCAATCACTGCTCATGACCTCGCCGACCAGATAAAATTCCGGCTTAAGTGAATCGCAGAATGAACGCAGACGGCGGATAAAGTCTTTGTCAAGCGAATATGCTACATCGAGACGCAGACCGTCAATATCAAATTCCGCTACCCATCCGCGGATGCAGTCGAAAATATGCTGAATGACTTCTTCGTTGCGCAGATTCAGCTTGACCAGTTCATAATGTCCTTCCCAGCCCTCGTACCAAAAACCGTCGTCATAGTTGGAGTTGCCGTCAAAATTGATATGGAACCAGTCTTTATATGGAGAAGCCGCTTTCTTTTCCTGTACATCGCGGAATGCCCAGAAGCCGCGGCCAACATGATTGAATACGCCATCCAGCACAACGCGCACACCGTTTTTGTGCAGTGTGTCGCAAACCGCTGCAAAATCCGCATTCGTGCCCAGGCGGCAGTCGATCTTGCGGAAATCCCGTGTATCGTAGCCATGACTGTCCGACTCAAAGACAGGGGAGAAGTATATCGCGTTACAGCCGACAGAAGCGATGTGTTCCGCCCAATCTCCGACTTTTTTGATGCGGTTTACAGTTTTCCCGTCATTTTCCCACGGTGCACCGCAGAATCCCATCGGATAGATCTGATAAAAAACACTTTCATATGCCCACATATTATAGATATCCTCCTCAATATGAAGAATGAGATGATTATTGCTAAACCATTATATCATATTTGGTGAGAACCAACAATATAATGCACAAATTTTCATCTTTTTGGTTTGTTGGAAAATTTTTTGAGTCAATCACAGCCGACGCCGCAAGATAACCGGTTTTTGAACATTCGTCGAAATATTTACGCATTCCATTGAAACGCTTCGACATGAGCCGAACCGGCTATATGCGCAACAGTAAATCACATAGATTTAAGGAATGCCACAAAATCCCTGTGCCTGACTGCGGTTCGCACCAAAAATTTATGTGATTCTTCTATAGAGTCATAAAAATATATTGCTTTTTTCGACATAATTGTATATAATAGTTACAGTCGGAG
>CAYNPX010000108.1:0-2418 GCA_964399205.1 uncultured Butyricicoccus sp.
AGAGCGGCGAGAGAAAACCGGCGTCGGTTTTCTCTCGTCAATCAGCGGTAACGACCATAACTGCATGAAATCACCAAACGCAGCGCTGTACTTGCCTGCCACCGGCGCACCGCAGCTTTCAAAGTCACAGGAAAACCGAAAAACGCTGCATCATCACGGAGGTTTCCGCTTTGACGCAGCGTTTTTGTATCTGAACCGTTTCACTGCACATGGAATTTGGCAGGTTTTATAGAGAGATGAAAAAAAGAAAGATGAAAAAGGAGAGAGATGAAAAAAGGAGAGAGATATAGGGGAAAGAAAAAATAGAGAATCAGGAGAAATAGGTATCGGTGCAGGGCAGTGAAACGGATTCAGTCAGAACGCTTCAGGAATCCTCCAGATCATCATAGAAAAATTCCTCCTCCGCAGGCAATTCAAAGGAATAGCCCAATGCACGGCGCAGCTTGCGTTTGGCTGCGCCAACGGTTTTGCATACTGCGGAGCGTGACAGATCAAATTCAGCAGCGATTTCCTTTTGCGGCATTCCTTCGAGAAAGTTCAGCACGAATACCTGATACTGATGCCTTGTCAGCGTTTCTGCCATGCATGACAAGAGCTGGCGTCGCAGCTCCATATCCACTGCGACTGAACTTTGTTCGCGGTCTGCCGCGTTTTGGTTTTGGTGCGACATAGATAACCTCCTTTGGTTTTTCGTAGTAATGCTCCAATTCAAATGCGATCTGCCTGCTTTCGCAGACCATGACATGAAGGGTATTGATCCGCCTGCGCAGCTTGCGGCGCACCTCAAGCGAGATTGTGCGCGACGCCTGTGCCTCCAGCTGGCAGATCCGTGCCTCCAGCATAGCTGCATTTTGTAAGTATTCCGCCGAAAGTTCTTTTAACGAACACATATGCTGTCCCCCTCGTATTTTTACAAAATATCGAATATTGATGAAAAGTTACGAATCTTGTCGATTTTGGTTTATATGCAATAAAAATTGTATAAAATCGAATAAATCTGTCCTTTTCGATTTAATAATAGAACAAAAACGCAAAAAAGTCAATCTTGCGTTTCCAAAAAAATCATGATATAATGCTGGAAAAATAAACGAGAATCCGGACAAAAAAAGACGCGCCGTGCAGAAAATCGGAGCTGCACAGCGCGCGAAAAAATTTTTTTACATTTTATTTGACGTAGCAGATATCGTCATCCGGTTTATCCGCCCTGACAAGGGACTTCACATACAGTACCGGACCGTTGCCCTGATACTCCGGGAAAAATTCATCCCGCACCTCTGCCGTGATCATATACCAGTCACGATCGACGAGGGTTTCCGCGGAGGAATGCTTGCATACCATTGCGCAGAAGGCGATGTCCTCTACACAGCAGGTCATAACAAAGCGTCCGGCAGCGAAGCAGTTTTTCTGCATTCCCTTTGGACGGTATACCTGGCACAGATATTGTACCGTATGTCCGGCATACTTGTCCGCATGTTCCATCGCGTCAAAATACCACATCGCATAATCCGCTTCGGATATTTCCACAATGTCCGCGCTCAGATCGAGATTCGCGTTGAGATCCTCCTGATAGACTTCACTGTGTCCATCCGGATAGTCGATGAAAATATCCGCACGGCGGTTAATCATGCGTACACGGCGGTTTTTGATGATATCCCTGGTGTTGGCATCGCCGCGGTTGAATACGATCATATCTGTATTTTGCAGCATGGGATACATAAGACCGCCCATATTCTGGAAATAGTTATCGAATGTGCGGGCATCGACGGTTGTGACCGTCTGATAGACCAGCCAGCTGCGCGGGAATGCGTCCTGCGGGATGTCCGACAGCTTCCACATACCGTTCCATTCCACGATGACACGTTCCGGTTTGTATTTGCGGTTGCATTCATGCAGCATCAGACGGTTAAACGCCTCCGGCTCCTCAATGGTCTTGAGCACACAGTTGGTGTCCATGAGCAGACCGTAATCAAATTCCTTTTCGCCGTCCTCACAGAGGAGGAGCAGCGTGCGCTCCCCCTCCGCGAAGTCCGGATCTTTTAAAATGGATTCGATAAAAGAGGTTTTACCGCTTTCCAGAAAACCGGTGAAGAAATATACAGGTACTTCCACAGCGTTTCCTCCTTACCGGAACAGCTCCGCCAGCGCGTCTTCCTTGATGCCGGAGCCGATCACGCACAGACGGCCGGTATAATCCGCGCCGCCGTGACGCAGTTCGATTTCTTCCGGAACCATGTCAAAGTGCAGCCAGGTTCCATCCTGTGCCGGTACGATGCCCTTGGCACGCAGAACCATGCCGTACAGCGCGGTATCGCCCAGCTGTTCGAGACGTGTGCGCAGGTCATCCTCGGTATACTTGTGCGCGGTTTCCATGCCCCAGCTGGTGAATACCTCATCGGCATCGTGGTCGTGATGATGGTG
>CAYNPX010000108.1:2518-6143 GCA_964399205.1 uncultured Butyricicoccus sp.
TGGTCGTGATGATGATGGTGATGCTCCTCATGCTCGTACAGCTCGGCGGCATCCAGCAGCGCCTGATGTCCGTCCGCACACATGACATCGTAAATCTGCTCGCCGGTCAGCTCATCCCACGGTGTGGTGATGATGCTGGTGTGTTCACCGGCATGTTCGCGGATCAGCTTGAGCGCTTCATCGAGACGCTTTTCGCTGATATTCTGTGTGCGGCTGAGTACGATCGTACCGGCGCTTTCCAGCTGGTTGTTGTAGAACTCACCGAAGTTTTTGATATACATGCGGCACTTGGACGCATCGCAGACTGTGGTCAGGCAGCCCATTTCGACCTCGCCCTCCTTGAGGACAGGCTGGACAGCGGCTGCTACATCCGACAGCTTGCCGACGCCGGACGGCTCGATGATGATGCGATCCGGCGTGAACCGTGCCAGCACATCGTGCAGCGCTTTGGAAAAATCACCGACCAGCGTACAGCAGATGCAGCCGGAATTCATCTCGGTAATTTCGATGCCGGCATCCCTGAGAAAGCCGCCATCTATGCCGATCTCGCCAAACTCATTTTCAATGAGAACGACCTTCTTGCCCTTCAGCGGACCTTCCAGCAGCTTACGGATGAGCGTGGTCTTGCCAGCGCCGAGAAAGCCGGAGATAATGTCAATTTTCGTCATATTACAACACCTTCTATTGAGATTAGATTTACATAAAAAAGAACGGATATACCGTACCGACCTTATAGTACACCAAAAAAGGAGATTTTGCAAGGAGAGCCGCGGACTTTTTCTGATTGACACTGCCTGCGGGATGGCGTACAATCAAATCAGTACAATAATCCGGTGAAGAAGGAGGATAATACAATGTTTGAAACATTTCGCAGCATTCGTGTCAGTATGGTCATAGCAGCGATCGGATGTCTTGCGCTGGGCATTGCGCTGCTTGTCATTCCGGATCTGTTTTTACAGGCTGCCTGCTATGTGACCGGCGCGGTACTGATCGCGTATGGCGTTATCAGCCTGCTGGGCTGCGCACGGGAACATAAAATGAACATATGGACCGGAC
Organism: uncultured Butyricicoccus sp.; assembly: GCA_964399205.1. GTDB lineage: Bacteria > Bacillota > Clostridia > Oscillospirales > Butyricicoccaceae > Butyricicoccus_A. The sequence goes on from CAYNPX010000108.1 coordinate 3,575, forward strand.
TTGCCAGCGTGGTCGCAATCGCCGTGGGTATTTTTATTATTACCCAGCCGAAGATGATCAGCTCTATTTTGCCGATTATTTTCGGTCTGCTCCTGTTGCTGGATGGGATTTTAAATCTGCGGCATGGCATTGGGCTGTACCGCTTTGGCGATCCGTCCTGGAAGGCGGTGCTGGTATTGGGGATCATCACAGCTGTGCTTGGCGTTGTGATCCTGCTCAATCCGTATTCCACGGCAAAGCTGACCTTCCGCATGGTCGGCATTTCATTGGCGTACAGCGGTCTGTCGGATTTCTTTATCATATTCCACATGAACCGCGCGAACCGCACCTATGAAAATCAGAAGATCATCGATGTAGAAGCACGGCCGGTGACAGATGATGAGGAGGAAGATTCGTGAAGCTGGATAAAGAAGAACTGGAGCATATGCCCGCGGGAACAGACCTGTTTTCCCTCAGCGATCAGGTGCCTACGGAAGAGGAGCTGTATGACCTTGCGGAGCTGTTCAAGGTGTTCGGCGATTCCACGCGCATTAAAATCCTGTATGTGCTCGTGGAGAGCGATATGAGCGTGGGCGATATCGCGCAGGCGCTCAACATGACGCAAAGTTCGATTTCCCATCAGCTGCGGGTGCTCAAGCAGAGCCGCCTCGTGCGTTTCCGCCGCGAGGGGAAAAATATCGTGTATTCGCTTGCGGACGATCATGTGCATACCATCATGAGCCAGGGGCTGGAGCATCTGGAGGAGTGACGCGGCGGCTGCCGCAGAGATACGGCTTTGCGAAAAGCAGAGAATGATCTGTTCAAAATCGGGCAATCTATGCTATAATGTTCTGGTATATGTAAGTCTGATTTCAGACGGAAATGAAAAAGGAGTTGATCACAATGGGCTGCAATCACGATTGTGAAAGCTGCGGAGGAAGCTGCGGTGAGCCGGAGTCCCTGCTCAAGGCGCCGCATCCGCTTTCCCATATAAAAAAAGTAATCGGCGTTGTCAGCGGCAAGGGCGGCGTAGGCAAGAGCATGTGTACCTCTCTGCTGGCGGTCGCCATGCAGCGGCGCGGCGCGCACTGCGGTATTCTGGACGCGGATATTACCGGACCCTCTATCCCGAAGGGCTTTGGACTGACCGGTACGCTGGGAGCGACCGAGGAGGGTGTGTTCCCGATGGCGACCCGAACGGGCATTGACGTCTGTTCCATCAATCTGCTGCTGGAAAACGCGGACGATCCGGTGATCTGGCGCGGACCGATCATTGCCGGCGCGGTGCAGCAGTTCTGGACGGATATCATCTGGAAGGACATTGATTTTATGTTTGTCGATATGCCGCCCGGAACCGGCGACGTACCGCTGACCGTGTTCCAGTCGCTGCCGGTAGATGGTCTGATTGTCATGACCTCCCCGCAGGAGCTGGTATCGCAGGTCGTGACCAAAGCGGTCAAGATGGCGGAAATGATGGATATCCCGATCCTTGGCATTATTGAAAACTATAGCTATGTACAGTGTCCCGACTGCGGCAGGAAGATTTCTGTCTTTGGCGAGAGCCATGTGGACGAGATCGCGGGAGCGCACAATCTCGATGTGCTGGCAAAGCTGCCGATTGATCCGGCGCTTGCTGCCGCATGTGATGCGGGCACGCTGGAGGATGTCACGCTGCCCGATCTGACCGCCGCGTGCGATAAGCTGGAGCACATCTGAAAACTGAGCGCATCATGCCCGGCTGCAAAACCTCAACCAAATGCCTGCATTTGGTTGACAGGCAGCCGGACGTTTCGTTATACGATAAAACAAAAGGAGGACAGCATGAAAACTGCGTTGATTACCGGCGCGTCATCCGGTATCGGACGGGACATCGCGCGTGAACTGAGCGCGCGGGGCTGGCGCCTGCTGCTGGCAGCGCGCCGCCGTGACCGGCTGGAAGAACTGGCAAGGGAACTGCATACGCCGTGCCGCATATATGTCTGCGACGTTTCAAAGGAACAAAACTGCCGCTGGCTGTACGCGCGTGCACGCACGCAGGATGTCTCGCTTTTGGTCAATGCGGCAGGCTTCGGTCTGTATGGCGCGTTTGCGCAGACGGATCTTGACCGCGAACTGGAAATGATTGATGTCAATATCCGAGCGGTGCATATCCTGACCAAGCTGTTTTTGCGTGACTTCATCGAACGGGATGAAGGGCGCATTTTAAATGTCGCATCCAGCGCGGGCTTTTTGCCGGGACCGCTGCTGTCAACCTATTATGCGACCAAGAATTATGTTGTGCGTTTGAGTGAAGCGATTTATGAGGAGCTGCGCGCGGCGGGCAGTTCGGTCAGCATCAGCTGTCTGTGTCCGGGACCGGTGGCGACAGAGTTTAACGCGGTCGCCGGTGCGCATGATCCGGTCAACGCGCTCTCCAGCGCGCAGGTAGCCAGGCGGGCGGTGGACGGCACGCTTGCCGGCAGACTGCTCATCATTCCGGGCGCGACAGTCCGGCTCGGCGCGGCAGCGGCACGGCTCGTGCCGGATCGGCAGCTTCTGCGCATCGTCCGGCGCTTTCAGCAGAGCAAGGGAGAGTAGCGCGGAAGGTCGC
>CAYNPX010000109.1:0-6057 GCA_964399205.1 uncultured Butyricicoccus sp.
GGAATTACAGAACCTTCTCCTCTTCCTTTACGTCCTTGCGGGACAGGTTGATGCGACCCTTGTCGTCGATCTCGATGACCTTGACCCAGCACATGTCGCCAACCTTGACCACGTCCTCGACACGCTCGACGCGGCGCTTCTCCAGCTTGGAGATATGAACCAGACCGTCCTTGCCCGGCGCGATCTGTACGAACGCGCCAAAGCCCATCAGACGGACGACCTTGCCATAGTACACGTCACCGACCTCCGGGTCCCTGACGATGCTCTCGATCATCTTCTTTGCCTTCTCGCCGTCGGAGCCGTTGATGGAGGAAATGCTGACCGTGCCGTCCTCGGCAATGTCAACCTTTGCGCCGGATTCCGCTGTAATCTTCTGAATCACAGAACCGCCCTTGCCGATGACGTCACGAATCTTGTCCGGATTGATGTGAATGGTGATGGTCTTCGGCGCCCACGGGGAAACGTCATGGCGCGGTTCCGCGATTGCCTTGAGCATGACCTCATCCAGAATCTTATACCGTGCGTCGCGGCACTTGCGGAACGCTTCCTTGATGATGGACGGTGTCAGTCCATCGACCTTAATATCTACCTGAATGCCGGTGATGCCCTTCTTGGTGCCTGCAACCTTGAAGTCCATATCGCCATAGAAGTCCTCAACGCCCTGAATATCGGTGAAGGTTGTCTCCTGCCCGTCGTCGGTGATCAGACCGCAGGAAATACCGGCTACCGGTGCGGTGATCGGTACGCCCGCGTCCATCAGCGCCAGCGTAGAGCCGCAGACGGAACCCTGCGAGGTCGAACCGTTGGAGGACAGAACCTCAGATACGACGCGGATCGCATACGGGAATTCCTCAGCAGACGGCAGTACCGGCAGAACCGAACGCTCAGCCAGTGCGCCATGACCGATCTCACGGCGTCCGGGACCGCGGGACGGACGTGTCTCGCCAACAGAGAAGGACGGGAAATTATAATGATGGATATAGCGCTTTTCCTTCTGTTCAAAGATGGTATCCAGCTGCTGCGCGTCGGACAATGTGCCCAGTGTGCAGACAGACAGTACCTGTGTCTGACCGCGGGTAAACAGACCGCTGCCATGTGCGCGCGGCAGAACGCCAACCTGCGCTGCCAGCGGACGAACCTCTTCCATGCCGCGTCCGTCAACACGCTTGCCCTGTGTCAGCCAGTGGCGGACAACCTTCTTGCACAGCTTGTCAACGATCTCCGAGATCTCCGGCGCGCGCTCAACAGCAACCTCTTCGCCCAGCATTTCATCAATCTCCGCGCGAACGATCTGCATCTTTGCATCGCGTACCGTCTTGTCGTCGGTATCAAATGCTTCTTCCACCTTCGCGCGCGCAAAGCACTCGATCTGCTCGAACAGCTCATGGTCAACATCATGATGCTCGTATTCAAACTTCGGCTTGCCGATCTCCGCCTTGATGGAGTCGATAAACGCGCACATCTTCTTGATCTCTTCATGCGCGAACATCAGCGCGTCAAACATCTGATCTTCCGGCACTTCCTTTGCGCCTGCCTCGATCATAACGATCTTGTCCGCAGTGCCGCAGACGGTAACGTCCATCAGGCTCTTTTCACGCTGCTCAAGCGTCGGATTCAGCACAAACGCACCATCGACCAGACCGACGTCGACGCCCGCAACCGTATAGTTAAACGGAATATCGGAAATCGCAACCGCAATGGACGCGCCATTGAGCGCAGTGACCTGCGGGGAGTTATCATAATCATTGCCCAAAACGGTGCAGACGATGGAAACATCGTTGCGCAGATCCTTCGGGAACAACGGACGCATCGGGCGGTCGATCTGACGCGATGCGATGGTAGCCTGCTCGCTCGCCTTGCCCTCGCGGCGCATAAAAGAACCCGGGATACGGCCTACTGCGTACAGCTTTTCCTCGAAATCAACCGAAAGTGGGAAAAAATCAATGCCGTCGCGCGGCTTCGGGGATGCGGTCGCGGTAACCAGGACAACGGTATCGCCATAGCGTACCAGCGCAGAGCCGTTCGCCAGCTGCGCGACCTTGCCGGTCTCAACGGTCAGCCTGCGTCCGGCAAACGTCGTTTCAAATACACGCTTTTCGTCAAATGACTTGTGTGTGATTGTGGTCATAAAACTGTCTCCTTTTCACAAAAATGATTCATCTGGAAAGTCCGACAGTCCTTCAAGCACTTGAAGCACCGTCCGGCCGCATCTCTTGCCGGGCCTGTCCTTCAACTGCTCAAGGAATTGCCGTACCATCCGAAAACGGGGAAAGAGGAGACCGCTTCAGCCTCCTCTTCAATCAGCAGCCTTACTTTCTCAGGCCGAGTTTCTTGATAATCGCTCTGTAACGCTCGATATCCTTCTTCTTCAGGTAAGCGAGCATACTGCGGCGCTGGCCAACCATCTTCAGCAGACCGCGGCGGGAATGGTTATCATGCTTGTGCTCCTTCAGATGCTCGGTGAGCTGCTTGATGCGCTCGGTCAGAATCGCAATCTGTACCTCCGGCGAACCGGTATCAGTCTCATGTGTGCGATTTGCTTCGATGACTGCTGCTTTTTGTTCTTTGCGGATCATAAATGACACCTCATAATAATATAGTATTCGTCAGCTCCCATGCACTGGGCAGCGGCCTAAGGTGATGGGCACGGTAAAACATGTCCGGTATCCAGACTGCTAAGTACAGGGATATGCCAACTACTGCATCATATCACAACCGAACTTTTTTGTAAAGTATAATATGCAGAAAAAACTGCGCAATTTTTATGCGTGCCATGTGTTTGACATATTTTGCTCCTGTTTTGGTTACTTGTTCAATAATGCGTGATTCCTTTCCACCATTTTACCCGTTTTTCACACGGCATATAAAAATTTTTCCATCATTCCTATATTTTTTTATCGCCGTTTTCTGCATGTGTATGACATTCTTTTTGTTTTATTATGCAGTTCATGTAAATTTTTGCACTATTTTTTGCCTGTTTTTGCAGGATTTTTATGTGTTTCTTTCATTTATTGTCGAAATGCACAATTTTCGTTATCGTTTATTGTGTATATTTCATGAATTTTGCTTCTTTTCATTTTTTAAATCCGGTGCTATAATTTCAACATCATCAAGAGAGAGACAAATGCAAAGTCAATCTCTTGTCCCGTACCACCAGGGTACGGCATCCTTCCTTTTTTCTCTTTTCTGCCGAAAACACATGACGGTGGCTGTGCAACAGTGCGGCCTGGATGTCGTGTGTTTTTCTTTTTGTCCGGAAATGGAATTGCCCATACTCCTTGACCGTATCTGTATATTTTGATATCATTACTTTGCAGGCAATGCCTGCAAGGGAAGCACATCATCGAAAAAGCGGTAGGCGGTTTCCGTTCCCTCCCAATCCACGCGGAAAGAGGGAGAACGATTTTTCTTTTGAATCCCTCTTTTTTCAGAAAGGAGGGAGATCATCATGCAGTATGTTACATATACGGAGTTGTTCCAGTGCCTAACGACACTGTTTGCATTCGGTACGATGCTCATTGCATTGATTGCCTTATTTTTCGGCAAAAGAAAATAACCGCCCCCAGATTCCAACCTAAGGCAGTTATTTTCTTAACATAATTAGGGAGGGACGCACCGTCTATCGTGGTGTGTTTCCTCTTTTTCTGTTTTCAGCATAGCATAAGTTTATGCTCACGTCAAGTATCTCGCTGCACGCTTGCAGTGGTTGTTTTTACCGGTGAACTACCCACTGGCTTTCGACAATGGGCAGTTCACTTTTGTATTTTTCTTGCCGGTTTTGCTGTGCGCGGGAGCGCGCCGCTGAGGTTTTCTTTTGTCTGCTTTTCCTTTCCTCAAAGATCAGGAAAATACGTTTCCCTCGCCGGTTTTGCGGCTGCGCGGGAGCGCGCCGCTGAGGTTTTCTTTTGTCTGCTTTTCCTTTCCTCAAAGATCAGGAAAATACGTTTCCCTCGCCGGTTTTGCGGCTGCGGGCAAATTGCCGGACCGTTTTGTCCGGCATATTTGCTGCGCGCGGGAGCGCGCCGCCGAGGTTTTCTTTTGTCTGCTTTTCTTTTCCTTAAAAAGAAAAGCAGGAGGAGGGGTTACTTGACGATATCCTTTGCAGCGGCAGCGTACTTTTCGATCTTCGCGTCGACCTCCGCCTTATCCGCGCCGTTTGCCATGATATAAACCTTGACCTTCGGCTCGGTACCGGACGGACGGATGATAAAGCTCGTGCCATCTGTCAGATCGTAGTACAGAACATTCTGTCCCTTCAGTTCGACTTCGGTTGTCGCGCCGGTTGCCAGATCTGTCTGGATACCGCTTTGCAGGTCGCGGACATCCTTCACCGCGGTGCCGCCGACTTCCTTCAGCGGGGACTCACGCAGTTCCTTCATCAGCTCTGCCATGCGGGTCAGACCGGATACGCCCGGCATAACGATAGACAGCGTCTGCTCTGCATAGTAGCCGTAACGCTTGTACATTTCCTGCATTGCATCATACAGGGTCATACCCTTGGTGCGGTAATAAGCAGCCATCTCCGCGATGAGCATAGAAGCGATTACCGCATCCTTGTCGCGCGCATGGTCGCCGCACAGATATCCATAGGACTCCTCGAACGCGAACAGATACTCATGCGAACCGGTTTCCTCAAACTCCTTGATCTTTTCTGCAAGGAACTTAAAGCCGGTGAACGTATCGAAGCAGTCGACGCCATTGTCATTTGCAACCTTGCGTGCCATTTCGGTCGATACGACAGACTTCAGCACTGCCGGATGCTCCGGCATGGTATTGGTCAGCTTCTTCGCTGTGATGATGTAATCAATCAGCAGAACGCCCATCTGGTTGCCGCTCAGCGTGACATAATCGCCCGTGCTGCTCTTGAGTACCGTGCCGCAGCGGTCGGAATCCGGGTCAGTACCAATAATCAGGTCAACACCCTGCTGCTTTGCCATTTCGATCGCAATATTAAAGCCTTCCTTGTTCTCCGGGTTCGGGGACTTAACGGTCGGGAAATTGCCGTCGATCACCATCTGCTCCGGTACGCAGATAATGTTCTTATAGCCGATACGTCTGAGGATCTCCGGTACCAGCTTGTAGCCTGCGCCGTGGAACGGCGTATAAATGATTTTGAAATCATCCGCTACCTGCGCGATGCAGTCCGGATTGATGCACATCTTCTGAATCTGACGCAGATAAATCTCATCCGACTCGGAGCCGATGATCTTAATCAGACCCTGATCAATTGCTTCCTGATGATCCATGATCTTGACTTCGGTGAACATATCCAGCGCGCTCATTTCCTTGGCAACAACGTCAGCCTCCTTCGGCGGCAGCTGTGCGCCATCCTCCCAATAGACCTTATAGCCGTTGTATTCCTTCGGATTGTGCGAAGCGGTAATCATAACGCCTGCCAGCGTGTTGTAGGTACGGACGGTAAACGACAGCACCGGAACCGGACGCAGGGATTCCCATTCGATAACATTGATGCCGTTTGCTGCCAGAATGCTCGCCGCCAGATGAGAAAATTCGTCCGACTGAATGCGGCTGTCACACGCAATCGCAACGCCGCGCTGCATGGCGCGCGGACCGTACTGCTTGATCAGATTTGCAAGACCCTGTGTTGCCGCACCGACAGTGAAGCGGTTCATCTTGTACAGACCGACGCCCAGTGTGCCGCGCAGACCTGCCGTGCCGAAGGACAGCGGCGCAAAAAAGCGCTCCTGAATTTCCTTCTCATCGCCTTCGAGCGCTGCCAGCTCGGCGTGCTCCGCCTCTGTCAGTGCCGGTGAATCCATCCACTTGCGATATTCTTCCATATAACCCATTTCAAAACACCTCATCTTTTTTTAGGTTTGCTGCCTGTTGTGATAACCGCAGCTGTTTGATCTCTTTCTCTAGGAAAATTATACAGCATTTTCCCGCAAATTTGAAGGATTATTTGTGATTTTTACAAATATTTTCTCAAGGCGAAAATTATACGCGCGCAGGCATGTTTCGACGCCGTTGCCTTTTTACACATATATTTTATCAGATGGATTATTTCCCATCAAGCTGCAACAAAGCCGCTGACCA
>CAYNPX010000110.1:0-6043 GCA_964399205.1 uncultured Butyricicoccus sp.
TGGTAGTTGGCGCTTCTGTACTTCTTATCACGAAAAAGCGCATGAGTGCTGACAGGTAAAATCCACGGATGATGCCTGAATCATCCGCTGTATATGCCGGCTGAGGGGGTGTACCCCCCCCCTTACCGGTACCAGCAATACGCCGCTGTGATCGAAAGATCACAGCGGCAAGGAGAACTCTGCATGAAGAAAAGCAAAAAGAAAAGTGTAATCCCTACAATTATTTTAATAGTGGTTTTTCTTGCAGGGTTGTCCTTGCTGCTGTACCCGACGGTCAGCGACTACTGGAACTCACTCCACCAGTCCAGAGCCGTCACAGAATACGCACAGCAGGTAGCCGAGTTGGATGACGACAAATATGAACAGCTTCTGGCCGATGCCCGCAGCTACAACCAGACCCTTTTGCACAAAGCCGACCGTTACGAAATGACCGAGGAAGAACAGACGGAATATGAAAGCCTCCTGAATGTTTCCGGAGACGGAATGATCGGTTATATTGAGATCGCAAAAATCGGATGCAGTTTGCCAATCTACCACGGCACGGACGAGGCGGTTCTGCAAATCGCCGTGGGTCATATCGCGGGAAGTTCCCTCCCCGTGGGCGGTGAAAGCACCCACTGTGTCCTCTCCGGTCACAGGGGTCTGCCCAGCGCCAAACTGTTCACCGATCTGGATCAGCTGGAGACGGGAGACACCTTTGTCCTTCGGGTTCTGGACGAAACCCTGACCTATGAGGTGGATCAGATTCTGATCGTGGAGCCATACGAAACCAGCGCTCTGGAGATTGAAGAAGGAAAAGACTATTGCACCCTTGTCACCTGTACGCCTTATGGCATCAATACCCATCGGCTGCTGGTGCGCGGACATCGGGTCGATAACGAGGCGAGTGCAAGTTCCGTAAGGGTCACCGCCGATGCGATGCAGATCGAGCCGATCATTGTGGCACCGCTGGTGGCAGTCCCCATGCTGTTGGTATTGCTGATCTGGCTGCTCGTCAGCACCCGTAAGAAGAAACGATAGGAGGATGTCCTATGAAATATATCAAACGAACCATTGTTGCGCTTTTGGCTTTTTGCCTGCTGTGCATGACTTCTTTCAGCGCCTATGCCTATACCGAGATCGACACCGGAAAAACCGGTTCCATCACCGTTTCGCCCTCCAGCGGGCAGTCCATCGGGACGGAACTGACCATTTACCGCGTGGCGGATGTCGTGGCGGACAACGGCAACCAGAAGTACGCTCTGACGGATGAATTTGCCGCAAGCGGCGTTGATTTGACAAACCTCAATGACACAAAAACGCTGGCCAAAACGCTTTCCTCCTATGTATCGACGAATAAAATTTCCGGCACGAGTAAGACCGCGGGAACAGATGGCTCTGTTCAATTCAGCAGCCTGAAATTAGGTCTTTATCTGGTTATCCAGACCGTGGTGCAATCGGGAGAAAGCATCGTGAATCCGTTTCTCGTCAGCGTCCCTATGCAGGACGGGAATGAAAACTGGGTATACGATGTGGACGCCAGTCCCAAGGCGGAAACCTACGAGCTGGTTGACATCACCGTCAAGAAAGTCTGGAATGACGGAAACAGTTCCTCCCGCCCGTCATCCGTCACTGTGAAGCTGTATAAGGATTCGGCTCTGGTGGATACCGTAAAACTGAACAGCGGCAACAGCTGGAAGTATACGTGGAAAAACCTCGAAAAAAGCGATGGGTATTCGGTTTCTGAGGAAAGCGTGAGCGGATATACCGCAACCTATAGCAAGAGCGGATATACATTCACCGTCACAAACACCGGTAACAGCACGAGCAGTACGCCCGGCGGGTCTTCCAATAATAATTCGACGCTCGCAAAAACCGGACAGCTCAATTGGCCGGTTCCGCTGCTGGCGGGCTGCGGCGTGGTTCTGTTCGCTGTGGGCTGGGCGCTGGTGTTCTTGAAGAGAAAAACAGATGCGTAAAAAAATCGGAATCCTGTTTATGAGTATAGGGGCAGTCTTGCTGATCGCAGCGCTGTCCCTGTTTCTTTATAACCAGATAGAAGATAAAAATGCCGGAAAATCGGCAGAAGAGATACTTCCCGCGGTAATCACAGCCATGGAGGAACCGAATGGCGATGCCGTGAATGATGCTGACACGGACATGACCGTGACGGAGATTGACGGATATGGATATATCGGTTATCTGTCTGTCCCCGCGCTGGATCTGGATCTGCCGGTCATGAGCGAATGGGACTATACCCGCCTGAAAATCGCACCCTGCCGCTATTATGGCTCCACAAAAACGGATGATCTTGTGATTTGCGGTCACAATTACACAAGGCACTTCAGAAAACTAAAAAATCTGCGGGCAGGAGATTATGTACTTTTCACAGATATGGATGACGTGACCACCGCTTATAAAGTAAAAGAAGTGGAAACTCTCCAGTCCACTCAGATCAGCCAGATGATTCAGAACGATTACGACCTGACCCTCTATACCTGCACCTATGACGGACAGGCAAGGGTGACGGTAAGATGCGACAGAGCATCAGCCGGCAGCTGAGGGAATCAAACATGCAGACTTCGGGGGTGAGCCAGATGGAAGGAAACAAAAAGAAAATTGCCGCTGGCTACCGTTTTGGAAAACTGACTGTCGCCGCCGACACGGGGAAACGCAAGGGTACCTCTGTCGTCTGGCGCTGTGACTGCGACTGCGGCGGTTCCATTGAATTGGATACCCGCGCCATCCAGCGGCACACCATTTTAGACTGCGGCTGCGAGACGAAGGTCACGCCGAAAGCCAGAGATCTGACCGGAAAGCGGTTCGGGAAACTGGTAGTCCTCTCTCCTACAGAAAAGCGCATGGATAGCGGCAGCGTTGTATGGAAGTGTAAATGTGACTGTGGCAAGGAAGCGGAAGTATCCGCCAGACGGCTGGTTCGCGGGAAAGTACGCTCCTGCGGCTGTCTTTCCAATCCGCCCCGTAAAGACTACATAGGGAAACGGTTTGGCAGGCTGACGGTAGTGGATTACGCGGGAACCGCCCGTGAACTGGGCAAAACCGGAAAGGAAAATTACTGGAAATGCCGGTGTGACTGCGGCAAAGAAACCATCGTCGGTCAGACGGAGTTGCAAAACGGAGAGACACAAAGCTGCGGCTGCCTGCATAAGGAACGCTTCTTAGAAAGCCTCAAGCTCATAGACGGAACCTCAGTGGTCGTCCTTGAAAGCAGCAGGAAATCTCTGCGGAGTAACAATACAAGCGGATATACAGGGGTATATCATTCCAGAAACGGAAAATGGGATGCTTATATCACTTTTAAGAAAAAGAGATACTGGCTCGGCAGTTATGACAAAATTGAAGATGCGGTGAAGGCCAGAAAATGCGGCGAGGAAATGCATGATGCGTTTCTGGAATGGTATTATAGCACCTGTGAGCAGAGTAAAAAGAGCGGGCTATGACAGGCTCCTGCAAACCATTCGCCGCGGCGCCCGTCCGGCAGACAAGACAAACATAGGCTTGGTGCTGTCGGAGGGTGCGCCGCGGCGTTTTTTTATTTTGCTGTTTCTTTCACGCAAATGGTTTCTACTTCCAGCTTTGCGCCCTTCGGCAGACCCGCTACAGCGAAGCAGGAGCGCGCAGGGGCGTTCTCCGGGAAATACTTACCGTATATCGCATTGAATGCCGCAAAGTCCGCCAAATCAGCCAAAAAACAGGTTGTCTTAATCACATTGGCAAACGACAGTCCCGTTTCTTCCAAAATTGCGCCGATGTTCTTCATGACCTGCTCTGCCTGTTCTTCAATCGTTGTTCCTTCGATTTCACCGGTTTCCGGATTGATCGGAATCTGACCGGAGGTAAACAGATATCCGTCTGTTTCTATCGCCTGTGAATACGGGCCAATTGCAGCCGGCGCCTTTGAAGTAGTAATTGCTTTTTTCATTGTGGTTCTCCTTATCTCATTTGGTTTATTTGTGCGCCTTAACCTTCTTCATGCGGTCTGCATTCGATAGGATCATCTTGCGCATACGGATACTCTTTGGTGTAATTTCAATCAGTTCATCATCGCTGATAAATTCCATCGCCTCTTCAATTGACATCACACGCGGCGGAATCAGATGCAGTGCGTCATCTGAACCGGAAGCGCGGGTATTGGTCAGCTGCTTTTTCTTGCATACATTGACTGCCATGTCTTCATTCTTCGGCGTCGCGCCAACAATCATACCTTCATATACTTCCGTGCCTGCGCCAATAAACAGCTGTCCGCGCTCCTGCGCATTGAACAAGCCATAGGTGACCGCAGTGCCAGTCTCAAATGCAATAAGAGAACCAGTCGTGCGCTTATTGATCTCACCTTTATATGGCTGATATTCAAAAAAGACCGAACTGAAGATGCCCTCCCCTTTCGTATCTGTTAAAAATTCATTCTTGTAACCAAACAGACCGCGTGCCGGAATGAGGAACTCTACACGCATACGGTCACCCTGTGGCGCCATATGCTGCAGCTCACCGTGACGTGCACCCATTTTTTCCATGACAGACCCCAGCGCATCCGCCGGAACATCCGCGACCATACGTTCAATCGGCTCATATTTTTTCCCATCAATCGTCTTAAACAATGCGCGCGGTGCGCCGACCTGAAATTCATAGCCCTCACGGCGCAATGTCTCAATTAAAATCGACAGATGCATCTCGCCACGTCCCGCAACACGGAAAGTATCTGTATTTTCTGTCTCATGCACACGCAGGGATACATCCTTCAGCAGCTCACGATGCAGGCGTTCACGCAGCTGACGCGAAGTGACATACTTGCCTTCTCTGCCGGCAAACGGAGAATCATTCACAGAAAAATACATTTCTACTGTCGGCTCAGAAATCTTAACAAATGGCAACGGCTTTACATTCTCTACTGCACACAGTGTATCACCAATTGTGACATTCTCAATACCGGATACACAGACAATATCACCCGCTGAAATTTCATCAACCGGTGTATGTCCAAGGCTGTCAATGGTATACATAGACATTGCCTTTGCTTTGTACGGCACAGTATGCTTGTTATAATTGCAGACCATCAGTTCCTGTCCGACATGCATTGTACCACGTTCGATGCGGCCAATTGCAATTCGGCCGACATAATCATTATAGTCAATAGAAGATACCAGCATCTGCAAATCACCTTCCGGATCAACATGCGGTGCCGGAATGTGATTGAGAATGGTTTCAAACAACGGTGTCAAATCCTTACCCGGCGTATTCGGTGACATCGATGCTGTGCCGTCACGACCAGAACAGTACAGAATCGGACTGTCCAGCTGTTCATCCGATGCGTCCAGCGTCAGCAGCAATTCCAATACTTCATCGCCGACATCACTCAGACGTGCATCCGGACGGTCAATCTTATTGATAACAATGATAATCTTATGCCCAAACTCCAATGCTTTTTCCAACACAAAACGTGTCTGCGGCATTGGACCTTCAAACGCATCTACTAACAGGATAACGCCATCTACCATCTTTAAGATACGTTCCACCTCACCGGAAAAGTCTGCGTGACCCGGCGTATCAATAATATTTATCTTCGTATCTTTATAATGAACCGACGTATTTTTTGCCAAAATTGTAATACCACGTTCACGTTCCAGATCATTGCTATCCATAACACGTTCTTCCACAATCTGATTTTTGCGGAATACACCGCTCTGTTTCAGCATCTGGTCAACCAGCGTTGTCTTTCCGTGGTCAACATGGGCAATAATGGCAATATTTCTTAAATCATTTCGTATCATGAAGTTCCTCCAAATACGAGCAATCGCGAATTTTTTTCACTTTATGCTGTGTTCTTATCATGTTTTCTATTATACCTCTTGCTTTATATCTTTTCTACCCGCGATATCATCAAAATTTCCATTGTTTTTGTTTACTTTTTCAGAAATATTTTCAAACTTTTTGTTGACAAACCCATCAATCACGTGTATAATAATATTCGCTGATTCGTAGAAATATAAAACATTGCCGAATTGTGTAAGGGTAGCACGACAGACTCTGACTCTGTTTGTGAGGG
>CAYNPX010000111.1:0-3425 GCA_964399205.1 uncultured Butyricicoccus sp.
TATAAATTGTTTCACTGTCTTATTTTGATGAAAAAACAGCCCCAACACAGCAGGGTATTGGGGCTGTTCGCTCTACATCGAGAAGGAAATGAAGATTGTATTATTTCCCGCCTGTCATTGCAATGCCTTCGATGAATTGCTTCTGGAAAATCAGATACAGAATCAGCATCGGAACCATTGCGAACAAGCTTCCGGCCATAAGAATCGGATAATTTGTCGTGAACTGACCTCTGAGGGTAGACAAACCGGATGACAACGTCATCATACCGATGTCGGTGTTGACAACGAGCGGCCACATCAGGTCTGCATATGCAAATACTGCCGTGAAAATGGTAAGTGCTGCAACTGATGTTCCCGTCAGCGGAAGCATCACCTTGGTGAAGGTCTGCCACTGATTACAGCCATCCAAATAAGCCGCCTCACCAATTTCGGTCGGAATACCCATGTAAGATTGCCTCAGGAAGAAGGTTCCGAACGCACTGACTAAGCCCGGGAAAACCAAAGCAAACAGGCTGTTCGTCATGCTGAACTTCGCCAGCATTTCGTACTGTGGAATGACGAAAATCTGAGAAGGCATCATCATCTGAACCAGTACCAGGGTGAACAGCAGATTCTTTCCACGGAATTTCAGCTTGGCAAACGCATAGCCTGCCATTGAGCTGAATACAATCGCAAAGACTACGCGGAAGAATACCATCACAATGGTATTGAAATAGAGCTTCGTAAACGGAAGGCTGCTCAGTGCTTCCGAGAAGTTTGTCAACACAACCTTTGCCGGAAGGATTGTCGGCGGAACCATCATGCTCTCCGCCAGCGATTTGAAAGATGTTAAAATCATCCACACAAACGGGAAGATCATGATAATTGAGCCTACGATGAGGAAGAGGTACGTCAAAAATTTTGTAATGGCGCGGGCACGCGCCAGTGATTGTGCAGATTTCATGTCGCAAATACCTCCTTATACTTCGTAGTTGACCCACTTCTTCTGTCCGATGAACTGAAAAATCGTTACAATACCGATCAGAAGAATCGTCCAGATAACGATAGCGGAAGCATACCCCTTGTTTCCTGCTACAAACGCCTCACGATAGAACAGATACATCAAGCTTTGTACATCCGGCAATACCGGGTTGCTCTGATCGATCATCATGTAGATCAGGTCGTATACTTTTAGCGATGCCATCATTCTCATAATGAGCGTTACGAACAATGTCGGGGAAACCATCGGGAGTGTGATGCTGAAGAACTGACGAACTTTGCTCGCACCGTCAATCTCAGCCGCTTCATAATAGGTTTTTGAGATGTTCTGTAGTCCGGACAGCAGCAAAACTGCATCGTAGCCGATTGCACTCCAAATTGCAACCACCGCACATGCGACAATGGCGAGCTTCGGATTTGTCAGCCAATTGATTTCTTTGCCGAGGATCGTATTGATAATGCCGTACTGTCCGTTGAACATCCAGCGCCATACCATTGCGATTGCTGCCGGGGCACAAACCATCGGCAGGAAGAAAATCGTACGGAATCCGCCTTTAAACTTAACTTTTGCATTCAACAGCATTGCAACCAACAACGCCAGCGCAATGCCAACCGGTACCGTCAAAATACAGAATAAAATGGTATTCCATGTCGCTTTCCAAAATTCCGGTGTCTGGAACATGGTTATGTAGTTAGCCAATCCACAGAACTTAGAAGTGCCGAAGGTCGATGTCTTGGAAAAGCTGAGAATAAACGTATCAATCAACGGATAATAGTTCAAAACCAACAGACCAATAATGGTTGGTGCTATCATGATCCATGCCCACCGCTGCTCTCTTTTCTCAGCTATTGTCTGTTTTTTCAGCATAGTTTTTCTCCTCTCTTTTTTGGGGAAACGCCGATCGAATCAGCGTCTCCCCGGAGTACATTCGTTCATCTCTTTCAGAGAGTTATTCGTCTGCTGCATCCTTAATCGCGTTGTTGATGATGTCATTGATCGTTTTCAAAGCGTCATCGATGGAATTTTGTCCGCCATAGACCTTCAACAGCTCATCATTAACCTGAGATTTCCAGTTCGGACGGCTCTTATCGTTAACCGACTGAACGCTGTATTCCATCATGTCCGTATACGCCGATGTGTTGAGCTTATAATCAAAGTCGTTGAATGCATCGCTCCAAACATCCTCCAGTCCTTCGTAAGCGGAAATCGCTGCACCATAGGAAGCGTGGATCTTTTGTGCCTCTTCGGTTCCCAGCCACTTGAGGAAGTTCATAACCGTCTCGTTATCCTGATTGTAGTATGCCGTGGAATAGCACAAGCCATTGGAAATCGTTGCGCGGCCATCGCCACTCACCGGATCCGGGCACTTCGGCAGAACAGCTACATCCCATTTTCCCTGCATGTCCGGATAGTTTGTCATCTCTGCGTACAGGTTCCAGGAGCCTTCCAGATACATTGCGCCCTGACCGGAGAAGAACGCATCGCCCGGTGCGGTTTCAGCAAAGTAATTCTGATCCGGGCACCAGTCGTTGTCCTGCAGACCGATGTACCACTTCATCGCCTTGATCGTGCCTTCATTCTGGAAACCGGCTTCGGTCTTGTCCTCATTCAGAATATAGCCGCCTGCCTGATAAACTGCATTCCAGTAACCCAGCTGGTCATCACAGTATGCCATATATCCATATTTTCCGGTCTTCTCATAGATTTGCGCGGATGCATTTTCGATGTCATCCCAGGTCCATGTCTCGTCCGGATAAGCCACGCCGGCCTCGTCAAACATTTCCTTGTTGTATACCAATCCGACGGAATCCTTATCCTTCGGAACGCCGTAGGACACGCCGTCTGAGCCATAGGTATTGCTCAAGCTGATATCACTGAACTTTGAAGCATCATACAGATCAGTACAATCCGCCAACATACCAGCATCACCATAGGTCAGAATATAGTTGGTATGCATCCAGAAAATATCCGGCATGGTCTTTGATTTTGCGCTTGCTTCCAGTTTCGTCCAATATTCATCCCAGCTGGTAACCTGTACTTCAATGGTTACATCTGGATTGGCTTCATGGTATGCGTCGGCAAGCGCATTCATTGCATCTTCCTGAGACTTATCCCAGATTTGCATCGTGAGTGTGCCGCCGGAGTCAGCGGAATCAGAGGATCCACTGCCTCCATCGCTTCCGCCACATCCGCTTAGAACTCCAATCATCAGTGCAGATGCCATCAACATAGAGGCAATTCTAGTTTTAAGTTTCATTTCATCTTGCTCCTCTCCAAATCGTTTTTTTCAAAAATGAAAGTCGTTCTTTCCCATTGTCTTACTGACTCTTTTCCATGACTGCAATCCTTCATGAAGAATGAAATTCTCAGACAAGCTCCAGCCGAGTGCAACCGGATTAAACATCTCTCATAATTTTCAAAAGGTTTTTTCTGTGACATACCGTGT
>CAYNPX010000111.1:3525-6017 GCA_964399205.1 uncultured Butyricicoccus sp.
TAATGTTATCACACGTAAATTTCTTTTAAAATGGATTTTCGACGCCAAAATATACCTTTTTGACCTATTACAGTTTTAATTTACATGTTTCGGTTCAAAAACACATATTTTTTCAATTTTCATATAAATTAACAAAATTCTGTCTGCTTTTTTGTGCATTGCTACAGCGGAACGCGGTTTAGAGTATTGCCTGATTCAACAGGCGACGGGCTGTCTTATCGTCCTCTGCCTCAGAAGAGTGTGATAAAGCATATTCATGCGGTGACATTCCCGTCTCTTTGCGGAATACCTTTGCAAAATAATTTGGACTGGAAAACCCAGATAAGTCCGATGCCAGCGCAACAGACATTCCTTCTTTTTCAAGGAGATATTTTGCATTATCAATTCGTCTGATCTTCAGATACTGTCCCGGCGATATCCCTATCGCGCGCGAAAACTCGCGGATTAAATGATTTGGCGTAACCTCCAATCTTCTTGCCACTTCATCAACGCCATCAAGAAACGCAAATTCTTCCTGAATAATACCAAGCGCTGCATCGACCAATACTGTGTGTCCTCCATCGTCCTCATATTTTTGCGCTGACTCATATAGGTACATTAAAAGTCGATATAACGAAACAGAGATCGCTGTCTGTCTGGCCTCTTTGCCTTCCACTGCCGTAACTGTTTTCAGCAGTTCCGGTAGTCCCTTAGGACAGAAAACCTTCCCCTGCAGAAAGTGCCCTTCCAACACCTGCAACAGTTTGCCACAAAGTGTGAGAGCAATACAACTGCAGGTATTGTGTGCTGTCAGACGGCAGTTGCTGTCCGATGGCGTCGTAAAAAATACATGTCCACTATTCACATTTCCTTGTATATGTGTCGTTTCAGCCAAAAGGCTTCCCTTCACAACAGCAACAACTGCTATTTCGCCGTGGTCTATTTTTCCCTCACAAATGTCGCGCCCTTTTAAACGAAACTGCGAAATTTGCGTAGCCCAAAGCAACTCCAATATCCGAGGATCTGAAGTTGCTTCTGGTTCGCAATCATTGCAATTTATGGAAGAAAAGGTGGTGATATGAGAGGTGTCTCCATTTGACGGCATTTTAATCCATTCCATTTTGCCTCATTCCACCGCGTTATTTCTTTTTATAATGACAGATTTTAATGACAGATTGCCTTCTCTGTATCCTTATCAAAAACGTGAATCTTGTCTACCTTGACAGCGATCGAATACTCCGCATGATCCTCCGGACGAACGGTGGACGGCAACCGAACAATCAATTTATTTCCTGCACAATCCAAATACAGATTGGTTTCTGAACCCATCAGTTCAGCTAACTCAACGGTTGCTGTGATCGCTGCTTCCGGATTCTCTTCTACACTCATGAAATTCTCTGGCCGAACACCAATTATGACTTCTTTGCCGATATAGCTCTGCAACGCCTTGGACTTCTTCGCATTCAAAGGCAGAGAGAATCCACCAAACGATGCACAAACGCCTGTTCCGCTCTTCTGAATCTGTGCATTGATAAAATTCATCTGCGGCGATCCAATAAAGCCAGCAACAAACAGATTACATGGCATATCATAGAGATTCTGCGGCGTATCGAACTGCTGAATGATACCATCCTTCATAACACAGATCCGGTCGCCCATCGTCATTGCCTCAGTTTGGTCATGTGTAACGTAAACAAAGGTAGTATTCAGACGCTTATGCAGTTTGCTGATTTCTGAACGCATTGAGGTTCGGAGTTTTGCATCAAGGTTGGATAACGGCTCATCCAGCAGGAATACCGAAGGATTACGAACCATTGCACGTCCCAGTGCAACACGCTGACGCTGACCGCCGGACAAAGCCTTCGGTTTGCGGTTCAGCAAATGCTCCAGATCCAGGATCTTGGCAGCTTCATGTACCTTCTCATCAATTTCATCCTTCGGCATTTTGCGAAGCTGCAGTCCGAAGGCGATGTTCTTGTATACTGTCATATGCGGATACAGTGCATAGTTCTGGAACACCATTGCAATGTCTCGATCCTTCGGTGCAACATCGTTGACCACACGGTCTCCAATGCGCAGTTCACCGCCGGTAATGTCCTCCAAGCCTGCAATCATACGGAGTGTTGTGGACTTGCCGCAACCCGATGGTCCAACGAGAATAACAAACTCTTTATCCTTAATTTCCAGATTAAGATCCGGAATGACTTCAACATTCCCCGGGTAGGTTTTGTTTACATGTGTGAACGAAATGCTTGCCATAACAGTATTCCTCCTTAAATTGTGACTTATTTGTTCCAGTAGTTTTGATATTTCAAGCATATCATCACAATACTTCGCTTTCAACAGCAATAAATCAATGTTCTATAGGTAATTTTTTGATATTAATTCCTTATCGGTTGTCACAGCTTTTTTCGTATGATATTATATAAAAAGAAAACTTTACAGTTTGTAGAAAAAGCGAAATCTCATCACATAGGATGAGGGATTCCGGCATGAGCTGTCAGCGTCAGCAG
>CAYNPX010000112.1:0-6005 GCA_964399205.1 uncultured Butyricicoccus sp.
CATCCTATGCGATGAGATTCCGCTTTTTCTGCAAACGGAAGGTTTGTCGTCAAAACAGTCCCTTGATGCGGTCCCAGAGCGATTCCTTCTGTTCCTCCTCGGCAGGCGCTTCCTCAGAAGCCTCCTCCTCGTCGCTTTCTACCGCTTTGGTGCGCATGATGAATTTCGTCGTGGTTTCGGTCGCGGATTCCGGCGCGCCGGAATAGCAATCCGCGCTTTGCGACATCTCGCGCTGTTTATCCAGCAGCTTCGCGGCTGTGCGCAGGTTTGTCAGCTGTTCATTATCCGTGATCTGGCTGATGCCCTCTTCATTGTATTCTACGATACCGTCATACAGCTGACCGGAGCCGTCCGACAGCTGGGAACCGGCCTCATCAAACTGCCGGATTGCGCTCATGACCTGACTGCTTGCGCTCTGAAGCTGCTGCATACCGCCGCTCAGTTCGTCCGCGCCGGATGCCAGCGAATCGGTTCCGTCTGTCAGCTGACCCACGCCGTCGATCAGCGTCGGCACCTGATCGCTCATCTGGCTGATGCCGCCGGACAGCGTTGCCGCACCGGAAGCAAGCGAATCCGTTCCGTCCGCCAAATCCGCCGCGCCGGATGCCGCGGAGCTGACGCCTGCGGTATACTTCGCAATGCCGTTATCCAGCGATACCGCGCCCTCCTGCAGCTGCTCGGTCGCACCGGCAAGGCTGCTCACGAGTTTTTTCATGCCGTCGTCCATCGAATTGACGCCTGCTTTCAGCGCCTGGATGCCGTCAGACATGCCGGACAGACCGGCGGACGCGCCGCTCAGGCTGCCTCCCGCGCTGCTCAGACCGGATTCAATTTCACCTGCGCCGCTTGCAATCGCGCGAAGTCCGGCGCTTACGCCTGACAGATTCGACAGGATTGCCGCGTCCGTCTGATACGCCGCGATGAGCTCTCCGCCGCCCGCTGCTGTAATTGCGCTGATCTGTTCGTCCGTCAGGCTGACTGTTTTTGCATTTGCCAAGGCGCCGTCCAGCTGATCCGCCATGGAAGCGGCATTTGACCGGATGCTCTCCAATCCGCTGATTGCGGCAGAAAAGTCCGCGCTGCCAAGCCCGTTTTGCAGCTGCTCTATGCCATCCTGCAATTCGCTCAGTCCGGCGTTCAGGCTGGACGGCGCTGCCATCAGGGTCTTGACATCATCGCTCTCCAGTGCGCCGCCCAGCTGGTTCAGACCCTCCGCCAGCTTTTTCGAGCCGGCCGACAGCTGCGCGGAGCTGTTATCCAGTTCATTTAATCCGCTGGACAGCGTGCCTGCGCCGTCGTTTACCTGTGCCGCGCCGCTTGCCAGCGATTTTGCGCCCTCATCCAGCTGACCTACGCCTTCCGACAGCGAATCCGCGCCCAGCTGCAAGGTGCGCATACCGGAGGACAGCTGCTTCGCGCCGTCATTGAGCATACCCGCGCCGGAGGTCGCGTCGATGATACCGGCGTCAAATGTGACATAGCTGGAGGACAGTTCGCCCAGCTTTTCATCCAGCGTCGCGCAGCCGTCCGCCAGCTCCTTCGCGCCGTCGATCAGCTGCTGCGTCGCATCCTTCAGTTCGTCAAGATCGTCAAAGGCATCGTCCATTTCGAGGTCCTCCGCGTCCAGATCGTTCAGATTGGACGCGCAGGCGAAATAGATGGACGGCAGCTCGCCGTCTGTCAGGTCGCATTCAATTGTGACCTCATCCAGCAGCATATCGGTTACTTCACTCATGTCGTCGCCCAGCAGGTCGCCATACGTATCCTTCATGCCCGGCATGGCGAGGAAGGCGACGATCTGGTTGCTGCTGTCGGTCTGCACGGTGCCGTTTTCCGCCTTGATATTGGTGAAATGATCCGTGGACAGATCGGTACCGATCACCGTAAAATACGGCATACAAACGGTATATTCCTTGCCGTCCACAGTAACAGTCTTTGTCTCGTTGTTTTTCAGGGCAATGTGGATGACCAGATGCCCGTTCGCGCCTTCCAGCTGTTCTGCCGTGACTTCCCTGCCGTCCAGCGTATAGGTGATCGTTGTTTCAATCGGCAGTTCCTCCTTCGACCTGCCCTGATAATATACATCATTGCCGTCGACGTTCCAGGTCAGCGCCGTGCCGTTCTGTATCGGCTCCTCATCGCCCTTGAGGTTTTCGATGTCCTCCAGATTGCTGACGTCCCCGAAATTCTTCAGTCCCTTGTCAGAATGCAGCCAGCTGCTGACCGTCTGACGCACCGCGCTGCCCTGCGGGTCAAGCGTTGCGTAAACGGTATCGTCCTTTGTGACCGCCGCGAGTGCCGGCGTCATCGCGCCGCACACCAGCAGCGCGCTCAGCGTACCCGCGGTCAGTTTATATGTTTTTTTCACTTTTCAACACGCTCCTTGGAATTGTCAAGCCAGTGACAGGTTGTTTTACGGATGATCGGTGCGCATAACACCAGCATGGCCGGCAGCACCAGAAGAATGACAAGCATGGAAATGATCGCGCCGCGGCTGATGAGCAGGCACAGGCTGCGGATCAGATCGATCTCGGATACAAAGGTCAGGCCGACCGTCGCCGCGAAGAAGGTCAGACCGCTCGTGATAATGCTCGGCGCGCAGGTCTCGATCGCGGTCACTGCCGCGTCCCGCACATCCAGCCCGTTCCGGCGTTCCTCGCGGAAGCGCGTCGTCATCAGGATCGCGTAATCGACCGTTGCGCCCAGCTGGATGGTTCCGAGCACGATGCTTGCGATAAACGGGATGGTCGAACCGGTAAAATACGGAATGCCGAGGTTCACCATGATCGCGCCCTCGATCGCCAGCACCAGCAGCACCGGAATCGAAATCGACCGGAAGGTAATCAAAATAATGAGAAATACCGCGAGGATGGACGTCACAGACGTCGCGTTAAAGTCGTGGTCGGAGGTCGTGATGAGGTCTTTGGTCATCGCGCCCTCGCCGGTGAGCAGTCCGTCGCTGTCATAGCGCTTGATGATCTCCGTCATGGCGCTGACCTGTTCGTTCATCTCATCCGTGCCCGGCTTATACGCTGTCGTGATCATCATCATGCGGTGATCGCCCGCGTGGAACAGGTCGTGGATGCTGTCCGGTATCGCGCTCTCCGGAATGCCCGCGCCGACAAACCTTTCGTAGCACAGCGTCGCCTTGACGCCGTCGACCGCATCCAGTTCGTCCGCCAGATTTTTCATCTCATTGTTGTCCAGCGCATCGCTCACAATGACAAAATGATAGCTCGGCATCCCGAAGTCCTCGCTCAGGCGGTTCGTGCCGGCAATGCCGGTCAGATCCTGCGGCAGGCTGTCGGTCAGTGTGTAGTATACGTCGGTCAGTCCCTGCGCGCGGATGAACACCGCCACAATCAGGACAAACAGAATCAAAATCTTTTTCGGATGCCTGGTGACAAAGCGTGCCAGACCGCCCATATGCGGCACGAGCACGCGGTGCCTGCTCCGTTCAATGAGCCTGTCAAAATACATGATGAGCGCCGGCAGGATGGTCAGCGTGCTCAGCACGCCGAGCGCGACGCCCTTCGCCATGACAATGCCGATATCCGCGCCCAGCGTGAGCGACATCGTGCACATGGCGAGAAAGCCCGCAATCGTCGTCAGGGAGGACGACAGGATGGAGGTGCTCGTCTTACAGATCGCGGAAACCATCGCCTCATCGTTTGGCTTATCCGCTTTTTCCTCCTGATACCGGTGCAGCAGGAAGATGCTGAAATCCATCGTGACGCCCAGCTGCAGGACTGCCGCGAGCGCCTGTGTAATATAGGATATCTCACCGAGGAGAATATTGCTGCCGAAATTATATACGACCGGGAACAGCACGCCGAGCATAAAGATCAGCGGCACCGCGGTGTTCTCCATAAACAGGAACAGCACGATCAGGCTGAACAGCACGGCGCACAACACATACTTCGGAAGCTCCTGATTGACCAGCTCCCTGGTGTCCTCCAAAATGGCGGACATGCCGCCGAGGAAGCAATCCGTTCGCATGACCTGCTTGATCTGCACAATGGCATTCATTGTCTGGTCGGACGCGCTGGATTCCTCGAACCGGACAAGCAGCATGGTCGAATCATTTTCGCCGTACAGCATCTCCTGCGCCTTTTCCGGAAGCGCGTCCTGCGGCACGGTGACGTCCAGCGCGTCATACACGCCGACAACCGTGGTCACGCCGTCGATTGCCCGCAGTTCGTCCTCCATATCCGCCAGATCGTCGCTGTTCATGCCTTCCACCGTGATAATCGCCGTGGACGCGATGTTGAAATCGTCCTCCAGCAGCCGCTCTCCCTCCATCGATTCCAGATCGGACGGCAGGTAGCTCAAAATATCATAATTGACTTGCGTGCCGATATAACCGAATACTGACAAAACCAGCAATACCACTGCAATTGTCAGCACAAGCCCGCGTCGTCTCACCACAAATCGGGCTATTCGTTCCATGTATATCAGCTCTCCTTTCGCTGAAATTTCCGGCTCCGCGCCGGATGCGGCAGGAGATGCCCCGCCGTGTTTCATTGCACCCACAGTATAAACCAGAAATGACCGATGGTCAAGATGCATACCGCTAACTTTTCTGTGTGAAATAAACTGACGATTGGTCAGTTTTTACAAATTTGATTTTTCCGCGGCTCTCGTTATTGCCAAATGGATTTTCGTGGGCTATACTGAATTTGCGGGATATTGACGAACAGACAGGAGGGCTGACAGATGAGCGCAAGCATGGAGCAGAAAAAAGAAGTAAAGAAGAAAAAACTGCTGTGCGCCGCGCAGGAGCTTTTTCTGGAAAAGGGCGTTTCCAAAACCAGTGTCAGCGAGATCGCCGCGCGCGCACAGGTCGCAAAGGGTACCTTTTACCTGTATTTCACAGATAAAGAAGATCTGCTGGATCAGTTGCTCTTTCAAATGAGCCACGATATCATCCAGCGGGCGTTCACATATGCGGAGGAACACCGTACAGACAATTTCGCGGACAATGTCGTGATCTTTGCCGATTGGATCATCTGCTATTTTACCGAGCATACGGATGTGCTGCGTCTGATCAAGCGCAATTTTTCCTGGCCGATGCTGGAGCGCAGCCTGACGGACCGCACGAGCGATCCGCTTTGGGCGGCGATTGCGCAGCGTCTGCACGACGCGCCGCTGCCGCAGGTACACAGCGTACAGGAACAATTCAATATTATCTGTCTCATCATTGAATTATGCGGTACCGCGTGCTATTCCAGCATCATTGAACACCGTCCGGATACGATCGAAAACATGAAGCCGCTATTATACAGTGCGATACGGAGGATTTTGGCCGTATGACAAACGATTCTCTGTGCCCCGTCCTGATTTTCGACATGGATGGCGTGATTTTGGATACGGAACATCTGGTCTGCCGCTGCTGGCATGAGCTGGGCAAAACGTACCGGCTGTCAGATATCGACGAGGTCTTTCTCACGACCGTCGGCACGACGCGCAGGCACACGGGCGAGATTCTGTGCGCGCGATACGGCGCGGACTTTCCGCACGAAGCCTTCAACGCGGATGTCAGCCGCCTGTTTCACAGCATTGCGGACGTTGAGGGCATTCCGCTCAAGACCGGCGCACGTGAGACGCTGGCGTGGGCGTCCGCACAGGGCTTCCGCATCGGGCTTGCGTCCTCCACCCGTCAGTTCACAGTGGAGACAGAACTGAAACATGCGGACTTATATCAATATTTTGACTATATCCTCGGCGGCGACCGCATCGCGCGCAGCAAGCCGTTTCCGGATATCTATCTTACGGCATGTCGCGGCATGGGCATCGCCCCGTCAGACGCATTTGCAGTCGAGGATTCCTATAACGGTATCCGCGCGGCATCGCAGGCAGGTATGCAGCCCATCATGGTTCCGGATCTTCTCCCGCCGACAGAGGAAATGCACCGGCTGTGCCGCGCTGTCCTCCCCGATCTTACCGCGCTGCCCGCGTTTTTACAGCGTACATGCGCGAACGTCCAACAATGAGAAAGCCTCCCC
>CAYNPX010000113.1:0-5968 GCA_964399205.1 uncultured Butyricicoccus sp.
TGAGGGCGGCACAGAGCCGCCCATATGTATCATGCTCAATCAAACAGCGGGGAAACCGAGGATTCCTCATAAATGCGTGCGATTGCTTCGGTAAATACCGGCGCTACCTGTAGCAGTTCGATTTTCTCGCTGCGCTTCTCCGGCGTCAGCGGAATGGTATCCAGCAATGTCAGCTTTTGAATCGGGCTTTTTTCCAGGCGTTCCAGCGCCGGACCGGACAGTACGCCGTGCGTTGCGCAGGCATAGACCTCTTTCGCGCCGCCGATATTGATGAGCGCCTCTGCCGCATGGCACAGCGTACCCGCAGTATCGATCAGATCGTCGCTCAGGATACAGATCTTATCCTTTACATCTCCAATAATATTCATGACCTCGGAAACATTCGCGCGCGGACGGCGCTTGTCAATGATCGCAAGCCGGTAGTCCAGCTTTTCGCAGAACTTGCGGCATCGGGTGACGGAGCCAAGATCGGGAGAAACAATCATCACGTCGTCACGGCTGCGGCCAAATTCGCTCGCAATATGCGGAATGAGAACGGACGCACCCATCAGGTTGTCCACCGGAATGTTAAAGAAGCCTTGCAGCTGATACGCATGAAGATCCATCGTCAGCACACGATTCGCGCCTGCCGTAGTGATGATGTCCGCTACCAGCTTTGCGGAGATCGGATCGCGCGCCTTGGACTTTCTGTCCTGGCGGGCATACCCGAAATACGGGATCACCGCGGTGATGCGGCCCGCAGAAGCGCGCTTGCAGGCGTCAATCATGATGAGCAGTTCCATCAGGTTATCGTTTACCGGCCCGCAGGTAGACTGGATCAGAAATACGTCTGAGCCGCGCACCGTCTCGCCGATGGAAACAGAAACCTCTCCATCCGAAAAATGTCCTACCGTGCATTTGCCGAGCGGCAGACTAAGTGCAGACGCGATCTGCATTGCCAGTGCGGGATGCGAATTACCCGCGAGGATTTTAATGTTCTTTCCGTGAGAAATCATGCTTGATAGTCCTCCTGCATTTTTTTAATTTCCCGAAACGCCTTGCGTTTCCTCACTCATTGTTCTCTACTAACCCATCTCTATCTATATGAACAGCAAAATTTTCCGCCGGCGGTTACTTTTTCCCGTGCATACGGCGGCGGCGGTCATTCCAGCCCTCTTTGTTTTCCTGCCGTACACGCGCAACAGCCATTGCGCCGTCCGGCACATTGTGCGTTACCGTTGTGCCCGCTGCTGTCAGCACGCGGTCACCCAGCTCGACCGGCGCGACAAGGTTGGTGTTGCAGCCAATAAAGCAGTCGTCGCCGATCACCGTCTGGCTCTTGGTAAAGCCGTCATAATTGACGACCACTGTGCCGCAGCCAAAGTTGACGCGCTCTCCGACAACCGCGTCTCCGATATACGTCAGATGCGATACCTTGGTTCCATTTCCGATGCGCGCATTTTTCAGTTCGACGAAATCGCCGATCCGCGTCTCATCGCCGACCGCGCTGCCCGGACGGATATACGCGAACGGACCCACCGTTGCGTCCGAACCGATGCTGCTCTGATAAACCTGCGAACAGTTGACGCTTGTCCGGTCACCGACCGAAGCGCGGTCAAGAACGGTATTCGGACCGATGGTGCAGCCGCAGCCAATGCTGCTGCCCGGATGGATCATGCACCCCGGCAGGATTGTCGTGCCGCTGCCGATTTCACTGTACGGCGAAATATAGGTGTGCTCCGGATCGAATATGCTCACGCCCCGATCCATCCATGCGCTGTTAATGCGGCTCTGCAACGCCTTCTGCACCTTATACGCATCTCCGGCAGTATAGACCGCTGTGTGCGGCGCCGTGCGGCAGGTTCCAACCTTTGCGCTGATGTCATGGGCAATGTGCATCGCATGAGTCAATGAAAGCGGATGCTGCTCCAGAATATCACGCAATGCGCCGGCATGGAAGATCGCTGCGTGCCACGTGTCATCCGCCGTGATCGCGCTGCAGGTCATCGTTGTCACATCGGTAGCCGCACCGCGATACTGATTGATCGTGAGCTGATATTCCTCTGTTGTGACGTCCGGCATCGGTGTGGAGAGCAGCATAATGTCCCCCTCCATCCCTTCGATGGCGGTACGGATCATCTGTGTGAAATCCGCGTCGTCCGCGCAGACGACCGACGCGACGCCGTCCAGCTCCGGCTCGTGCTGCTGACGTACATACAGCAGCTCACACCGTTCCGGCAGCGCATCCGCAACCAGTTTTCCGGCAGGTGTAAACAGGATCTCGCGGTGAACCGGATACTTTCCGTCCGCGCCCTTTTTGCCGCCGAGCATGATTGTATTCAACTTATTACAAGACATGGAAGTTATCCTTTCTTTACTTGGAGGGGAGCGGAAAAAGACATATGGCTCCCCAAAGAAATACGTAATTCTATTATACTATTTTTTCCACAAAAAAACATCATAAAATAGACAAAATTTCACGGCATTCTTTCCTCTTGCACTATTACTTTTGTCACGATATAATAAAAGAACCGATATCCGGCGCGCATTGCCGGAGCCAACCAGTCATTTCATACAAAATTCATCGAATAACGTATGATTTCACATGAATTTCTGCTTTTTCGGAGGTAATTATGTCACTCGCCTCATTGATTCCCGCCGGTGGAGAATTTTGCGTGCTGCGTGCGCAGGTCGTGGACTGCCTGATTGCCTGCTGTGACGGAGACAGCGCGCTGCTTTATCTATATCTGGTACGGCAGGGGCAGTCATTTGACGAACGCGCCGCGATGCGTGCGCTCGGCATGACCCGCGACCGATATGACCGTGCCGTACATACGCTGACCAACCTGCACCTTGTCACCACGCCGACGGAAAACCGGTCGCAGCGCCGCAGCGCACCCGAACAGCCGCCGCGCTACACCGCTGCGGAAATGCGCGCCCGCCGGGAGGGCGACCACCGCTTTGCCTCTGTCTGCCAGACGGCGGAGATTGTGCTGGGACGCACGCTGACCGAAAGCCAGCTGCGCACACTGATGAATGCATACGAATATCTGGGTCTGCCCGCCGATGTCCTCATTGACCTGCTGACGTATCTCCACCGCGAAAAAAAGCTGGTCAGCCGCAATGATATCGATCGAGAAGCGCATCTGTGGGCGGATATGGGTATTTTTACCGCCGATGCCGCCGCCGAATTTCTCTCCCGCAGGGAAGCGGAAAAGCCCCTCATCGACAGCATGATGCGTGCGCTCGATATGGCGGGACGCGATCCCGCGCCGGATGAATACCGGCACCTGTCTCATTTCGTCCGTCAGGGCTTCGATGCGGATGCCGTTGCGCTCGCCAAACAGCGCATGTACAACCGTCTTGGAAAATTCAGCTGGAAATACCTGGCCGGCATTCTCGACAGCTGGGATCAGAAGGGTCTGCATACCGCCGCCGAGATCACGGCTGTCGAGCCGGATACCCGTCAGCCCAGACCCGCGGCAGCGGAACAGGCGCCAACCGGCAGCAGCCTTCCCGACTGGGAAAAGGAATGGCTGGAGGAATTCAGCGCAATGAAACGCAAGGAGGAAACGGAATAATGGCATATGACCGCGCACTGCTGTCCTCCATCCTTCGTCAGATGGAGCGCCGGCACGACCAATATGAAGCCGAGGCGGAAGAACGGCGTTACCGCCTCACCCGCACGATTCCCCGTCTGGGCGACATCGACCGCG
This sequence comes from uncultured Butyricicoccus sp., assembly GCA_964399205.1. Taxonomy (GTDB): domain Bacteria; phylum Bacillota; class Clostridia; order Oscillospirales; family Butyricicoccaceae; genus Butyricicoccus_A. The sequence continues at coordinate 3,696 of CAYNPX010000113.1, forward strand.
AGCTGCGCGCGACCTCGGCAAAAGCGATGCGTATTGCATTTGAATCCAACAACACCGATGCGGCGATCGGTCAATTGCGCGCGCGCAATCTTGAGTTACAGGCGGAAAAACGCCGTCTGCTGCTTGAAAACGGGTATCCCGCGAATTATCTCGCCGTTGCGGAGGACTGTCCCGTCTGCCATGACACCGGCTATGCCGGCAGTCAGCTGTGCCAGTGTGTGAAGCGGAAGGCAGCCGAGCTGCAAAAGCAGAAGCTGTCCTCGCTGCTTCCGGTCGAGCAGGAGACGTTTGATACTTTCCGGCTGGACTACTACAGCCCGCAGCCGGACAGCCGTTTCAATGTCTCTCCCCGTGAACTGGCGGCGTATAATTTTCAAAAATGCAGCCGGTTTGCCGAAAAGTTCGGCGGCTCCTATGAAAACCTGCTGCTGTATGGCTCGGCCGGTCTGGGCAAGACCTTCCTGTCCTCATGCATTGCCCGCAGTGTCACAGAACGCGGCTTTTCCGTCGCGTATGATACCGCAATCTCGGTTTTTGACCGGTATAACAGCGTCAAATTCCGCACCGGCGATCTTCCCGGCGCGGCGCAGGCGCTCGAACGCTTCCGCAGCGCCGACCTGCTGATCGTCGATGACCTCGGCACGGAAATGCCCGGTACCTTTCACACCTCCTGTCTGTATGACCTCGTCAGCGGACGCCTGATGCGCCGTCTGCCCACCATCCTCAGCACCAACCTGCTTCCGGCCGAACTGGAAACGCGCTATTCTCCGGCGATTGCCTCACGCATCCTCGGAGAATTTACCCAACTGCGCTTTATTGGCGACGATATCCGCAAAATCCGCAAAAAACAGCGCCTTTAAAGAACCTTTTCAAAAATAACATAGAATTGTAACATCCGATTCATGATTTGTTCACAACTTCCAAAACGAAATGCGCTATACTAAGAGCATGGAACGAGGAGATGCGAAACCTCTTCCACAAAAGATATGCCGGTATCTTTGAATTTCTCTTACCCCCTTTTTATTTTGTGAAACGTATGCGAACAGAGCAGCTGTCCCGGACGGGGCAGCTGTTTTGTTTTTGCGATATTGCTTTGCAAGCCGGTCAAAAGCTGGTATAATAGATCATACAAGCCATACATTTCTCCCCCGGAGGTTTTTGTTATGCCTACTATCCTTCATGCCGCTGATTTTCACATCGGCGCAAAATTTGATTTTCTTCCGTCTGCACGCGCTGTCGATGCCATAAACCTGCAGTTTGCCGCGCTCCAGTCAATGGTCGGCTATGCGGCGTCCTCCGCTGCGGATGCCGTGCTGATCGCGGGCGATCTGTTTGACGCGCCGGACATCCGTCCGCAGCTCGCGTCCGCTGTTTTTACCGTTCTCGGAAAATGCCCGTGCCCGGTTTTCATCGCTCCCGGTAATCATGATTATTACCATGCCGGAAGCGTCTATGCCACTCAGGTGCTGCCGCAGAATGTCCACGTATTCCGCGAACGGTTTTTGGAGCCGGTGGAGCTGCCCGATGGCAAAACCGTGATCTGGGGCGCAGCCTTTCAGGATATCAGCGCATCGATCGCACTGGACGCACCGCTTGACCTGTCCAAGACCAATATCTGTCTGATGCACGGTGAACTGGGCGGCTCCGGCGGTTACAATCCGGTTTCCGAAAGCGCCGTGCTCCGCAGCCGCTTTGACTATATCGCATTGGGGCATAATCACCGGTTCAGCGGCGTCTTCCGCATCAGCCGGACCGCGCTCAGCTGCCCGGGCTGCTTCGCGGCAACCGCTTCCAACGAGCTTGGCGTCAAGGGCTACCTCGCCGGAAATATCGAAAAAGGCGATATCGCGCTTACGCTGCGTCCTTCCGGCGCCGTCCGCTTTGAGGAGGTCCTGCTCCCGATGGCCGGCATCAACAGCGACACTATGCTGATGGATAAGCTGTCTCCGCTGCTGCCGGAGGAACGGACGCGCACCTGCTGCTGCGTCCGCCTGACCGGTACGCGCATGTATGAGCCGGATCTTGCCGCCCTGTCGCGCGCCCTGCGCGACATGTTCTTCCACGCGCATGTGGTGGATGAGTCCGCCGCCATGCAGGATCTGTACCGCTACGAAAATGACGACGGTCTGCGCGGTACAGTCACGCGTGATTTTCTCTCCCGCATGGAGGAAAATCGGGAGGATGAACAGACCTGCGCCAAGCTGACTCTCGCGCTGGAATATGCCCTCGCCGCGCTGGACGGGCGGGAATTGGATTGATATATTAGAAAAAAA
>CAYNPX010000114.1:0-5816 GCA_964399205.1 uncultured Butyricicoccus sp.
AAAAAACTGCACCGCAGGCGGCGCGCCCACGGTGCAGCGATTGATCTGATTCTTTTATGCTTCCTTTGCTGCGGCAATGACCTTTTCCTGTACTGCCGGAGGCGCGTCCTCGTAGCGCTCAAACTGCGACAGGAACGAGCCTCTGCCCTGCGTCATGGAACGCAGCGTGATCGCGTAGTCGCTGATTTCCGCCATCGGGACCTCTGCCACGATCTCCTGCCCGTCGTCCGTCGGGTTCATGCCCATGATACGTCCGCGGCGCTTGTTGATGTCGCCGATGACATCGCCCATGTACGAATCCGGCACATAGACCTTCATCGAGCAGATCGGCTCCATGATGACCGGACTTGCCTGCGGGATGCCCGCCTTATATGCCAGCTTCGCCGCCATCTTAAACGACAGCTCGTTCGAGTCGACGTCATGATACGAGCCGTCAAGCAGGTCTGCCTTCAGACCGACCATCGGATAGCCCGCCAGTACGCCCTGCTCCATGGCTTCGCGCACGCCCTTCTCAACCGCCGGATGGAAGTTCTTCGGGACGGAGCCGCCGAAGATGTGCTCTTCAAACAGGAAATCTCCTTCCGCATACGGCTCAAAGCTCATCTTTACGTGACCATACTGACCATGACCGCCGGACTGCTTCTTATGCTTGCCTTCTACCGTGACCTTCTTGCGGATCTTCTCACGATACGGTACGATCGGTGTGGACAGCACTGCCTCCGCGCCAAAGCGGTTCTTGAGCTTTGCGCAGATTACATCCAGATGGATATCGCCCATGCCGCTCAGGATGCTCTGATGTGTCTCCTGATTGATGGTATAGGTGAAGGTCGGATCTTCGTCCGACAGTCTTGCCAGACCGGTCGCGATCTTTTCCTCGCCGCCCTTTGTCTTTGGCGCAATCGCCTGTGCGTAGCACGGCTGCGCAAACGGGATCGGGTCGAGATTGACCGCGCGTGCGCTCACGGACAGCGTATCGCCCGTCTTGGTGGTCGCCAGCTTGGAAACCGCGCCGATATCGCCGCAGGTGACTTCCTTGACCTCGGTGCTCTTCTTGCCGCAGATGGAATAAATATGTCCGATCTTTTCCAGACCGTCCATGCGGTGGTTGAGCAGAGTCATATCCTGCTTGACCGAGCCTGCAACTACCTTGAAGTAGCTGAAGCGTCCATACTGGTCAGCGGTGGTCTTAAATACAAACGCGCATGTCGAGCCGTTCGGATTGCTTGCGACTTCGATGATCTCGTCGCCTTCCTCGCAGACCTCAATTGCGCCCTGATCCGGAGACGGCATGTAATCGCAGATGCCCTTGAGCAGTGCAATCGTGCCGATGCCGGTTGCCGCTGTGCCGCAGAATACCGGAATAATCACGCGCTCCAGCACGCCCTGACGCAGACCCGTAATCAATTCCTCGTCCGAAAATTCCTCGCCGGCAAAATAGCGCTCCATCAAATCCTCAGAAAGCTCCGCGATGTTCTCGCACAGCGCCGCGCGCTGCTGGTCAACCTTATCGACCATGTTTTCCGGAATCGGGACCTCAACGCGCTGGTTGCCTTCCATACGATACGCCTTGCGGATAACGCAGTCGACCACGCCGACTGTCTCGCGGTTGCCTTCAAAAATCGGGATGACGACCGGGCACACGTTTACGCCGAATGCCTTTTGCAGCTTATGCAGCGAAGTATCATAATCGGAATGTTCCTCGTCAATCTTGGAAATGTAAAATGCACACGGCTTATTCTGATCCGCCAGACGCTTCCACGCCTTTTCTGTGCCGACGCTCGGTCCGGATTTGCCCGGTACGACAATCAGTCCGGATTCGCACACGCGCAGTGCGCTCTGCACCTCGCCTTCAAAATCAAAGAAGCCCGGTGTATCCAGTACGTTGATCTTGCAGCCGCCGTATTCGACCGGCGCCACAGCGGTGGAAATGGAAAACTTTCTGCGAATCTCCTCCGGATCATAGTCGCAAACCGTGTTGCCGTCTGCGATTTTTCCCATACGGTCGGTTGCCTTGGTCATATACAGCATACTCTCAACCAGAGAAGTCTTGCCATCACCGCCATGTCCCATAACGCAGACATTGCGGATTTTATCTACAGAATATACGTTCAACGATTCCACTCTCCTTCGTTTGGTTCACCGCTCGTTTGAGCAGTCTCTCTGTTCGTAATTATATCTTATTTTCGCTTGTATTGCAAATAAAATATTGTGAATTTTTCATAAATCTATTCTGTTTTCTTCTTTGACACCATCCGCACCTCTGTCCGGTCTGCGCAGGTTTATGTATATTATCAACCGTTTTTCCGGTATTGTTCCACATTATATCATCTTTTGTGACTTTTTCACACCTTTGGCGCAAAACGGCGATAAAAAAGCATACCGCGCAGCAGGAAAAATCCCGCCCGCGGTATGCCCATTGAATCGTATTTGCGTCAGTCCCTGCCTACGCCGTTTTTCTCCTCATCCCATAGGACAATCTTTTCCTCTGTGCCATTGGAATATGTTACGATAACAGCCTTTCTATTGCCATTCACGCGAATTTCTTCCTCTGTCAATTGATACGGCCGCCGTGAAACGATCGTTCTGCCACGGGCAGGAACCTCAAGAATGCCGGGATTCACAGCTAAATTCTCCTCGGAAAAATCAAACAGTTCCTGTCCCCGCTCCTCCCAAAACGGAATTTCGCCTTTGGATTCGATCAATCCATTCAAAAAGTCTGTGATCGTGCCAATGCGGATGAAATCCTTCATTGAGTCGTGATCGCCCGCATAAAGATATGAGGACGTCTGGCTTTCGTTCAAGTTTATCAACAGGGTATACTCCATAAAGTAGCCAATTTCAAGCACCTGTTCTAAAAGACCGGCGTCTATCATCGGTTCGCGCCATTCTAAAATATATTCAATATCATTTATACAGTAATCGCCTGCATGAAAGAGTACAAAGCCGTCTGTGATGGAAAGCAGCTCAACGTAGTCCTCCGGCAAATGATATTGCTCGGTGAATTGCTGTAGCTGTGCCTTGTCCGGCGTTCTGACCTTTCCTATCTCCCAGAATGGGTCATGGAGAAACAGCTCCATGATTTGCCTGATATTTCGTTTCATTGTCATTCTCCTCCTCTCATCGGCTTCATGGCAGTGCGGTCGTTCAATCCCTGCCTACACCGTTTCCAAGGAAGAAAATCGGGACAAAGCATAAAATCGCATAGATAAGCATTCGGATCGGACGCATATCCGCCGGTACAAAAACATAGCAGAGATATGCCATCAGCAGCACACAGATGACCGCGGCGCAAACGCCGATCCATCCGCCCACTCTGGTAAACTGGGTCTGTTCCTTCGCCGTGGAGACGCAGTCCGTCAGCGGGACAAAGCCGTCGCGCGCCAGAATCCCGCACAGCATATCCTTTTCCGTATACTGCGGGTCTTGCATTGCGCGATCCTGCTCCAGTTCCGGCACAATGACCGTTCCCTTTTTCAGGGCATACAGCCGTTCCACCAGTTCCGGCGTGACCTGCTGATTGCGCGTGTGCAGCAGGATCTTCAGATTCCGCTCTGTCAGCTCATGCATCGCTGTATACTGCGCCGCAGGCACGATGTAATCAATTACCATTACTGCGGCTACATCGTTGTCCAGCGCAAGCACCAGACCGTTTTCCGGTACATCGCGCACGATAATGCCGCGCTGCGCCATGAAATCCTGATCGCCCAGCAGAACATCCAGCCCGCCGATGCGGCCGCCGATACCGCCGCCGGTGTAAAATACGACATGATGTGCCGCCAGCGGTGCGCCATAGCGTGTCCGCACTTCTTCTGCCAGCATATGCCCCAGTGAAGAATCCCCCGCCAGTGCCGCCGCATAGGCGAGCGCGGTGGAATCATTCAGTTTGCTGCGCAGTTCCAGCCGCTGCAGCGCGATCGTTCCCGTCGGAAACAGATCGTTGTCTGTCAGCACAATCGTGTCAACGGAAGCAATCCTGCGCGCGCCGCGCCGTCCGATGACTGCGGAGCCGTTTTTCGCCGTATGGCGTGCTGCGTGTTTCTGCGCCACCGGCGCGGCGCTGAGCAGCGAGATCTGACATGCGCCCGTTATCGTTGCCGCCAGCACATACCAGATGCGGCCCATATCACCGGTGGAAACACACACGATGACCGAAAGGACAACCGAAAGAACGACTGACAGGATGGTCAAACTGCGCTCCTGTTTCCAGTTTTCATCCGGCTGCACGGTCTGCTGCACAAAGCTGTGCACATCCTCCAGCGGCGCTTTGACCAGATGCGGATGCGTTCCGTTGTGATAGAACAGTCCCATCGGCTGGTGCGCGTTCGCCGCCGTTTTGAACGCATAATGCCGCGTGCTGGAAAAATCACATTTCGCCCGCAGCTGCGCAAATAATGCCAGCAGTGCCATGCAGGCAAACGGGATCTCCTCGCCTTCCGCCGCCATACGCACCACACAGTGGATGATGTTGAGCAGCAGCGCCAGATCGACCAGCGAGGAAAAATTCGGTGTCCAATGAATCGCCGCCTGTATGCCATCCCAGATGACGTCATAGGCGAACAGCATCGCCACGATTTGCAGCACAACGAGCGCCTGCAATACGGCTATGGGGTTCGCGGCATAATTGAACAAATCCGGCAGCGGCAGAACGGCAAAATCATCCGCGCACGAAAGATAGATCGCAAGCAGCGCACAGATCAGCACCGGAATGGACCGTCTTGCCTGCTTCCGCGTGCGTAAGCGCCAGTTCTTTTCCGCCCTGCGCACATCCTGCGGCGGTTTCTCCTGCGGCCAGACCGCGCGCGGCTTTTTTTCAGCGGCGCGGCGGCGCGGTTTTGAGCGGGATTGGAACTGCGCTCCTGCCTGGGGGTTTTCCTCCCGCCGGACTTCGGGTTCCGGCTGCTGCGGCGCGGCTGTTTCCGCTTCGTCTGTCTGCTGTTGCCCGTGCTCCGGTTCCGGCTTTTGCTCCACCGGAGGCGTGAGAACGATCCGCTGTGTTTCCTGTAATGCAGCCTCTGCATCTGTCAACGTGCTTTCCCGGTCAGCCGGCTCCGTTTCCGGTTTGTCGGCCGACCTGTCAGGAAAAACCGAATCGCGCTCCTCGTCGCTCTCCTGCTCCCGCAGAGCAGACAACTCCTCCGCCGCATGGATCTCATCCGGTTCCTCCGTCTGCTCTGTCTCCGGCTGCTCTGTCTCCGGCTGCATCGACTGCTGATACGCGCGGATGCGTTCCAGAATCCAGTCCTTCTGCCGCGCGACCTCGCGCGCCATGACCGGACCATCGCGCCGCAGTTCCTCCAGCGGCGGCGCCTGCCCGCACAATTCTTCCAATGACATGCCCAGCCAGTCGGGTTCGGTAATCGGTTCCTCCTGTTCGTCCTCCTGCGGCATCTCCGCAAACGCTTCGTCCTCCGCTTCAATGTCAAACAGCTGCGGCTGACGCGGCGCGTCCTGCTCCTCCGCCGTGTCGCGCACCGGAAGGTCAACATACACGGTCGTTTCCTCGTCCGGAAATTCCTCCAGCGGGAGCGCGGACTGTTTCGGTCCCTCCGTTTCGACCGCAATGCCGTTGTCGCGCAGCAGCTGTTCAAAGCTGGCGTGCGGCGCGTCGTCCTCCGTCTTTACACTGGACAAAAATTCCTCCAGTTCTGTTTCGCTGATGACAGGCGTGTCCTCCGGACGCGGGCGCGGCGGCTCCGGTGTTTCCTCTGTCGCCCCGACTGCCGCTTCCTCCGCAAGCGCATCTTCAAATGCCGCGATGCCCGCATCCTCTGTATGTGTCTGCTGCGCATCCTCTGCGCCGGTATCCTCCGGCTGCT
>CAYNPX010000115.1:0-5759 GCA_964399205.1 uncultured Butyricicoccus sp.
AACATGGCATGAATTGGTTATCAACACTTCTTGTAATTTTTTACATTTTTTTTGCGGCGCTGTCGTAATAATGACTGGATTTTCGGGATAAACTTCGGTAATATTTATATGAAATGACATAGGTGTCAGCAATCATTGCAGACAAAAGTGACGAAGTTGACCATTGAGTCAGCTCATTTCTGACATCATAATTAGAATTGGAAAAGGAAAAGGAGACGGTAAAAATGTCACCAATGCACCAGCAGGGTAAAAGCCGGAAAAAGCAGCTGACAGCCAGACAGAAGGAAATCATTCAGATCCTGACAAAATTTACTGCTTCTCGCCCCGTGACAATTTCCATGATCTCTGAAATGATGGGGGTGAGTTCGCGGACGATCCTGCGCGAGATACCGCACATCAAGGAATGGATGTCGCAGAATGATTTTCATTTTGTGCGCAAGCCGGGCGTCGGGCTGATATTGGACGAGAGTATAGAAAATCAAAAGCTCATCTTGGAACTGCTTGAGATTGAAAACGTTCAAAAGGAATATACGAAGGAGGAACGGCGCAGGTGCATCCTCGGTGATCTGTTGTATGCGGATGAACCGCTGAAATCATATTATTTCACATCAAAATTCCGCATTTCCGAGGGCACACTGACAAAGGATCTCAATGAAGCGGCGGAGTGGCTGCGTCATTACAACATTCAGCTCATTCGCCGTCCCGGGCTGGGGATCCTGGTTGAAGGAGATGAAGGAAACCGCAGACAGGCGATTGCAAACATCGTGTACGAGAGTATGGATGAAAACCAGATCATGCGGCTGCTGCACGGAGAGTCGGAGCAGGAGGAGTTTTCCTCCATGGTACACAATCAGGTATTCGGGCTGCTGGACGCGGACATGACAGCGCAGATCGAGCATATCCTGCTGGACGCGGGCAAGCGGATGCATATCCATTATACAGACAGCGCGTTTGTCGGGCTGATTATCCACATCGGGCTTGCAATCAAGCGCATTCGCAACGGCGAACGCATCGAGATGGAGCAGGATCAGCTGCAAAAGCTGATGATGCTGCCGGAATTTTCCGTCGCAGAAGAGATATGTGACCAGATCAAGGAATCGTTTCACATTCGTATCCCGCGCGGCGAAACCGGATATATTACCGTGCATCTGTCTTCGGCACGCATCTGGTCAAATCCGGCGCGAATCCACCAGAATATAGAGAACATCAATCTGCGTCAGCTCATCACAGAGATGATCGCGCAGGTGGAGGACAGCATCGGTATCACACTGCGTGATGATGAAAGGCTGATGGAGGATCTGTGCAACCATATGGCGCCGGCAATCAGCCGTCTGTCAATGGGTGTGCGCATTGAGAACTCGCAGCTGGAGAGCATACGGGAGGAATATCCGGAGATCATGCAGGCGGCGAAGGACGCCTCGGAAATCTTGTGTCAGTCGATCGGTCTGGAAGAGATACCGGATGCGGAGATATCCTTTCTTGCGATGCACTTCGGTGCGGCAATGGAGCGAAAGCTCCAGCAGATGAAGACCCTGTCGGTTATCGTCGTGTGTCCGACCGGTGTCGGCACCTCGCGTATTCTTGAAGCCAGCCTGAAAAAGAACTTTTCCTGTATCAACGTGTGCGGCACGATATCCGCTTTCCATATTGATACGGAGCGGCTGAAAAAACAGGGCATCGACCTGATCGTTTCCACAGTCAGCCTGACGACGGATTTTCCGTGGATTTGCGTCAGTCCTGTCCTGCAGGCGCAGGACAGACGGCAGATTGAGAGCATCCTGATCTCCACGCAGGATAAGCGGCGGGAAAATCCAAAGCCGCAGAGCAGACAAGCGCTGCAGCTGGACGAGGTGCGGCAGCTCACGCGCTACGGCATGGAGCTGCTTGATCTGGTAGGGCATATCAAATTTGACTGTCTGCGGGCAGCGCGCACGCGCAGCGAGGTGATTGCAAAGGCAGGCGCCCTGTTTGCTGCGGACGACCGTATGGCGGCGGACATCGAAGCGGGACTGTATGAGCGCGACCGGCTTGCGGATACGTATATCCGGCAATTCCATGCGCTGGTGCTGCATTGCCGCACGAGTATGGTCAGCCATGCGCGGTTTGGCTACATCAAGCTGGAGCCACCCATTTATGAAAAAGCACGTGTGATTTTCGGCGCGCTGGTTATGCTGGCGCCGGAGAATCAGGAGGATTCCATCCCGCACCATCTGATCGGTGCGATCAGCGCGCTTTTGGTAGAGGATAAGACGCTTCTCGATCAGCTTCACGCCGGAAACTGGGACGGGAGCCGTGTTTCCATTGAAAACGGTCTGGGAGCGTATTATAAACAAATCATAGAGAAAAAGATAGGAGTTGGATGAAATGAAACAAAAAGTGCAGGCAATGGGCAAGGCGCTGTCCGGCATGGTCATGCCGAACATTGGTGCATTCATTGCATGGGGCTTTATCACAGCCCTCTTCCTGAGCCCGGGCGGCTGGTTCCCAAATGAAGATCTGGTCTCCATTCAGCCGTATATTCTGAGTTACCTGCTGCCGATTCTGATCGCGGCACAGGGCGGCAAACTGGTTGGCGGAGAGCGCGGCCGCGTGATGGGCGCGATCGCGGTCATGGGTTGTATCGCCGGTAAGCCGGATACAACGATGCTGATGGGCGCAATGATTATGGGTCCGCTGGCAGGCTGGGTCATCAAAAAATTCGACCAGCTGATGGACGGACATATGCCGGCTGGCTTTGAGATGCTGATTAACAACTTCTCTGTCGGCATCCTCGGCATGATTATGGCAATTATCGGCTACTATGCAATCGGTCCGATTATGGCGCTGCTTCTGGCGATTCTGTCTGCCGGCGTGAATATCCTGATCTCCCATGGGCTGCTGCCGCTGGTATCCGTATTCCTGGAACCGGCAAAGGTTTTGTTCCTGAACAACGCGATCAACCACGGCGTATTTACCCCGCTCGGTGCGGAGCAGGTTGAGCAGGCTGGCAAATCCATCATGTATATGCTGGAAACCAACCCTGGTCCCGGACTCGGCGTGCTGCTGGCATACTGGGTGTTCTCGAAGGATAAGATGACAAAGGATTCCGCGCCCGGCGCGATCATCATCCACCTGTTCGGCGGTATCCATGAAATCTATTTCCCGTATATCCTGATGAATCCTCTGGTAATCGTAGGTCCGATTGTCGGCAACTTCTGCGCGATCCTGTTCTTCTCGATCACCAACGCAGGTCTGCTCGGACCGGCAGCGCCCGGCTCGATCATCGCATTCCTGATGATGACGCCGCGCGACTCGATCCTGATTTCCATCATTGGCGTTGCGCTCGCCGCGGTGGTGTCGTTCGTTATTTCCGGTCCGATTATCAAGATGTCCGGCGTAAAGAGCCTGGAAGAATCTCAGAATCAGATGGCTTCCATGAAGGCAGAGGCGAAGGGTATGGCGACCGCTGCTGTTGGCGGTGCAAAGGATCCGGCAGCGGTAAAGAAGGTCATCTTTGCTTGCGACGCAGGCATGGGTTCCTCCGCAATGGGCGCGACCAAGTTCCGCAACCGCATCAAGGGCGACCGTCCGGATATCGTCGTCACCAATACGTCGGTTGACAATGTACCGGGCGATGCGGACATCGTTGTGTGCCAGACCATCCTGCAGGAGCGCGCGGCAAAGAGCGCACCGCAGGCACAGCTTGTTACCATCGGCAATTTCCTCGCCGACCCGAAGCTGGATACCCTGTACAATACACTGGCGAATGCGGGCAAGGGCGGCGTAGCCACTGTTGCCGAGCCGCAGGCAGAAGTAACCGTAGAAAAATCCAACAAGACCGTTATGCTGCGTGAGGGCATCAAGCTGGGGCAGGCGTCCGTATCCAAGGAGGACGCGATCCGCGCGGCAGGCACGCTGCTCAAGCAGATCGGCTGTGTAGACGATTCCTATATCGACGCGATGCTTGAGCGCGAAAAGCTGGTAACTACCTATATGGGTCTGGGCGTTGCGATTCCGCACGGCACCACGCAGGCAAAGGGCGCGGTTAAAAAGTCCGGCATCGTTATGCTTCAGTATCCGGACGGTGTGGACTTTGGCGACGAGAAGGCACAGCTGGTATTCGGTATTGCAGGCGTTGGCGATGAGCACCTCGACCTGCTGGCGAACATCTCCAATGCACTTGAGGACGAGGATCTGCTCGAAGAGCTGAAGAAAACCAACGATGTTGATCTGATTATCAGGACGTTTCGCTGAGACACAAAGGAGAGCAAAGAATGAAAACAGCAATTCAATTTGGCGCCGGTAATATTGGCCGCGGCTTCATCGGTATGCTGCTGTCACAGGCGGGCTATCATGTAATCTATGGCGATGTGGTAGATAAGGTCGTTGATAAAATTAACGCAGACGGCTGCTACACCGTGCATGTTATGGACGTAACATGTCAGGATATCCCGATCACCAATATCAGCGCGATCAATTCCAGTACGCCGGCCATCGTAGACGCGATTGCAGGTGAGGAGACAGAAATCGTTACCACGGCAGTCGGTCTGATCATTCTGCCGCGCATCGCGCCGACAATCGCACGGGGTATCGAAAAGCGTATGGAGGCAGGCTGCGACAAGCCGCTGAATATCATTGCATGTGAGAATGCGATCCGTGCAAGCTCTCAGCTCAAGGAGGCTGTTTATCACTCGTTGAGCGAGGAAGGCCGCGCATATGCCGATCAGTATGTCGGATTTCCGGATTGCTCGGTTGACCGCATCGTCCCGCCGGTCAAGAGCGAGAACTTTATTGACGTTGTGGTAGAGAACTACTACGAGTGGAACGTCGAAAAGGCATCGTTCAAGGGCGAGATCCCGCAGATCGCCGGCATGAATCTGGCGGACAATCTGATGGCATATATCGAACGCAAGCTGTTTACGCTGAATACCGGTCACGCAATCACAGCATACCTGGGCACGCTCAAGGGCTACGGTACAATTGATGAAGCGATTGCTGACGAGAAAATCTATGAGATCGTTCACGCTGCAATGACGGAGAGCGGCGACGGTCTGATCCGCAAACACGGCTTCGATGCGGAGACGCATTATCACTACATCGACAAGATCATCGGACGCTTCAAGAACCCGTATCTGCAGGACGATGTCACCCGTGTCGGTCGTGAACCGCTGCGCAAGCTGAGCGCAACGGATCGTCTCACAAAACCGATGCTGACCGCCTACGGCTATGGACTGCCGGTTGACCACCTGATCCTCGGCATAGGCGCGGCGCTTCGCTATGACAATCCGGATGACGCGCAGAGCGTTCAGCTGCAAAGCAAGCTGCAGGAGCGCGGATTGCTCGATGCAGTCAAGGAGATTACCGGCATTACGGATGGCGAGCTGCTCGGACGCATTGTCAATGCATACGACGCAGTGACCAGACTGTAAGCAGCCAACATTCTATTCGACAGAAGGAGAGGATTGAGTATGCAGACCATTACCTACACCATCACCGACCCGGAGGGCTTTCACGCACGTCCGGCAGGCATGTTCGTCAAAGAAGCAAAGAAGTTCCCGTGCACCGTTACCGTGATCAAGGACGGGAAGCGTGCGGATGCCCGCAAGATGTTCGGCCTGATGGGTCTTGGCATCAAGGGCGGACAGACAATCGCCGTTGAATGCGACGGTGAGCAGGAAGCGGAGGCCGCTGCCGCACTGGAGGCGTTCCTCAAGGCGAACCTGTAATTTACACTCGCTCACTCTATCTATTTTATTTATTCCCAATCTCTGGTGTGCCCC
>CAYNPX010000116.1:0-5737 GCA_964399205.1 uncultured Butyricicoccus sp.
TAAGGGACATCCGTAAACGAGAGACACGAAGAAAAAAGACAGGAGGAGTTTAACAATGCCGGAATGCCAGCTTTCCAGAGAATATGTGCTGGATATCGGGCAGATTGACAGTCGTCATATCGCGCGACCGTCTGCTATTGTTGATTTTATGCAGGATATTGCTACACGCCATGCAACAGAAATGGGGATTTCCGGTGAAGTGCTTGGACAGAAAAACTGCTTTTGGGTGCTCTCGCGCCTGAAATATACGCTCAACCGTCCGCTGCGGTTTTATGAAAAGCTGCGTGTGACCACGATACCGCGCAAGCTGCGCGGCGCGTCTTGGTACCGTGATTTTGTGTTTGAAACAGAGGACGGCGAAGTCGGCAGCGCGGTCACTGTCTGGGCAATCGTTGATTTGGAGAGCCGGCGCCTTGTGCGCCCGCAGTCGCTTGGTCTGTCCTTTGCCGATCAGGAAACCGGACAGACGGAGACGCTGCGTGCGATCCGTGCGGAAAATCTGGAGCCATGCTTTGACCGCGTTGTGCGGTACAGCGACATCGATGTCAACTGCCACCTGAACAACGTCAAGGCGGTAGATATCCTCTCGGACGCCTTTGGGCTGGAGGAGAATGCCGCACGCTGGGTTTCCCAGCTACAGGTCAATTATATTTCAGAGAGCACCTGCGGGACAACGCTGTCGCTCCTGCGCGGGATGCAGGAAAACGGCAGTCTGTGCGTAGCGGCTTATGACGGAGAGCAGGAAAAGGTACAGGCGCAAGCGGTCTTTTCCACGCTGTAGGGCAGAGAAAAGGAGGAGCCATGCAGGTTGCTGAGATTTTAACGTTGATTTTGGCGTGCTGCCAGCCGCGCCGCGTGATTTTATATGGAGAAAAGGTCACGGCGGGAAGTCATGACCTGAAGGCTGCGGATCTGTGCATTATTATGGACGAATGCGATAAAAAAAGCCTGCTGCGCACGCTATACCTCAAGGTCGATGTGCCGATTCCCGTACAGTTCCTGCTGTACAGCACGGACGAATGGGGAGAACTGCTGCGGGACTCCGGCAGCTATGCCTCCGCGATAGAGAAAAAGGGGACGGTGTTATATGGGAAGACGCCGTAAGGGAAACTCTGACAGCAGGTATTACTATAAGTGGCTGGAAAAGGCGCTGAGCGACCTGCAAAGCGCGCGCATCCTGCTCACATGGGGCGGCGACGAAATGGCGGTGGCATTCCACTGCCAGCAGGCGATCGAGAAGGCGCTCAAGGGATATCTGCTGTTTCGCGTCGGGCGGCACTTTGACGGGCATAACCTGACCTTCCTTTGCCGCCAGGCGGCGATGGTCGATGACCGCTTCCTGCGGTACCTGGGGGAAAGCGCGGCGCTCAACAACTATTACATTGAAACGCGCTATCCGACCGACCTGCCGTTTGAGATCACAGAAGCGCAGATACATAATATCCTGACGATTGCGGAGGATCTGTTTGGCGTCATCCGGCAGGAGCTGTATGCGTCGGAGGAAGAGCCGCATGAGGTGGATATGTAAAAATGAAATACGCCGTCTGCGCGGCGTACCGGTCGCCTGTGCGTGCAGGGGATATTTTGCGAAAAAGGGAAATTTTAAGGAAACGCACATTTAATTTTATTTTTCCATTTACATTGCATAATAAATTATGTACAATATAAGAAGGGCTACAAGATAAACCGTGCGTCCCATTTTAGTAAAAGCAGGAGGGTTTATCCATGATTATAACGATAACGCTGAATCCGGCGATTGACCGTACTTTGATTGTTGATGAGCCAGTGGAATTTGGCACTGTGAACAGTGTTGTTCAAAGCTACGTCGAGGTCGGCGGACGCGGCATCAATGTTTCGCGGGCAATTCGCACGCTTGGCGGCGAATGCGTCGCGCTTGGATTTACAGCCGGAAACAATGGCCGTTCTCTGAAAAACGCACTGACCGGTCTCGGTATTACACATGATTTTACCGATGTAATAGGTGAGACTCGTACCAATACCCAGATTGTACATCCGGATGGAAGCCATACGGATTTTAACGAGCCGGGCACCGCGGTAGAAGATGAGGACTACCTTCGCTTTCTGGAGAGGCTGAAGCTATATCTGGATCCGGACAACTTGTTTGTTTTGTGCGGACGGATCCCACCCGGAATGAAGGAAAAGCAATACCTGAAAATTGTAAAAACCATCAAGAAAGCAGGCTGTGCACTGCTGATCGACTGTGATGGCGATACGATGAGAAGCGTTCTGCCGTATCATCCGGATTTCATCAAGCCGAATACCGTCGAGCTGGCGAAGCTGACCGGACTTCCGCGTACACATGATCCGGAGGAAGCGTATGCCCATGCAAAACCATTGCTGGAGCAGGGCGCGCAGACGGTCTGCGCATCTCTCGGCTGGAATGGTGCGATCTTCCTGAATCCAGACGAGACGCCACTCTATGTTGTGGCGGAGGCCGGTCCGGCGGATAAGAGCGCAATCGCCTCCGGCGACGCGATGGTTGGCGCGATTGCACATGCGTATAATCAGGGGATGTCATACGAGGAGATCGCCAAGTTCGCGGTCGCTATGGGCACCGCGTCCGTCATGCTCCCAGGCTCTCAGATGGCTACCATGAAGGCTGCTTATGAGGTATATGAGACGATTAAAGTATATACCATGTAATGATCGATAACATACAGGACAGCGAAACAACAGACGTACCGTCAAATCGTTCCGCTGTTCTTTTTTTGCACGCAAAAACAAAGGGCGACGGCAATCCCGCTGAGCGCGACAAACAGGTAAAAGCTCACGCCGCGGCTGAGCAGCATGGCGTCGTGCAGTGCTTCTGCGGGGAAGATCGCCTGAAACAGCAGCAGGAATGCGCCTTCGCTCGCGCCGACCGCGCCGGGAAGCGGCAGAGCGGAGACGGACACATGCAGCACTGCCTGGATGGAGATGATCCTCCGGACGGAACACAGCGGCAGACCGAGCGACAGATATACCCAATAGGGGATGCTGTAAAATGCCGCGATTTGTACCGTCGTTACAGCGAGGATCCGACACATCGCGGGGATGTTCCGGCGCAGACAGGCTGCGCCGCTCCGGTATCGTGTGAGCTGATCGGTCAGCGTTTGCTCGATTTCTGCGGCTCGCCTGATGTGCAGCGCGTGCAGGATGGCGTGCGCGGCGCAACGCAGAAGATCGTACATGCGGCGCGATACAATTGCTGTCAGCGTGAACAGCAGGAGCAGCGCATTGATACCGATGCCCAGCACAAAGACATACCGGAAACCTCTGATTTCCTGCGACAGGAACGGATATTGCGACACAAAGCCCCAAAGGGCAAATGTCACAGTCACAGTCTGGAACGAGGCGAACTGTATGAGCAGCGCGAGCGCGCCGTGTGACACTGGCACGTGGTCGCGGTGCATCAGATACAGCTGCATGGGCTGACCGCCGCTTGCGGACGGTGTGACAGAACTGAAGAAAAAGCCGGTCAGCGCATATTTGATCGCTTGCGGCAGGCTGCACCGGCAGCCGAACAGCCGCAGGCACCGATGCAGATTGATCGCCTCACACAGCAGAAAGACACACATGCAGCCCGCGGCAAGCAGCAGATACCGTACCTTCACATCGCGCAGAGCTGCGGCAAGCGCAGACAGGCTTTGACCGCGCAACAGGATATAAAATGTCAATCCGATCAGTCCGAAAAACAGTACAGTATGCAGCAGTATGCGGATAACGGGATTGTTACGTTTCATCATGCATCACCGTTTCAAATTGATAGCCTTTGGACAGCCAGCAGGGGATTACATGCCGCAGTGCGGCGATGGTGCGGGCAGGCGCGCCGTTTTTGCCGCGTCCATCGTGCAGGCAGATGATGTCGCCGCCGGCGACACGGCGCAGCAGGCGCCTTTCAATCTCTCCGGCGGAAAGGTCGCCGCGCCAATCCTGCGCCATCACATCCCACAGCACCGGCGTCATGCCGTACCGGTGCAGCTGCGCGAGGGAAATGACATTCCAGTGTCCCCACGGCGGGCGGAAAAATCGGACAGGTACGCCGAGCTTCTGCATCTGATTGACTGCCTGTCGGAAATCGCGCCATGCGGAGACTGGCGGCTGGAGCATCCCGTTTGTATGGCACAGGGAATGCAGACCGATGGTATGTCCTTCCGCCTTCATGCGCGCAATGATGTCCGGATTGCGCTGCGCGGCCTGCGCCACGACAAAAAAAGTGGCTTTTATGTGGTATTGTTTGAGCAGATCGAGCAGCTCCGGCGTATAACGCGGATCAGGACCGTCATCAAATGTCAGATACAGCATATGTCCGCTCGCCGGACGGCGAAGCCGCTGGCGCAGCTTACAGGCACAGGTCGGTACAATGGAGTAGCCCAGCGCCGCCGCAGACAGCGCGCCGATAAACGAATTGCGATTCATGAAGCCTGTTCCTCCTCACCGAAACAGGACGCGGGACACAGCGGTTCCAGCTGTGCGCAGAGGGATTCCATCCGCCGCTTCATGGCGGCAAGCTGTGCGCGATTGCGCAGCAGAGCGACAATATCATGCGTCATATCGTCGGGCGTTGACCACAGCACACGCCCGATTCCACTGCGCTCGATGTATTCCGCATTGCCGATCTCCTGCATGAGAAACGGCTGTATCACATACAGCGGTGTTCCGCAGCGGATGGCTTCAAAGGTCGTGATGCCGCCGGGCTTTGTGACGAGAAGGTCGGCGCGGCGCATGTAATCGGCAACCTGCTCCGTGTATCCAATGACCGTAACTGACGGATACTGCGCGTTCAGGCGCGTGTAAAGCGTCTGATTCTTGCCGGTGATAACGGTCAAATGGATGCTGTCAATACCGCTCAGCGCGGAGAAAAATGCGTCAGAGGACGGGATCAGCCCCAGTCCGCCGCCCATGATCAGCAGTTCTGTCTGTGCGGCAGGCGGCGTATCCGGCACTGGACGCAGGAAATCCTGCCGCACGGGGATGCCGCAAATGTGGATGCGGTCGGAATGGACGCCCTTTGCGATGAGCTGCGCTTTCGTATCGCGCGCGCCGACAAAATAGGCGTCGGTATGCGGCACAATCCATTCGTCCTGCGCACAGATATCGGTGATATACGTGTACAGCGGGACGCGCACGTGGAATTGCCGCTTGCAGGCGGACATGAACTGTGAACAGATCGGAAGCGTGGACACAACGATATCCGTCTGATGCGCACACAACAGGCGATGCATTTTGCGCATGATGACCGCGTTGATCGGCAACATGCCGCATCGTCCCGCCGCACGGTTGAGGTAGTTATACACTGCGGCGTATTGATTTACCAGATGCGCAAATGCGCTGTAAATCCATTCACTGCCGCGCGGGAACAGGTACTCGATGAGATCTATGACACGCACGTCTGCCTGCGGGTTGACGACCGCAATCTCCTGCCGGATCGCTTCGGCGGCACAGCAGTGTCCCATGCCAAATTGACCGGTTAAAATTAAAATATGCTTCATATGTTTGCCGGACAGCATACGCTGTCCCTCCTCCCTTCTTTGTTTCCATGCTATACAACAGATATTACAGAATAACCGTCCAATTCCTTACGAAATTCTGTCGGAATCATTTCAATTCGGCACAGGAAGAATCGATAGAATTTTTTCGGCAGTCGGTTTTCATATTATTGTATTAGTCATTTAATACAATAATATAATAATACAATAGTACAATGGAAAATGCAAGAGGGAGAACAGAATTTTTT
>CAYNPX010000117.1:0-4104 GCA_964399205.1 uncultured Butyricicoccus sp.
TATGCTATGCCGTTGTCTTTTCTGTCTCCGCATACGCCGCGACCAGCTCATGTGCGAGCTGCATCCCCTTCTCCCTCGGCTTCATGCGCAGGGAAACATACGGCGGATTGCCCGCGTTGAGCATCAGGCGTCCCTTAAACTGCTGCTTTGCGCACAGCGCGGACAGGCGGCGCAGGTCGGTGCAGTCCTCCGCCCATTTTACCGTCAGCCGTCCATCCGTCTGCCTGATGTCCACAATATCCTGCGCGGCGGCGCGCGTGCGCAGCAGCGCAATATCGCACAATGCGGCAGCCTCTGCGGGCGGCTCGCCAAAGCGGTCGATCATCTCGTCCAGCAGGTCGGAGCGATCCGCCTCCGTGCGGATGGCGGCAATGCGGCGGTACAGATCGACGCGCTGCCCATCGTCCTCCACATAGTGTTCCGGCAGATTGGCGGAAACGGCGAGGGAAACCGAGCATTCGGTCGCGGCGCGCACCTTTTCCCCCTTTTCCTCCAGAACCGCCTCCTCCAGCAGCTTTAAATACAGGTCATAGCCGACGTTCATCATATGTCCCGACTGCTCCGCGCCGAGCACATTGCCCGCGCCGCGTATCTCCAGATCGCGCATGGCGATCTTAAAGCCGGAGCCGAACTCCGCAAATTCGCGCACCGCGTTCAGCCGCTTCTGCGATATATCGGAAAGGATTTTCCCGCGCCGGAATGTAAAATAGGCGAACGCATGGCGCGCCGAGCGTCCGACACGTCCGCGCAGCTGATGCAGCTGCGACAGACCCATGTGATCGGCATCCTCGATAATCAGCGTATTGACATTCGGGATATCAATGCCGGTTTCAATGATGGTCGTACAGACGAGCACATCAATATCGCCGTCGCTCATGCGCGTCATGATGCGTTCCAGTTCGCGTTTTTGCATTTTTCCATGCGCGATGGCGACATCCGCCTCCGGCAGCAGCTTTTTCAGCCGCGCGGCGCAGCTTTCAATCGTATCGACGGCATTGTGCAGGTAATAGGTCTGTCCGCCGCGGTAAAATTCGCGGCGCATGGCCTCCGCGACCACCCCTTCGTCGTATTCCATCACATAGGTCTGCACCGGGTGCCTGTCCCGCGGCGGCTCCTCCAGCACGGACATATCGCGGATGCCGGACAGCGCCATATTCAGCGTGCGCGGGATCGGCGTCGCGGACAGCGTAAGCACGTCCACCTGCCGCGCCATTTCCTTGAGTTTTTCCTTATGTGTGACGCCGAACCGCTGCTCCTCATCGACGACCAGCAGACCCAGATCCTTGAACTTCAGCTTTTTGTTGAACAGCTTATGTGTGCCGATGAGCAGGTCAATCTGTCCCATTTTGACCTTTTCGAGGATCACCTGCTGCTCCTTATATGTCTTAAAGCGGCTGAGCATTTCAATCTTGACCGGCCAGCCGGAAAAGCGCGTCAGGCAGGTCAGATAATGCTGCCGCGCGAGCACCGTCGTCGGCACCAGAATCGCCGCCTGCTTGCCGCCGAGCACGCATTTCATCACCGCGCGCAGCGCGACCTCGGTCTTGCCGAAGCCGACGTCGCCGCACAGCAGGCGATCCATCGGGCGCTCGGATTCCATGTCCTTCTTGATCTCACTGGCGCAGCGCAGCTGATCCTCTGTTTCTTCATAGGTGAAAGCGGCTTCAAATTCCTGCTGCCAGTTGTCGTCCTTCGGGAAGGCAAAGCCTTTTTTTCGTTCCCGCTCCGCGTACAGCTGAATCAGACCGCTTGCCATCTCCTTGACTGCGGTTTTTGCCTTATAGCGTGTTTTCTGCCATTCCGTACCGCCCAGCTTATTCAGCCTGACACGCGGTCCCTCCGCGGAATCGTCGCTGCCCGTGCCGATATATTTCGAGATGAGGTCGAGATTGGTCGCGGGGACATACAGATAATCGTTGCCCGCGAACGCAATCTTGACAAAATCCTGATCGTTTCCTTCAATGCGCATCCGCTCCATGCCGACAAACCGCCCGATGCCGTGGTATTCATGCACCACGATATCGCCCGGTGTCAGATCGGCATAGCTTTTGACATGATCGCGGTTGGATTTTTTCTTTTTTGCCGTCGTGCGTTTGCGCACCGCCAGCATTTGCCCTTCCGTCAGCACGGCGGTCTTGAGCGCCGGATACTCCATACCCGCCGACAGGCTGCCGTCCAAAATATTGACGCTCCCATATTTCGGCAGATGATCTGTCACCGTTGCCGCAATCCCTTCCGTCTCCAGCATTTCCTGCATGGTTGTGCGGCGCATCTCGCCGGAACACAATACAATCACGCGATAATCCATATCCTGATAGGCGCGGATATCGGCGGCGGCTGTCGAAACATTGCCGGAATACGGCGGCAGCTGCTTGGCGGTGATGTCCGCGATTGCCCTGGGCGGACATTCCGGTATCGAACTGAGGAAGGTTTCCAAATAGATTATCGGATGGCGCGACAGCGTCTCTACCGCCTGCTCCGGCGTCGCCGCATAGACAGCATTTTTGCCGGACATCTGCCCGCGCTCCAGCAGCGATTCGATATCCTGTTTCAGGCGCAGCTGAAAGACACGCGCCGCCTCACGCGCCGCGCGCATATCGTCGATGAACACCATCGCGTCCGCCGGAATATAATCCGCCGCTGTCGCCATATCCGGATAGATAAACGACAGGTATTTATCCGCCGCCGCGAAAACGCCGGTATTTTGCAGCTGCTCGATGTCGCGCCGCAGGTTGCGGTCGAGATCGGGATGCTTTTTTGCGCGGGAGGATATGATTTTTTCCAGCTGCCGGATCAGCCCCGCTATGCCGTCCGGCGCAAGCGTCGGCAATACCTCCATATTCGGCACGCAGGTCAGGCATTCCAGCGAACGGGTGCGCCGCTGTGAACCGATGTCAAAATACGACATTGTGTCCACATCCGTGCCGAAAAACTCGATGCGCACCGGCATCTGTTCTCCCGGCACGAAAATATCGAGAATACCGCCGCGCAGCGAAAACTGCCCTTCGCCCTCCACCTGCATACAGCGGCGGTAGCCCGCCTGTATCAGCTGCTGTGTCAGTTCTTTTGTATCATATTCGTTGTGAAAGTCGATGGTAAATGTTGCCCTGTGCATCAGCTCGGGCGGCATTGCCGCCATCAGCAGCGCCGGCACTGTTGTGACTACCGTTTTCCTGCCTGTCGCCAGGTCGCGCAGCACGGATATCCTGCGGTGTTCATATTCGCGCGAGGACGATTCTATATTGTGAAATACAAATTCACGCACCGGCAGAACCGCGACGGCGCGGTCAGAAAACGCTTCCAGATCGCGCGCCATGCGGTCGCAGGCGCCGTCATCCGCGCAAATGACAACAGCCTGCCGGTGCAGCTGCTCAGAAAGCGCGGCTGCCACATTCGCCTTATGGATCGGAGACAGGCCGGTCACTTCCACCGGTGTCCTGCCTGACCGGATGCTGCGTTCGATCGTGTCATATTCCGTTAAATCAGTGATGAGCTGTGCAATTCGTTCCATCTCGGAAATACTCCTTGTCGTTTTTTTCAGTGGGACGCATTGTAGGGAGAGACTCACAAAAGAGCCTCTCCCTTATGATTGTTATATTCTTATGAGCGTGAAACGGATTTTAGTGCTGCGTGCCGCAGTGTTCGCAATCCATGTCACATAGACCCATATATTCCTCCGGATTCAAGCCTTTGCGCTTATAATAATCCGTCAGCGCCGCATGGATGGCTTCCTCCGCCAGAACGGAGCAATGCATCTTGACCGGCGGCAGACCGTCCAGCGCCTCCGCAACCGCCTTATTGGTCAGCTTGAGCGCTTCCGCAATCGTCTTGCCCTTGACCATCTCGGTTGCCATCGAGCTGGTTGCCACAGCCGCGCCGCAGCCGAAGGTCTTGAACTTGATATCCTCAATGACGCCGTCGTCATTGATCTTCATATACATCTTCATGATATCGCCGCACTTGGCGTTGCCGACCTCACCGACCGCGTTGGCATCCTCGATCACGCCGACGTTGCGCGGGTTGGCGAAATGATCCATTACTTTTTCGCTGTAATCCATCTGATTCGCTCCTTTATTTCAATTCATTTATTTCAAATTCATTTAC
>CAYNPX010000117.1:4204-5648 GCA_964399205.1 uncultured Butyricicoccus sp.
TTCAAATTCATTTACTTATCGAACAGCTTGAGCATCGGCTCGCCGCTCATCTTTTCATCCCATACCGGCGACATATCGCGCAGGGTCTTGACCACGTAGTTGATCTTCTCGATCAGATAATCCACATCCTCCACGGTGTTTTCATCGCCCAGCGTCACGCGCAGCGAACCGTGCGCGATCTCATGCGGCAGACCGATCGCCATGAGGACATGCGACGGGTCAAGCGAACCGGTCGAGCACGCGGAGCCGGTCGATGTCGCAATGCCGGCCAGATCAAGGCGCAGGACGAGCGACTCTCCTTCGATGCACTCGATGACAAAGCTCGCCGTGCCCGGCAGACGGTTTACCGGATCACCGGTCAGTCTGGTATACGGGATTTTGAGCACGCCTTCGATCAGGCGGTCGCGCAGACCGGAAACATACGGGATATACTTGTCCATGTTCTCGTTCGCGTAGCGCACTGCCTCGCCAAGACCGACGATGCCGGCGACGTTCTCTGTACCGCTGCGCTTGCCGCGCTCCTGTCCGCCGCCATGAATGAGCGGCTCCAGCACGATACCCTTGCGGCAGTACAGCGCGCCGATCCCCTTCGGTCCGTGCAGCTTATGACCGGACATCGACAGCATGTCAATGCCCATCTCCTTGACGTCAATCTTCATATGACCCACTGCCTGTACCGCGTCGGTATGAAACAGCGTGCCTTTTTTGTGGCAGAGATCCGCGATTTCCCTGAGCGGCTGGATCGTACCGATCTCATTGTTCGCCGCCATGATGGAAACCAGCGCGGTATTCTCTGTAATCGCCTGCTCCAGCTCGTCCAGCTTGATATGACCCTGCTCATCTACATTGACATAGGTGACATCATAGCCAATGCGCTCCAGAAACTCGCAGGTACGCAGTACGGCGTGATGCTCGATTGTCGAGGTGATGATATGACGCTTGTTCTTCGGCAGCTTGCCGGAAAACAGCAGTCCTTTGATGGCGAGGTTATCCGCCTCCGAACCGCCGGAAGTAAAAATAATCTCATTCGGATCGCAGTGCAGATAATCCGCAACATAGCCGCGCGCCTGCTCCATCGCTTTTTTCTCCTCGCGTCCCAGCTGGTACAGACTGGACGGATTGCCATAGCCGCCGGTCAGATACGGCACCATCGCATTGTATACGTTCTTGGAAATCTGTGTAGTCGCCGCGTTATCCGAATAAACAACACGTTCCATATAGAAGCCCTCCTGTCGTTCTATTGTATCAATCAGACCGCGCGTCCGCAGCCTGTCTATTGTTTCCAATCCTAATATACACCAATTTAGTATGCATTTCAACTACCAATCCGAAAATCGTTCCGGTTTTTTCGGATGTCCAAAGGATATTTTACTATTTTTGCCCATGCAATGCAATAGAAATACATGATTTGGAAGTATTCTACTCGGAAAGCATCTCTGAATCA
>CAYNPX010000118.1:0-5632 GCA_964399205.1 uncultured Butyricicoccus sp.
TTGTTTTCTCTTGCATCCTTTTTATGCAATATTGCCGTATGTTTTGCCCGATGAGATGTTGTCTGCAACCCACCGGGCTTTTTTCCGCCATATTTTTATCCGTGAGGGTAATATGTCGGGCTAGTCACCTGATGAGGCTACCTGTTCTTCAAATTCCGGCGGCATCGGTACATTGCAAGAGATATTTCCCAAATACTCTCCGCGCAGTTTGCCGTAATCATCGAACTCATACGGTTTTCCGTTTTTGCTTAAATACACGTGAGTGATCGCCCTTCGGTTATGCTCGTTCCGGCGTGCGATCTCGCAAATCTTTGCATAAACATCCATATAATCGCCCCCTCAAAATCATATGCGTTACATTGACCTTTAAGTTCAAGTATGGCTGCCCATACAGCCCCTTTTTTGTTTTCCGATAAAATACAAAATGACAGTAGGGTTAAAGGATACAACTGATAATACATCCTGTGAGCATAGAAAGAGTCGCCGGATTCGGTCGGTCATCCGTCCGCAACATATGGCTGACGATGATTTGTTTTGTTCCGGTTTTATGCTTTTGGAAGACTTTGCCATAATTATTCTCAAAATTGATTTCTGTGCATAAGGAAGGGCTTGCAATACTTAATGGGACATGCTACAATTGACATGATCATAAAATGATAGTCATATGTCAACGCCGGACATGCAGTCAATGCGTTGGTTGATCCGGCACACAGGCTAAACAAGATGGATTGAAAAAATCTTTTTCAGAAGGTTGACATCTTTCGATAATTGTATAGTATATATTTACCACGCTATTTACGATACTGTTTTGACCAGAAGCTATCGTTCGTCGTAGAACCTGTATTCACAGGCGCGAAACGCCGCTTGGGCGGGTCTTTTTCCGTCATACTGTGTTGCTTTCCCTTGAAATACCAAAGATTTCAGCGGAAAAGCGCCCTGCCTGACAGGAAAATTCCTCGCTTATTCCGGATGGTTTTGTTGTGGATAGATTGGCGTCGTGGATAGTGTTGGCTTTCACAATATCATATTAAATCGATATAAATAGTATATAATTGTAGTAGGGGACGCAATATGGTTTTTGACATTGCAAACACAGAAGTCCGAAACAATCTGTTTGACGGTCATTTCGGCTTAGAAAAAGAGAGCCTGCGTGTGACACAGGATGGATATTTATCACATACCGGTCATCCGTTTCCAAATGATCCGCATATAGATCGTGATTTCTGCGAAAATCAGATCGAATTGATTACAGATGCCGCTGCAAGTGTAGAAGAAGCATGGAATCAGCTGGCACAGCTTCACACAAAAGCAGTGCAGACATTGAAATATTTGGAATATGGACGGGAATACCTCTGGCCGTTTTCCAATCCGCCCTATGTGAAGGGTGAAACAGATATTCCGATTGCGTCATTTCAGGGAAGGCTGCAGGGCAAGGAGCAGTACCGGCATTATCTGGCACAGAAATACGGCAGGAAAAAGATGCTGTTTTCTGGTATTCATTTCAATTTTTCCTTTTCCGATGCACTCTTGCAGGCCGGATTTGCGAATAACGATGAAACTGATTTCCGAACCTACAAGGACAGGATCTATATGGATTTGGCAAAAAAGGTCACAAAATACAGCTGGCTGATCGTATATCTGACTGCCGCCAGCTCGGTTTTTGATGGTTCCTTTTTCTGTGACGCTGACATAGGGACAACTGTCAATCGGGATTACGCATCCGGACGATGCAGTGAAATCGGCTACTGGAATAATTTCTTCCCGCTTCTGGACTATGCAGATATCAGCACGTATACACAGAGCATACATGAATATATTGATGCCGGCCAGCTGAGGGAAACCTCTGAACTGTATTATCCTGTCCGGTTAAAACCCAAAGGGGAAAATTCGATGCGGAATCTGGAACAGTCCGGTGTAAATCATCTGGAGATACGGACACTGGATTTGAATCCACTGACACCGTATGGAATAGCATTAGAGGATCTGAAGTTCATTCATCTGCTGATGCTGTACCTGATAACACAGGAAGAACAGTCGTTTGAGCCATTGGAACAGAAAATGGCGATTCAAAATGTAAAGCGGGCGGCACGGTATCAGGAGGATATGATTCAGATTGAAATTGGGTGGAATACCTCTATGCCGATTCATGAAGCGGCTATGCAGGTGCTTGACCGTATGCAGCAGTTTTACAGCGGCTTCGACAGACCGGAGCTTTCAGAAATCATTGCATATCAGCGGAACAAGCTGACACAGCCGGACGGGCGATATGCGGTACAGATCAGGAAACGCTTTGGACAGGACTTTGTGCAGCGTGGGCTGACACTGGTACAGCAGTACGCCGATTTCATTATCAAGGAAAAAGAAAGGCGCAGGCATGTGTGAATTATTTGGATTCAGTGCAAGATATCAACAGGATATTTCTGATTATTTGAAGGTGTTTTACAGTCACAGCAATATGCATCCGCACGGCTGGGGGCTTGTCGCGCTGGACGGCGTAGAGGCTGTGATAGAAAAAGAACCGATACAGGCATCCAAAAGCATGTATCTGAAGGAACGGCTTTCTGTTCCTGTGAATGTGAAAAGCGCTTTTGCTCACATCCGATATGCGACTATCGGCAATGTAGAATATCGAAACTGTCATCCGTACAGCAAAAAAGACAGGTCTGGCAGACGGTGGACACTGGTGCATAACGGTACGATTTTTGATTATCCGGATTTGAATGACTATGTCAGGATACAGCAGGGCAATACGGACAGTGAACGGATTCTGCTGTATGTAATTGACCGCATCAATGAGATGGAACAGGAAATCGGAAAAAGCGCGGATTCATCCGAACGGTTTACGCTGCTTGATTCGATTTTCTCGGATATGGCAGAGGGAAATAAGCTGAATTTACTGATTTTTGACGGAGAACAGATGTATGTACATACCAATTATGCAAATTCCCTGTACTATTTGGAAAAAGAGGAACAGATCATCTTCGCTACTGTCCCGCTGACAAAGGAAAACTGGCAGCCGGTGCCATTTGCCCAGATGCTTGCATATCGTCAGGGACAGCTTGCGTATGAAGGAACAAAGCACGGAAAAGAATATTTTGACAGTGAAGATAATTTGAAATACCTGTATCAGGTATTCTCGGATTTGTAAGGACGGAAAGAATTGAGGACAAAATGAATGAGGAAATCGTAAGAGAACGGCTATATCAGCGTTATATCGCACCGACAAAAAGGGAACGGGAAAAATATATCGGCATAGAGATTGAAATGCCGATTGTAAATCTGAAAAAAGAAGCGGTAGATTTTGCGGTTGTACATGCTGTTACAGCGGATTTTATGCAAAAATTCGGCTTTACGGCAATCGGCATTGACGAAGAAGGAAATATATATTCCGCTGAGCGGAAGGAAACGAGCGATATTCTGTCCTATGACTGCTCCTATAATAATTTAGAGCTTTCGCTTGGCAGACGAAAGGATTTATTTGATATTGCGCGCTCCTTTCGGGAGTACTTTGGATGGCTGCAAGAACGGTTCCGGAATCAGAGCCATGCGTTGACCGGCATGGGTATCAATCCGTACCGGCAGTACAATCATAATATTCCGATTCCCAACGGACGCTACCGGATGTTGTTTCATCATTTGGATTCCTATAAGAAATATTTCGATGTCCCGATGTTTTTTCATCGCTATCCGCAGTACGGTACGTTTTCCAGTGCGTCACAGGTGCAGCTGGACATCGATTATGATGATCTGCTGACGACACTTTCAGCGTTTTCAGAGGTGGAACCGATCAAGGCGCTGCTTTTTTCCAATTCGGTGCTGCTGGGTGAGCACGAGGAGCTTCTCTGCTGCCGTGATATGTTCTGGGAAAACAGCACGCACGGTATCAATCCGCACAATATCGGTATGTTTGAATGCAAACTCGATACAATAGATGACCTGCTGTCCTATATTGAATCGACAAGCATTTACTGCGTTGAACGCGGCGAAAAATATATCAATTTCGCACCGATCAAGATTATGGAATATTTTGAAAAAGAGACCGTCGTTGGAGAATATTATGCGGATGGCAGATATCACGACATAGAAGTCACACCTGAACTTGACGATATTCGATATCTGCGTACCTTCAAGTTTGAGGATTTAACCTTCCGTGGCACGGTGGAATTTCGCAGTGTCTGCTGCCAGCCGATTTCGGACTGCATGACGGTTGCGGCATTTCATGTCGGATTGAAAAATCATCTGTATGAACTGGATCATCTGCTGAAAAATGATCATATCATCTATCACCGTGGTTACACTGCGGCTGAACTGCGTCGGATGTTCAACCGCAGGGAACTTCCGCCGTTTGTGGATACAGACGAATTGTATATTCTGGCGGAAAAGGTCTTAAATCTGGCTCGTGACGGTCTGCGGATGCGTGGACTGGGTGAAGAAATATTCCTCGCACCGCTGTATGACCGCCTGAAAAAGCGTACCAATCCGGCGAAGCAGCTTCTGGAGCAGCTGGAGCAGGGGACACCGCTGGAAGAAATCATACTGGCATACGGAAGGTTGGAATAACACAGAAGCTATGAATAAATTGCGTATTTTAGAAGCCGTTGACCAGCCCCGCGCAGCAGTATGGGATGAACTGGAGCAGTATGCAGAGGTCGTGACTGTGCGTGATGGTGAATGTGCCTACCAGTTGCTGTGCGAGAGAAAATTTGATTTGGTGCTTGTCAATCTGATGCTTGCCGGACTCGATGGTCTGGAGCTGCTTCGCAGGATTAAAAAACGGAATTTATGTCCATTGGTCGTTCTTACCAGTGAATATCCGGATTTCCGTTATGCGCAGCAGGGCATTATATACGGCGCTTTTGATTATCTGCTTCGACCGGTGACAAAGGAACAATTGATGGAACTGATTCTACGGGCGGAGCAGATGCTTTGGAAGCACGAATATAAAGATCAGCACGAATGCAACGGGCTGGTGCAGGCTGTTGGTTCAGAAGCAATGGCGAAACGCTATGATATGCTGGTCGAGCAGTTTGCCCGGGAGCAGAACGATGTCATTCAGCTGGATATCAGAATACGGCGCATGTATGAAACAGTCATTCGGCAGACCTTTGCAGACCTCCCGTGGCTGGAACGCTTTGCGTACATAGAGGACTATGATTCGATTGACTGGATCCGGACATCCAATCCGGCAATGGTACGTGATCTCTGCCGCAGAAAATTGCTCGCGTTCAGTGACCTTGTAGCGGATTTATACCCGCGGACAGATAATAAAACTCTACGGAATTATCTGAATTACATCCTGCTGCATATCGATGACGGGTTCCGGCAGAAGGATATTGCGGACGCATTTTATATCAGCAGTACAGCGCTGAGCGAACTGTTTCACTACGAACTGGGCTATGCCTATCGGGAATATGTTTTAAAAGTCAAAATGCGTCGTGCGGAATATCTGATGCTGCACTCGGATATGAAAATATATGAAATCAGTGCGCTTTTGGGATATAAGGATGTCAATTATTTTTCACGGATGTTCAAGCGGCGGTACGGCATACCGCTTTCCCAGCTCCGCAGTCAGAATCAACAGGATTACACAATATGACTGACTCCGGCTCACAGCAGCCGGAGTGAGCCTGTC
>CAYNPX010000119.1:0-5616 GCA_964399205.1 uncultured Butyricicoccus sp.
CAAAGCCTCAACCAAATGCTTGCATTTGGCTCCTGTCGACCTTTGTCGACAGGCTCGGGATGCAGAGGAAAATCTGCATCCTTTTTTTGCTTATTGATTGAGATATGGAAAATGATGTGCTACAATTAAACATTAGAAATATATATTGGACGGAGGTAGGCAGCAACAGTGAAAATGGTAAGGTGTATGTTTGGCGCTGAACCGTTTCCGGATACAAAGCTGGGAAAGAGAGTCGGCTTTGCATGGACAGCGTTGGTTTTGTTGGCGGCATCGATTTGTATTGGTGTCATCTCTCTTTATGCCGGCGCGGTAAAATATGGACTTGCTATGTTTCGGACATATTTCCTTGTATGGGGACTGGCGGCGCTGAATATCCTGCCGATTGTCCTGCTCACGTTTTTATTGTGGTTTGCGCTTGGGCAGGCAGGTCTGGCGCTGGGCATTTCGACAGTGATTGTGCTCGTATGTAATGTTGTCAATATTTTAAAAATTCGCCTGCGAAACGACCCGTTTATGATGGAGGACGTCAAGCTCATATCCGAGGCAGGCGGCATTGCGGGAAAGTATAATCTGTCGCTTTCTGCGGAAAACTGGCTCGCCATCGCTGCGGCGGTCGTGATCGTGATTGTCGCGTCAGTCCTTACACGCAAGTTCACGATGAAACGAAAAAATGGCTGGGCACCCATTCGGCTGGTTGGCTGCATAGTTTTTGTGGGTGTAGCAGCATTGCTGTGGAAATTTGTATATCTCAACGATAACGTCTATGCCGCGACAATCAATGAAGAAGCGCACATCAATCATTTATCCAATGTAGATGAGTTCCAGTCCCGCGGCTTTGTTTATCCGTTCCTATATTCCTATAAAAAAGCAATTGATCCTGCGCCGGAGGGATACGATGAGAAAGCGGCGGCAGCTGTATTGGACGAATACGAGGATGCGGATATTCCGGAGGATCGGAAGGTAAATATCATTTCGGTCATGCTGGAGGCATATGCCGATCTATCCCAACTGGTAGACAACGCGGCCATCGCAGAGGTTTATGCACCGTTACATGAGATTCAAGCGCAAAGCGTTTCCGGCAATCTGGTTGCCAATGTATTTGCAGGCGGTACCAATCAGACAGAACGCAGCTTTTTGACTGGATACAGCCATCTGGGCAGTTTCCGCACGCCATCCAATTCCTATGTGCGGTATTTCACTTCTCAGGGCTATACCGCAGAGGGCAGTCATCCGGGCTATGACTGGTTCTATAATCGCAGCAATATCAATGAAAATCTTGGATTTGAAAATTATTATTTTCTGGAAAACTATTATTGCAACACAGAGGTGAATCAGGATACGCTGATTCTGGACTCTGACGCTATATTTTTTCCGGAAGTGGTGAATATGATGCAGCGGAGCATTTCCGAAACCGGCAAGCCGTATTTTAGCTTTCATGTATCATATCAGAATCATGGTCCGTATAATACGGAAACCTTGTTCCGACCGGAAGAAGTATATGTAACGCCGGAAAGTACCGGATGGTCGCAGGAAAGCTGTACGATTTTAAATAACTATTTGGCAGGCATTGCGGATACGACAAAACAGATACAGCAGGTTCTGGACAGCCTGAATTCATATGAAGAGCCGGTTATATTCGTAGCGTTTGGAGACCACCTGCCGTGGCTGGGAGACGATAACAGCGTATATACGGAAACCGGTATGAATATTGACGAGGGAACGACGGAGGGTTATCTGAATCATTATTCTACCCCATATTTTATCTGGGCAAATGAAGCTGCGAAGCAGGTATTAAACAATGAATTTGTGGGAGATGGCGGGACGCTCAGCCCGAATTTTCTCATGAATGAATTATTTGATCTGTGCGGCTGGACCGGAAATGCCTATATGCAGTATACGCAGACTGTCCGCGCCGTATCGCCGGTAACTGCTGAAAGCGGTTTTTATCTGTTGGAAAATGAAATCACCAATACGCTGCCGGAGGATAAAGCGGAGATATTCCGGCAGTTCAAATGTGTACAATATTATCGTCGAAAGAACTTTGAGGAGTAAGAATGAAACTGATATCATGGAATGTAAATGGTCTGAGAGCCTGCCTTGGAAAAGGCTTTCAGGATGTTTTCAACGCGCAGGATGCGGACATATTCTGCTTGCAGGAGACAAAAATGCAGCCCGGACAGGCACACGTTGACTGCGACGGCTATATGGAATACTGGTATAGCGCGGAAAAGAAGGGCTATAGCGGCACGGCTCTGTTCACAAAGCAAAAGCCGTTGCAGGTAGTCTATGGCATGGGCATTGATGCGCACGACCATGAGGGTCGTGTTATTACCGCAGAATATGAGAGCTTTTATCTTGTCACCTGTTATACACCGAACGCACAGAGCGAATTGAAACGGTTGGATTATCGTATGCGATGGGAGGACGATTTTCGGGATTATGTGAATGAGCTGGATGCGGACAAGCCGGTTATCATTTGCGGAGATCTGAATGTCGCGCACACAGAGATTGATTTGAAAAATCCAAAGACCAACCGCGGCAATGCGGGATTCAGCGATGAGGAGCGCGCGAAGATGACAGAACTGCTGTCGTCCGGATTTACGGACTCGTTCCGCTATCTGTATCCGGATGTGACAGGTGTATACAGCTGGTGGTCCTACCGCTTCAAGGCGCGGCAGAACAATGCGGGATGGCGGATTGATTACTTTATCGTATCTGACCGTATTCGGGACAACATTCGGAAAGCGGAAATTTTAACAGATATCATGGGCAGCGACCATTGTCCCGTTTTACTGGAGATCGAGATTTAAGTTCGATATATGATGCCATAACAGATGAAAAACAGGAAAGGGAGATAGGAATATGAAGGATTATGTTTATGAATTGGCGGTACAATTGAGAAAGGCAAATCCTTGGAAAAAGCTGTTGGAATCGAATCTGTTTGCGATACAGCTGCCACAGGGCGAGTTTGGATATTGCTGCATTACGGGCGAAATAGGCGAGCATTTGGCTCTTTCTGTCTATCTGGGGCAACGCGGATTGACCTCTGCGCGGGAGATTGTAGAAGCAGATGATAAAATGATGGATATCGCGGATATTGCAATGCATCAGGATTGCCTGCAATGTTCGTTTGAAAATTCTGCGTATTTGACGGATGCGGAGCGAAAGGAGGCGCAGGCGTTTGCAAAACGAACTGGGATATCTTTTCGGGGCAAAAAGGCATTCCCTTCTTTCGTGCGATATCGTCCGTATCATATGCCGACTGCTATAGAGACAGAAGCGGAACAGGAAGTGATGGGGAAAGCGCTTCAGGCTGCACTCTATTTTTGTGAAGCGCTGGAAACCAAAACGAAAGAGGAATTGGGATTTTGCTACGATATAGATGAAGGCGCCCGCATTCCGTTGTTGCAAATGGAACAGGATGAATTTAGGCTGCAAACGACCGAACTTCCCGCATCCGTGCAGGAAGTGAATCCCAGACCGCAGCTTGAAAATGAAATTGCCGCTGCAAAGATTAGAAAAGCGAAAAAGAGTGGCACATGGCAGTGTCAGGTATATCGGATGCAGGAGCCTGTACGACTTGAAAAAGATGAGTTGCCCTGTTTCCCTATGGCGTTGATGGTTGTAGACAGCGCTACCGAATTTGTCTTTCCGATCTATATGGTTGACGAATATGAGGAAAGGGCGGGCAGATTGATTAACAGACTTGCCGAAATCATGTTAGATAAGGATGCCTATCCGAAAACGATTCAAGTAAAGGACAATCAGACGCAAGCGCTGCTGGAACATTTTTGCGAACAGACAAATATTCAGTTAAAACAGTGTAAGAGCCTCCCTGTGTTAGAGAAATCAAAAAAGATGATGGATCAGTCATTGGATCAAGATAGTGAAGATATGATTCAGCAGCTTATTCAAATGCTTCAGGAAATGGACAGCGAGGATATAGAGAATTTGCCGGAGGAGATGAGACAAGCGATTGTACTCTTGTCGATGACGGGAGATTTGCCGGACGATCTGTCGTTAAAATTTGGACTCGTGCCGGCAGACGGGGATGATGCGGGCGCAATAATCCCGATGACTCTGGTACAGGAGCAAGAGGAACAATCCTTTGTTATTTCGGTTTCCTTGGGCAAGGGCTGCTACCGTCACATCCAGATTTCAGAAAATGCGACATTTTATGATCTGCACGAAGCTATTCTGGATGCGTTCGGCTTTGACGATGACCATGCGCACGTATTTTTCATGGATAATAGATGGTGGAGCCCATTTGGTCAGATATGCAGCGCTGATGCGATCGACGAGGATGAAGATGAGGATACTCTGGCGAGCGATGAATGCGTCTTGTACGGCTTAAAAAAGGGACAGGCATTTAAGTATTTGTTTGATTTCGGATATGAGTGGAGATTTCAGTGCAAGGTGCTGCGCGTCATAGATAAGCAGACCGAATATGCAAGGGTCATCAAACAGGTTGGCGAAGCGCCGGAGCAATATCCCGATTGGGATGGCGATTGATTTTATAAAAAACAAATTTGCCGGAAGCGTAATACCGCTGCATTCGGTCTGCGGCGCATTTGATCGCTACTTCTCTGGCGAATCACCCTTGCTGCATGATGCGTGATTACCTTATCTTGGAAAAGGTGTTTGCATGGAGAAAAAACAGAACGAAATGTTTGGGTATTTGCTGATTTTTGTTACAGGCGTACTTTGGGGAACCATTGGCATTTTTTTAAAGGAAATGGCAAGGTGCGGCGCGGATGCATTGACAATCAGCTTTTTACGGGTTGCGCTGGCGTTTGCTGTTATGTTTGTTGTAACGATGATACGCTGCGGATTGCGCGGTTTCCGTATTGATAAAAAATCGCTCCTGTTCAGCGCGCTTCTTGGCATGATTTGTCAGGGAATTTATAACATATTTTACAGCTATGCGGTCGTTTTGGCAGGTGTATCCATTAGCGCTGTCCTGCTCAATATTGCGCCGGCGTTTACAATGATCGTATCTGTTATGTTATTTTCCGAAAAACTGACAGGCTCGAAAATATTTGCGTTATTGATAAACATGGTCGGCTGCACGCTTACTGTCACCGGCGGAACATTTTCCGTTGATGCAATATCGGTCGTTGGAATCCTTTGCGGCATTGGAGCGGGCATTTGTTACGCAATGACGGCTATTTTTGGAAAATTTGCAATGGCAAAAGCAGATCCTTTTGTAATCAGTACATATAGCTATTTGTTTGCCGCGCTATTATTATTTGTTCCGGCTAAACCATGGGTCTTGCAGGTCAATGCTTCACTTCTGCGCATCATAGCGATTGGGTTGTTGCTTGCGATTATCCCAACTGCATTGGCATATGTGTTATATTATATTGGACTGACTTTTATCACGGAGACAAGCAAAGTACCAATTGTCGCTTCAGCTGAACCCATCGTAGGAACTGTACTGGGTGTTATGTTGTATCATGAAAAAATGGATGCCGTCAGTATAGGCGGCATCCTGCTGGTTCTGATATCCATTGTAGTTATGAACAGGAAAACGAAGAAGGAGGTTTCTTGCAGTTAGAGCCTATCCGTAAAGTTAAGATGCAGCGATTGCACTGCCGGATTTTTCGTCAGGTTCTC
>CAYNPX010000120.1:0-5600 GCA_964399205.1 uncultured Butyricicoccus sp.
TTTTTTTGCGCCGATTCCGGCACGACCAAACGCAAAAAGTCCCGTCCGGAAATCCGGACGGGACCAAATGCACGATATATTTACCAAAATTATTCGTAAATCTCAGTAACAACGCCGGAACCTACGGTACGACCACCCTCACGGATAGCGAAACGCAGACCCTTCTCGATAGCGATCGGAGTGATCAGCTCTACGTTCATATCAACGTTATCGCCCGGCATACACATCTCAGTGCCTTCCGGCAGCGTGATAACGCCGGTAACGTCGGTGGTACGGAAGTAGAACTGCGGACGGTAGTTGTTGAAGAACGGAGTATGGCGGCCGCCCTCTTCCTTCTTCAGAACGTATACCTGACCCTTGAACTTGGTATGCGGATGAATGGTGCCCGGCTTTGCGATAACCTGACCGCGCTCAACCTCATTCTTCTGAATACCACGGAGCAGTGTGCCGATGTTGTCGCCCGCTTCTGCGTAGTCAAGCAGCTTACGGAACATTTCGATACCGGTTACAACCGTCTTGCGCGGAGCATCCATCAGACCTACAATTTCAACTTCCTCGCCCATCTTGACCTGACCACGCTCTACACGACCGGTAGCTACGGTGCCGCGACCGGTGATCGAGAATACGTCCTCGACCGGCATCAGGAACGGCTGGTCAGCCTTACGCTCCGGAGTCGGAATGTATTCGTCAACAGCGTCCATCAGCTCATGGATGCAAGCGTACTCCGGTGCGTTCGGATCGTCGGAATCGGACTCCAGAACGCCCAGTGCGGTGCCGCGGATAACCGGAATATCGTCGCCCGGGAACTCATAGTCAGACAGCAGCTCACGGATCTCCATCTCAACCAGATCCAGCAGCTCCTCGTCGTCAACCTGGTCAACCTTGTTCATGAAGACAACGATGTACGGAACGCCTACCTGACGAGCCAGCAGGATGTGCTCACGGGTCTGCGGCATCGGACCGTCAGCGGAAGAAACAACCAGGATCGCGCCGTCCATCTGAGCAGCGCCGGTAATCATGTTCTTAACGTAGTCCGCATGACCCGGGCAGTCAACGTGTGCATAGTGACGCTTC
This sequence comes from uncultured Butyricicoccus sp., assembly GCA_964399205.1. GTDB lineage: Bacteria > Bacillota > Clostridia > Oscillospirales > Butyricicoccaceae > Butyricicoccus_A. Next base: position 1,075 of record CAYNPX010000120.1, read on the forward strand.
TTGGTCTTGTACTCTACATGTGCGGTGTTGATGGTGATGCCGCGCTCCTTCTCTTCCGGAGCCTTGTCGATCTCATCATACTTCTGAACTTCGGCCTGACCCTCCATAGCCAGAACCTTGGTGATTGCTGCGGTAAGGGTGGTCTTGCCATGGTCAACGTGGCCGATCGTACCAATGTTAACATGAGGCAGGTCTCTTACGTACTTTTCCTTTGCCATTGCTGGTATCCTCCTTCATATAATAACAAACAATAATAACAAACAACGCAGTCATTTACAGACTTTATTTTATAATACTCCCTGCAAAAAAGCAAGCATAACCTTTGTAATTAGCCCTGCTTATTGCGGGTAGCGATGATTTTTTCCTGAATGCTCTTCGGGATTTCAGAATAGTGGCTCGGCTGCATGACATACTGACCGCGACCCTGTGAACGGGAACGAAGGTCAGTGGCATAGCCGAACATCTCAGACAGCGGGACTGCTGCGGAAATCGCCTGAACGGCACCGCGCGGCTCCATGCCCTGAATCTGGCCGCGGCGGGAATTGAGGTCGCCAATGACGTCGCCCATATATTCCTCCGGAACCATAACGTCAACCTGCATGATCGGCTCGGTCAGAACCGGCTCTGCTTTCTTCATCGCATCCTTGAATGCCATAGAACCGGCGATCTTAAATGCCATTTCAGAAGAGTCAACTTCATGATACGATCCATCATACAGTGTAACCTTACAGTCAACAACCGGGTATCCGGCCAGTACGCCGTTTTGCATCGCGCCCTGAATGCCCTGATTGACCGGCTCGATATATTCCTTCGGAATCGCGCCGCCGACAACGCTGTTGATGAACTCATAGCCTGCGCCCGGTTCGTTCGGCTCCAGAATGATCTTAACGTGACCATACTGACCCTTACCGCCGGACTGACGTGCATACTTGCACTCGACGTCTGCCTTGCGGCGGATAGTCTCCTTGTAAGCGACCTGCGGCTTGCCTACATTTGCTTCCACCTTAAATTCACGCAGCAGACGGTCTACGATGATCTCCAGATGCAGTTCGCCCATGCCGGCGATAATAGTCTGACCGGTCTCGTCATCGGTGTAGGTCTTGAAGGTCGGGTCCTCTTCCGCCAGCTTTGCCAGCGCGATGCCCATCTTCTCCTGACCCGCCTTGGTCTTCGGCTCAATCGCAACGCGGATAACCGGATCCGGGAAGTTCATAGACTCCAGGATGATCGGGTGCTTCTCATCACACAGCGTATCGCCGGTGGTGGTGTTCTTGAAGCCAACTGCTGCCGCGATATCGCCGGAATAAACCTTGGTGATATCCTCGCGGTGGTTTGCGTGCATCAGCAGGATACGACCCATTCTCTCGCGCTTATCCTTGGTTGCATTGAGTATGGAAGTACCCGCATCCAATGTGCCGGAATATACGCGGAAGAACGACAGACGTCCGACAAACGGGTCGGTTGCGATCTTAAATGCCAGTGCGGAGAACGGCGCACTGTCATCAGACGGACGCTCATCCTCTTCGCCAGTCTCCGGATTCACGCCCTTGATCGGCGGAATGTCGATCGGAGCCGGCATATAGTCAATAATCGCATCCAGCAGCATCTGAACGCCCTTATTGCGGTAAGCGGTACCGCACAGTACCGGAACCAGTTTGTTGTCGATGGTTGCCTGACGAAGCGCCTTCTTCAGCTCCTCAACGGTGATCTCCTCGCCCTCGAGGTATTTCATCATCAGATCATCATCGGTCTCCGTGATGAGCTCTACCATTTCATCACGGTACTGCTCAGCCTTTTCGAGCATGTCCGCCGGGATATCCTCATCGCGGATGTCCTTGCCGAGGTCATCATAGTAAACCTCCGCACGCATGGTCATCAGGTCGATGATACCGACAAACTCGCTCTCTGCGCCAATCGGCAGCTGAACCGGCACCGGAGTGCACTTCAGGCGATCCTTCATCATCTGAACGACGTTATAAAAGTTTGCGCCCATGATATCCATCTTGTTGACGAACGCCATACGCGGAACCTTATACTCGTCCGCCTGATGCCATACGGTTTCAGACTGCGGCTCAACGCCGCCCTTTGCGCAGAATACGCAAACAGAGCCATCCAGTACACGCAGGGAACGCTGAACCTCTACTGTGAAGTCAACGTGACCCGGGGTGTCAATGATATTGATACGGTTGCCCTTCCAATGGCAGGTAGTCGCAGCGGAGGTAATGGTGATACCGCGCTCCTTCTCCTGCGCCATCCAGTCCATGACGGCCGCGCCCTCGTGCGTCTCACCGATCTTATGCGTGCGTCCGGTGTAATACAGAATGCGCTCGGTGGTCGTCGTCTTGCCGGCATCGATATGCGCCATGATACCGATATTTCTCGTGTTTTCCAGTGTAAACTCTCTGGACATGTTACTCTCCTTTCGTAAAGCTACCCTAAGATTCGATTAGAATCTGTAATGCGCAAATGCCTTATTGGCCTCTGCCATCTTATGGGTGTCTTCACGTTTCTTAACAGCACCGCCCAGATTATTCACTGCATCCATGATCTCGCCCGCAAGTCTCTGCGCCATCGTTCTCTCAGAACGGGCACGGGCGTACTTGGTGATCCAGCGCAGGCCCAGGGTCTGACGTCTCTCCGGACGGACCTCCATCGGAACCTGATAGGTTGCGCCGCCTACACGGCGCGCCTTAACCTCCAGAGACGGCATGATATTATCCATTGCCTCAGTAAATACTTCTAACGGATCGCGGCCAGTCTTTTCCTTTACGATATCAAAAGCACCGTAAACAACCTTTTGAGCTACGCCCTTCTTGCCGTCGAGCATGATCGAGTTGATCAGCTTGGTGACGAGCTGGGAACCATAAAGCGGATCCGGAAGAACTTCTCTCTTGGGAACAAATCCTCTTCTTGGCACGATACTTCCCTCCTTCACAATAAAAATGATTTCATAGGTACTTCAAAAGCCACCCCTGGCTCTTGTCATCGCCTGTCCGAGGAGTCTGAAATAAATCTATTCAAACGCGCTCAGGACAAAGCTGTTTTTTGCTTTGCTGAACGGAACGTGTTCAAGTCAAATGCACGGGTAAAATGTGGGTTTGTGGGTCAGGGTAAAATTACTTACCTGCCTTCGGACGCTTTGCGCCATACTTGGAACGAGCCTGATGGCGGTTCGCCACGCCCTGGGTATCCAGAGAACCGCGGATAATGTGGTAACGGACGCCCGGAAGATCCTTTACACGACCGCCGCGAACCATAACGACGGAGTGCTCCTGCAGATTATGACCGATACCCGGGATATAAGCGGAAACTTCCATACCATTGGTCAGCTTTACACGAGCGACCTTACGCAGTGCGGAATTCGGCTTTTTCGGGGTCATGGTCTTTACGGTTGTGCAGACACCTCTCTTCTGCGGAGCCGGCTGGCTGGTAGCCTTCTTCTTCAGGGAGTTCAGACCTACCTGAAGCGCCGGAGCGGTAGACTTGTACTCTACTGCCTGTCTGCCCTTGCGAACGAGCTGGTTAAAGGTTGGCATTTAACTTGCACCTCCTTCAAAAGATTAAATAGATTTATTTCAGCGGAACAGTTGTCCCGTTAAAATCAGGCAATCACTGTGACAACAGCGGCGCCGACAGCAATACCGACTGCCGTGCCAAGTTCCTTCATGGAAGGAACCTCTGTTACATCAACACCGTGTTCCGCGCACAGTTCGCGGATGGGTTCGGTAATCCGACGCTCTGCGTCCGCGGCGATGAATACCATTTTCGCGCCGCCGTCACGTATGACTTTTTTGGACTGTTTGACACCGACGACCTTTTCCGCCGAAGACAGCTGAGAGAGCATAGAAATACCTCCTTATTGCATACTCAAACATTTTACTCCATAAACTTCCTCCTGTCAATCTTTTTTTCTCCATTTTTACAAAGCATAAAACAGGATACCCTTTCCGCCGGTATTTATACATAATTTTGCACAAACAGAAAAGATTTTCCGGTTTGGAGCGCCCTGCCGGCGCAAAATCTGCAATGCAGGTCGCGCGCTGCCGTCCTGCATGATACCCCTATTTAAACAGCCCGCGCAGGTCGTACAGCAGCCCCTTATCATACGCCTTCTGATACTTCGCCTGCGTGCTGCTCTGCGCATACACCTGCTGATGGTACCGGACATAGCCGCCCGACAAAAACGCATAGAGAACCACTGCGGCAATCGTCACGCGCAGTGCCCGCCTGCGCGATGGATTGACGCGAATCCACAGCCACAGTACATACAGCATGTACGCTGCCGCCAGCAGGAACAGCAGATACAAGCCATACTGCCCCAGATAGGATCGAAAGAGCGCGTCCTTGCAGTACCGCCGCAGCAGCGCGTCCAGCCGCGCAAAATGAACACAGCACAGCATCAGTGCCACTGCTATGGAGAAACAGCCGTATTTCCAGTATTTCCTGTTTTTCATGATGGTATTCCCCGTTCTGAAAATTTCTTTTTCACAGTATAACACATATGAGGCGGATGCAAAAGGGAGGCT
>CAYNPX010000121.1:0-5587 GCA_964399205.1 uncultured Butyricicoccus sp.
CCTGCATCCTATGCGTTGAGATTTCACTTTTTCTACAGTTTGAGGGCAGTCCTACAATGGACTGCCCTCTGATTTATCCTGATTTATCCTGATTTACTTCATAACCGCACTGAGGAACGCCTTTGTTCGCTCCTGCTGTGGATGCGTAAAAATCTGCTCCGGTGTGCCCTCCTCGGTAATGTAACCGTCCGACATAAAGATAACGCGGTCGGCCACATCCCTTGCAAAGCCCATCTCATGGGTAACGCAGACCATTGTCATGCCCTGCTCCGCCAGCTTCTTCATAACGTCCAGAACCTCGCCTACCATCTCCGGGTCAAGCGCGCTCGTCGGCTCGTCAAACAGAATCGCCTTCGGATTCATCATCATGGAGCGCACAATCGCAACGCGCTGCTTCTGACCGCCGGAAAGCTGTGCCGGATAATTATCCGCCTTTTCCACCAGCCCTACGCGGGTGAGCAGTTCGGTCGCCTTCTTCTTTGCTTCCTCTTCGCTCATCAGCTTCTGCTTCACCGGCGCAAGCGTTAAATTTTCCTCGACCGTCAGATGGTTGAACAGATTGAAATGCTGAAATACCATGCCCAGCTTCTGTCTGATTTTATTGATATCATTCGACCGGTCGGTAATGTTTTTACCGTCAAAAATGATCTCTCCGCCGGTCGGCTCCTCCAAACGGTTGAGGCAGCGCAGGAATGTACTCTTACCGGAGCCGGACGGCCCGATGATAACGACGCATTCGCCCTGCCGGATATGACAGTCGATCTTCTTTAAGACCTCAAGCTCGCCAAAGCTCTTTTTCAGGTTCTTAACGATTATCACTCTGACGCAGCCTCCTTTCGATAACAGCCAAAATCTTGGTCATGATCTTTACTATAATATAGTAGACGATTGCTACCGCAATCAGCGGCAGGAATGCCTGATAGGTACGCGATACGATAAAGTCGCCCGCCTTGGTCAGATCGACGATTGCAACGTAACCGACAATGGATGTCTCCTTTACCAGCGTAATCATTTCATTGCCCAGAGCCGGAATGACATTCTTGATCGCCTGCGGCAGAATAATATATCGCATTGTCTCGCCATAGGTAAAACCGAGCGAACGACCGCCTTCCATTTGTCCGGAATCTACCGCCAGAATGCCGGCGCGGATATTTTCCGCGATGTACGCGCCGCTGTTCATGCCAAACGACAGGATCGCCGCGACCGGCGCGTATTTGCTGCGGAAGATTACCATGAACATGATGAGCAGCTGAACCATCGCCGGTGTGCCGCGGATGATATCAATATACGCACCCGCAATGCGGGACAGTGCAGTCTTGCGCTTTTTCCGTGTCTCCGTCAGCTTCATGAGCGCCAGAGCAAAACCGAGCACGATGCCCAGGATGCCCGCGCAGAAGGAGATCCCGATCGTGACGCCAAGACCATTGAGCATCAGCTGCCAGCCGTTGGTGTCAACAAACACATATTTCAGATTGTCGATGAATCCCCGGTCCTCCGCTTCCGCGTCGTCCGCTTCATCGGTGTCTCCTTCAATATATTCCTCAACCAGCGCGTCAAACGTGCCGTTCTCCTTGATCGTGGCAAGACCCGCATTGATCTTTTCCAGCAGTTCCGTGTTGCCCTTGCCAACCGCAATTGCGTATTCTTCTGTGGAGCTTTCGTCTTCAACCAGCTTGAGCTTGTCCTTATTATTCGCAACAAAATTTTCCGCCGGATTTTTATCGATGACAACAGCGTCAACGCCGCCGTTGTTCAGCGTAACGACCGCATCGGTTCCCTTTTTAAAGCGCTGTACTTCCGTGCTCTCATCGGTGATGATATCATTATCCTCTGCCGGTGTGCATAACAGGTCGCCAGTCGTACCCTCCTGCACCGCAATCTTTTTGCCGTTCAGGTCTGCCAGCGAAGTGATATCGCTGTCCTTCGGAATGACGATGCACTGTGTCGCGGTGTAATAGCTGTCGGAAAAATCGACCGACTGCTGACGTTCCTCCGTGACCGTCATGCCGGCGATCACGGCGTCGAGACTGCCGGTTGACAGCGACGCAATCAGGGATTTGAACTCCATGTTGGTAACCTTGACCTCAAAGCCCTCTGCCTCACCGATCGCCTTGATGACCGCCATGTCGAAGCCATCCGGTTCGCCGTCGTTGTTGATGTACTCAAACGGCGGAAATTCTGCATTTGTGCCAACTGTGATTGTCTCCGCTGCCTCTGCCGTATTTGCTGCGGGAAAGAACATACCGCCCATTACGGCAAGCAGAGCCAAACACATTGACAACACACGTTTCATGCCTTTTTTCATGTCTTTGTCCCTTCTTTATTGTATTTTGCGGCGGCGCCGCTGTTCCAATGACGCGGTTCCGCCTCTATAAAAAGAGGATGAACCAACGAAAAGACACCCCGCGGTCCATCCTCTGTTTTATTTATTGAAAATAAGGTATTGAAATAAAGGAAGCGCTGATTCAATCGACCAGTCGCAGACGAATGTTTCAGAAGTTCCCAAGAATTACTCAACCGGAACGGTCCAGCCCATGTCGTCCTGCATCGTGCCCCACTGGATGCCAGTCAGGGTGTCATACAGCTTATGCGTCACCGGTCCGATTTCGCCGTTGTTGATGTAAGCGACCTCGCCCTCATAGCGCAGCTCACCAACCGGAGAGATGACGGCCGCTGTGCCGGTGCCGAATACCTCTTCCAGCTTGCCTTCCTCGGAAGCCTTCATCACGTCGACGATCGGCAGACGCTCCTCAGATACCTCATAGCCCCACTTCTTCAGCAGGTCAATGCAGGAACGGCGGGTAACGCCCGGCAATACCGTACCGACGCACGGCGCGGTGTAAACCTTGCCGTCAATTTTAAAGAAGCAGTTCATCGAACCGACCTCTTCTACGTATTTGTGCTCTACGCCATCCAGCCACAGGGTCTGCTCATAGCCGAGGTCATGTGCCTTGACCTGAGAGATCAGCGATGCGGCATAGTTGCCGCCGCACTTGGTGAAACCGGTGCCGCCCGGACATGCACGGGTGTATTCGTCCTCAACAAAAATCTTAACCGGATTGATGCCGGTAGAATAGTAAGCGCCAACCGGAGAGCAGATAATCATAAACTGGTGCGTCTTAGACGGGCGGACACCCAGATGCGGCTCTGTCGCAATGACAAACGGGCGGATATACAACGAGGTGCCCGGCTCGGACGGAACCCAGTCCTCTTCCACCTTGACCAGCGTCTTGACTGCCTGAATAAAATCTTCAACCGACAGGGACGGCAGGCACATACGCGCATTGGTGTTGATCATACGTTCTGCATTGCAGTCCGGACGGAACAGCTGAATCTTGCCCTCCGGTGTGCGGTATGCCTTCAGTCCCTCAAAGGATTCCATCGCATAATGCAGAACCATGGCAGCCGGATCGATCTGCAGCGGCCGATATGGTACGATACGGGCATCATGCCAGCCGATTCCTTCTGTGTGATCGATTATAAACATGTTATCGGTATAATAGACGCCAAAGCCCAGATTGGTCTGATCCGGCTTCTGCTTTTTCTCCGTTGCCGGAGTAATCTTAATGTTAAGCATTTTATACTTCACTCTTTTCCCGCCATACAGCGAATTTGTTAAAAATATTATCCTGAGAATATTTTATAAAACTTCCCTGCATATTGCAAGTGCCTTGCCGGATTTTTTTTGCAAAAATCCGTATTTTTTTGAAGGTTATTTCGCTTTTTTTATCATTTTCGCATGATTTCATTCATTTGCAAGGCTGTTTGGGCAAATTGATTCGTTTCCTGTCCGTCCTCTCTGCCCCAACTATTGACATAGAGCCAAAAAAGAGCCGCATCCGGGCGGATGCGGCTACTGTTTTGTTTGAAGGGAAAATCAATTAAGCCTTGCCATCGGAGCCAAGAACATTAACGATCTTGTGCGCTACCATGTCCTTAACAGCCTGACGTGCCGGCTTCAGATACTGGCGCGGGTCAAAATGATCCGGATGCTCAACGAGGTACTTGCGGATAGAAGCGGTAATAGCCAGACGGATATCGGAGTCGATATTGATCTTGCATACAGCCAGCTGAGCAGCCTTACGCAGCTGCTCCTCCGGGATGCCGATTGCATCCGGCATGTTGCCGCCATAAGCGTTTACCATCTTTACAAATTCCTGTGGAACAGAGGAAGATCCGTGCAGAACGATCGGGAAGCCCGGCAGACGCTTGATGCACTCTTCCAGAACGTCAAAGCGCAGCGGAGGCGGAACCAGAACACCCTCTTCATTGCGGGTGCACTGCTCCGGAGTAAACTTATACGCGCCATGAGACGTGCCGATTGCAATTGCCAGAGAATCACATCCGGTGCGGGAAACAAATTCCTCAACCTCTTCCGGATGGGTGTAGCTCTCCTTGCCGGACTCGACAGCGACCTCGTCCTCGACGCCGGCCAGCGTGCCCAGCTCAGCCTCAACAACAACGCCATGATCGTGCGCGTACTCTACAACCTTCTTGGTCAGCTCGATGTTTTCCTCAAACGGCTTGGAAGAAGCGTCGATCATAACGGAGGTAAAACCGCCGTCGATGCAGGACTTACAAGTCTCGAAGGAATCGCCGTGATCCAGATGCAGTGCGATCGGGATATCCGGATTTTCAATGACTGCTGCTTCTACCATCTTTACCAGATAGGTGTGGTTTGCGTAAGCGCGAGCGCCCTTGGAAACCTGAAGGATAACAGGAGACTTCAGCTCGCCGGCAGCCTCCGTGATGCCCTGCACGATTTCCATGTTGTTTACATTGAAAGCGCCAACAGCATAGCCGCCGTTATATGCCTTCTTGAACATCTCAGTAGTAGTTACAAGTGCCATTATTCATCTTCCTTTCAGAATTTTTCCGCATAAATTCGATCCATATGACATGCGGACTCCATATGCTCATATTTTACCAGCCTTTTCATATAAAATCAAGTCGATTATGTAATTTTCGCAAATTTTACACAAATTGTATCCAAATTTTGTTCCATCTGCAAAAAGAATTGATTTTCTGCCGAAAATATGGTATATTCATCTTAACATCTGAAAATGCGGCTTGACAGGGCATATCTCCCGTAGATTTCTGTCAAAATCCCACCGCATTTCATTCATAATAATTTTAGGAGGTTTTTGATTATGAGTGAACTGAAGGGCGCAATGATCATCGGACAGTCCGGTGGTCCTACTTCTGTTATCAATGCCAGCGCATACGGCGCAATCAAGGCTGGTCTGGATTCCGATTCCATCACCACTGTATACGGCGCTGCAAACGGCATTGTCGGTGTTCTGAATGATAAACTGTATGTAATGGATAAGGAAGATCCGGCTGAGCTGGAGCTTCTGAAGTACACGCCGTCCTCTGCACTGGGTTCCTGCCGTTACAAGATCGCAGATCCGGATGTCGATGACACCGATTACAAGCGCATCCTTGAGATCTTCAAGAAGTATGACGTTCGTTATTTCTTCTACAACGGCGGCAACGACTCCATGGATACCTGCAACAAGATTTCCAAGTATATGAAGAAGGTCGGCTATGACTGCCGCGTAATGGGCATCCCGAAGACCATCGACAA
>CAYNPX010000122.1:0-5565 GCA_964399205.1 uncultured Butyricicoccus sp.
AACCAAATGCTTGCATTTGGTTGACAGCATGTTGTCCTGACACGGAAATACCTCCCGCTGTAGTTTCTGTTCTACAGCAGGAGGTATCCCGTTTCCGTGTTCTTTGGCAGGAAGCCGCTTGTGCTCCCATGCCGTGACTTTTGGTGAAATTATTACAAGTTTTACTTATGCACTTATTTTTTCTGTGGGCTACAGCCATTACATGTACTACAGCCCGCAGCGCCGCTCGTGCAGCCGGGGCAGCCGCCTCCGCAGCCGCCGCAGCTGCCGCCGCAGGAGTGGATGCCCTTTTTGTGGTCACTGTGCAGCTTGTGAATGATTGCCGCTACAATCGCAATCACGATCAGTGCTACAAAAATGGTTCCGAGATTTGCCGCCAGCCAAGCAAACATATCTTTTCCTCCTTTGGTACAGCGTTCGGGAAAGGTTCAGGCTATCTTATGATTTTGCCGCCAGCGTACCCTTCAGCGCTCTCTTTTCCTTAGACGGACGGAGCAGCATATAGAAGAATACAACGATAACCGCAAGGGCAACAATGGTACCGATACCGAAGCCGCCGCCCGTGAATGCGCTTGCAATCTGATAGATGACCAGACCGACCAGATAAGCGAAGCCGCACTGATAACCGATTGCAAACCAGAACCATTTCGTGTTATTCATCTCACGACGGATCGCGCCCATTGCCGCGAAGCACGGTGCGCACAGCAGGTTAAACGCAAGGAATGCATAGCCGCTTGCCAGTGTAAAGGTAGCCGCCATTGTCTGGTAAACCGTGCCTTCGCCGGCGCCGTACAAAATACCCATTGTACCGACGATGTTTTCCTTTGCGATCAGGCCGGTGATGGAAGCGACTGTTGCCTGCCAGTTGCCGAAGCCAAGCGGAGCGAAAATCCAGCAGATCGCGCTGCCAACGGTAGCGAGGATGGAATGATCCAGCTGATCCTCAGCCAGCATACCGAAGCTGCCGTCGACCCAGCCGAAGAAGGACAGGAACCAGACGAGGATTGTAGACAGCAGGATGATTGTGCCGGCCTTTTTGATAAACGACCAGCCGCGCTCCCACATGCTGCGCAGTACCGTGCCGAGAGTCGGCATATGGTATGCCGGCAGTTCCATAACGAACGGAGCCGGATCGCCTTCAAACATCTTTGTTTTCTTCAGAATGACACCGGAGCAGATGATCGCCGCAATGCCAAGGAAATAAGCGGATGTTGCTACCCATGCCGCGCCGCCAAAGATCGCGCCCGCAACCATTGCGATAAACGGGGTCTTTGCGCCGCACGGGATAAATGTTGTCGTCATGATCGTCATTCGACGGTCTTTTTCGTTTTCAATCGTTCGGGAAGCCATGACGCCCGGAATGCCGCAGCCGGTACCGATCAGGATCGGGATGAACGACTTGCCGGACAGTCCGAACCGGCGGAAGATACGATCCATGATAAACGCGACACGCGCCATGTAGCCGCACGCCTCAAGGAACGCGAGGAAGATGAACAGCACGAGCATCTGCGGAACGAAGCCGAGTACCGCGCCGACGCCGCCGACGATGCCGTCGAGGATCAGACCGGACAGCCAATCCGCGCAATTCAGGCTGGTGAGCGCCTTCTCAATGAATACCGGAACGCCCGGAATCCAAACGCCGTAGTCCGCCGGATCCGGCTCTTCGTAGTTGTACTCTGCCAAAACAGCGAGCGCTTCCTGCAGCTCTGCGCCGGTAGAAGTGACTTCTTCTGTTGCAAGCGTTTCCTCATCCTCTACCAGATAAGACGCCTCATCGGTATCAGAGAACTGTGCCGCAAATTCGGTCATTGCAGCCTGCGCTGCCGCCGGATCATATTCCTCTGCTTCGGAATCCATTGCCTCCTCTACAGCGGAGGTATCTATGCCGTTTTCAGCGGCAAACGTAACAAAGCCGTTTGCAACTGTCATGGCGTCGCCGTATTCCTCGGAAACCTCGCCATAATCGGAGGAACCGATGCCGAACAGGTGCCAGCCATCGCCGAACACGCCGTCATTCGCCCAGTCGGTCGCAACTGTACCGACTGTCGTAACAGAAACATAATACACGATAAACATGACAACCGCAAATATCGGCAGCGCCAAAATACGATTCGTCACGATGCGGTCGATCTTGTCGGAGATTGACAGCTTGCCCGCCGACTGCTTCCGATAGCAGCCCTTGATGATGGACGAGATATACAGATAACGCTCGTTTGTGATGATAGACTCCGCGTCATCATCCTCTTCCTTCTCCGCGGCCTCGATGTCAGACTCGATATGCTTGAGTTTGTCCTCCGGAATATTCAGCTGCTCCAGAACCTTGCTGTCGCGCTCGAAGATCTTGATCGCGTACCAGCGCTGCTGCTCCTCCGGCATATCATGCAAAACGGCCTCTTCGATGTGCGCAATCGCATGTTCAACCGGACCGGAGAAGGTATGCTGCGGAATGGTCTTGGTATTGTTCGCGGCGTCAATCGCAGCCTCTGCCGCTTCCATGATGCCCCTGCCCTTGAGCGCGGAAATCTCAACGACCTTGCAGCCCAGTTCGCGGGACAATTCTTTGATATTGATCTTGTCGCCGTTCTTTTCGACGATGTCCATCATGTTGACAGCAACGACAACCGGGATGCCCAGCTCGACCAGCTGTGTAGTCAGATACAGGTTACGCTCCAGATTGGTGCCGTCAATGATGTTTAAAATGGCATCCGGACGTTCTCCCAGTAAGTAATTTCTCGCTACAACTTCCTCCAGCGTATAAGGAGAAAGCGAATAGATACCCGGAAGGTCGGTAATGATAATGCCGGTGTGCTTCTTCAGCCTGCCTTCTTTTTTCTCAACCGTTACGCCCGGCCAGTTGCCGACGAACTGATTGGCGCCGGTGAGACCGTTAAACAGGGTCGTTTTACCGCTGTTCGGGTTGCCGGCTAAGGCAATTCTCAACTCCATAGTTTCAATCCTTTCTGCAGGATATAATTAGTTATTGCTAATCACCTGCTAAAAATAAAGAACGCTTGCGAACGGCGGTCTTTTATTTTGCTGTAACTTCGATGGTCTCCGCGTCTTCCTTGCGCAAGGACAACTCATATTCGCGGACAGTAACTTCAATCGGATCGCCCAGCGGCGCAACCTTGCGGATATAAATGTCAACACCCTTTGTGATGCCCATATCCATAATGCGGCGCTTGATGGCTCCCGCGCCTGTCAGCTTTTTGACGGTGACGGTGCTTCCCACCTTGGCTTCCTTTAATGTCATGTCGAATCTCTCCTTTCCCTTTTGTAATGAAAAAACTGTGAGACGCTATTCCTGCGCCTTAGATCATGATTTTCTGTGCCATTTCCTGGCTAATACCGACACGGGTTTCCTTTACATTGACAATAATGTTGCCACCCATTGTTGTGATGACCCTCACATTTCCGCCGACGACAAAGCCCAGATTTTCAAGATGCTTCTTGACCTCCGGCTTTCCGCCGATCCTTTTGATGGTATTATCCTCGCCCACTGTTGCGAGTGTTAATGGCATCATGATCCTTCCTCCTTTTTCCTATTCCAACTTAGAGTACCCTAACACTCTTTGTGTATGAAGAACGAGTTAGTTGTTACTAACCACCTCATATATTACCCTTTCCACTTCATTTTGTCAATACGAAATCCAATTTTACCGGAATCATTTTATTTTTTTGGCACTTTTGCCGTTTATTAGTGTGTGCTAATCTTTCTTTTTGTGCATTGTTTATATAGGCTGCCATATTTTACATGACGCCATCCGTTCACAAAAAACCGCATATCCGCACTGACTTTTTCCCCAATCTATGATACAATAGCTGGTGTAACATATTTTTTCGGCGGTTCGAGCGAACAAAAGGAGTGATGCGCTATGTCAAACCGTCAGACCGTTTCGTTCACCTGCCCGAACTGTGAACAGCCTTTTGATCTTCCTCAGTGGAATCTGATCTACGCGGAAAAGGAACCGGAGATCGCGCAAAAAGCGAAGGATGGCTCTCTGTTCCGCAATACCTGCCCGCACTGCGGCAAGTCCATGCTGATCGCCTATGACTGTCTCTATGGCGACCGAAAGAAAAATTTCATCGTCACCCTGCAGGCAGACCGCAAAAGAGGCGGTATCACGCCGATCGTCCCCAATTGCCGCCTGCGCATTGAATATACGCTCGCTTCCTTTGTCGAGCGCATCCGCATTCTGGACGCCGGACTGGATGATATGGCGCTGGAAGCCTTCCGCACCATACTGCTCACGCAGCTGCGCCGGCAGTATCCGGAGAAACAGATCACAGACCTGCGGTTTGATTCCGTCGGAAAGGACGACATCTTCTTTCAGGTGGATATCAATCATCCGAACGAACAGATCAAGGTCGCGCTCGCGCATTTCTGGCGCATCGAGGACAAGATTCGGGATGGCGGTTTCCGACCCGACACGCAGGGTTATCTGCACATCCACGGCGACTGGGTAAAAAATACGGGTATCCTGAACGCACTGCTTCCCAAAAAGACAGACGACAAATAAAATTCCAGCCATAGACCTCCTTCCTGTCTCCACGGCAACGGAGGTCTTGTTCTGTTTCCGGCTATCTGGCTGCCTGTGCCATCAGTCTGATGTCTGTCCCAAAACAGAAATGCACCGTTCCGGCAGCTCAGGCAGCAGAATACAGGCTGCGTCATACGCTTCCTGCGGACTGAGCGGCAGCGATATCTGCAAGCTGTTCGCCAGCAGCTCGACCTGCTGACCATATGAAACGGCCGCCTGTCTGCCGCGCTCCGTCAGATGTACTTTCCCATACGGCTGCTGGTCAACCAGCTCCTTCTCCCGAAAAACGCTTACAATGCGCGCGACGGACGCTTTTTTTACATGCAATGCCTTTGCGATCTGCGTCAGCCTCATGCCGCCATCCTCATCCGACAGCTGATACATGCTCAATAAATAGCGGAGATGTGTACCCGTCAGCTCCATCCAAAATCCCTCCTGTTGCTGCAACGGTATGATTAGTTCATGCTAATCTTTTGACAGCATACCACACATTGTATATTGTGTCAACATCTCCCATGTAAAAATTCATCCGTTAATTTCGCATGATCTCAACGCATTTTGTGAAATAGTTGATAAGTATGTATGTGCTAACATTTTATTTTGCCTTCAAACAACAACCTGCTCTATAATAGCAGAAAATCCGATGCGCTTTCTCTCCCACTCTTAGCCAGTCAAATACCTTTTTACTGTTTACAAATAATTAACAATTTTAAACAAATATCTCTATTTACAATTTTGTAAAGTTGTGGCACCATAGATAATTATAAATATTCATATTTTGCATAATGAAAAGGTGATTCTATGAAAACTGGTCAATTCATCGCTCTGCTCGTGTGTATTACATTTTGTTTTTGTCTATTGTCTTTCTCCATTGTGTATGCTGCAAATCATATCGCTCTTTCTATAGAATCCAATGGCAGCCTCATCCGCGACGGTTTAATAGAAATTCGCAATATACTACTGAACACAAACTAACAAAAATCCCCGCTTCATACCAAGCGGGGATTCCAGATTGTAGAAAAAG
>CAYNPX010000123.1:0-5547 GCA_964399205.1 uncultured Butyricicoccus sp.
CTTGCTCGATCCTCCCTTATAGAAAGACCCGCCGGAACTGCCATCCGGCGGGTCTCAGCCTGTCGACAAAGGTCGACAGGAGCCAAATGCAAGCATTTGGTTGAGGTTATGCAGCCCGGTGCGCGCACTCGCATTCGCTCGCACACTTCCGGGCTGAGAAGTGTCATTTTTGACGCGCATGTCGCCAAAAATGACGGATTTATATCTCTGCGCAAAATAAAAATGCCAGATGCGGGAATGCATGTGGCATTTTTTTGCATGTTGCGGAGGTCTTGGGGGGAATCGACAACATGCGAATTAGGGGATGGTATAAAGCATTGTCTGGGGGTGTGACTGTGCTTTTGAGATGGGGATTGCCTGTATCCAAACAACCCTGCGTTTATTGTACCGCAACCGATCGGAAAAGTCAATATTCTTTCGACTTTTTTTGCCAGTACTGTCTTATGCTTCCTCTGTTTGATAAAATTTTCCGGCTTACCGTGCAACCTTCTGCAAAAAGGCCCTGGTGCGCGGATTCTGCGGATGATCCAGCACTTCCTCCGGACCGCCCTGCTCCACGATGTAGCCGTCCGCCATAAAGATCACGCGGTCGGACACCGCTCTGGCAAAGTCGATCTCATGGGTGACAATGACCATCGTCATTTTCTGCTCCGCCAGCTGGCGCAGGATCTTGAGTACCTCTGTCGTCAGCTCCGGATCGAGCGCCGAGGTCGGCTCATCAAAAAACAGCATCTTCGGATTCATCGCCAGCGCGCGGGCAATGGCGACGCGCTGCTGCTGTCCGCCGGACAGCTGACAGGGATAACTGTCCGCCTTTTCCGCAAGACCGACGTCCTCCAGCAGCCGCTTTGCCTCCTCGATCACCTCTGACCGGTCGCGCTTCTGCACGCTGACCGGCGCGTCGATCAGGTTCTTCATCACGGAATAATGCGGGAACAGGTTAAAGTTCTGAAAGACAAGACCGTAAAAGCTCTTGAGGCGGGTCAGCGCCGCCTTGTCGGCATACACGCCGTCCCTGACGGCCGCATCGCCGCCATAGATCAGATCGCCGCCGTCCATTGTTTCCAGCATGGTCGCGCAGCGCAGCAGCGTGGACTTGCCGGAGCCGGACGGTCCGATGATGGAAACGACCTCGCCCTCCTCGACAGACATCGAGATATCATGCAGGACATGCAGGTCGCCAAAGCTCTTTTTCAGATGGTTGATTTCCAACAGTTTCATTTCAGCAGACCCTCCTTTACTGATAGTACGCCAGCCTGCGCTCGACGACATTCATGACATAAGCGACGACATAGTTAAATATGTAATAGAACAGACCCGCAACGAACAGCGGTGTGATGGATGCCTGCGCCGCCGCCACCTGCTTGGCAAGCGTAAACATCTCCGCGTATGCCAGCACGAAGGCAAGCGAGGTATCCTTGGTCAGCGTGATGATCTCGTTTGTCACCGGCGGCAGCACGCGCTTGACCATCTGCGGGAAGATGATCTTGCAGAACGTCTGCGTGCGGGTATAGCCGAGCACATCCGCCGCTTCATATTGTCCCTTCGGGATCGACTGGATGCCGGAACGGTAGATTTCGGCAAAATAAGCGGCGTAATTGATGGAAAAGCCGACGATTGCCGCCCAGAATCTCCATTGATTGGATACCGGAATGCCGAATACATAATACGGACCGAAGAACACGACGACCAGCTGGAGCATCAGCGGCGTGCCGCGCAGCACGGAAATGATAAATTCAAAAATAACGGACACCGGACGGAGCTTTGACATGCGTCCAAAGCATATCAGCAGACCGAGCGGCATGGAAAAAATCAATGTCAAAATAAACAGCAGAAGCGACGCGCCGATGCCGGCGCCGATCTGCTGGACGACAGATAGAATATAATCCATTTTCTTCCCTTCCTTCTTCTCTGATGAAAAACAGAGCGGCAGATCCCCCGCCGCTCCGCGTTCCTCTTATTGCCTGCGATTATTCGTAGCACCAGGTGTCCGACAGATAGCTGTAAGAGCCGTCGTCCATCTCTGCCCACTTTTTGATGATCTCATCCACTGTGCCGTCCTCGGTCAGCGCGTCCAGCGCCGCTTCTACCTGCTCGCACAGCGCGGTGTTGCCCTTCTTGAAGCCGATCGCATACTGCTCGGTGGAAATTTCATCGTCCAGAATGACAAAATCACCGCTGCGGCTTGCCAGCTGATAGTTTGCCACGCCGACATCCATTGCGATCGCGTCAACCGCGCCCGCTTCCAGATCCATAAACGCGGTGTTGTAGTTGGATACCTGAATCAGCTGACCCAGAGAGGCGTTGATCTTCGCGCCCAGCTCGGTTGCGTCCTCGCCGGACAGCGCTGCCAGCGCGGAGGAGTCCGCCTGTACGTCCATAATCTTGCCCGCCAGATCATCCGCGGATTTGATATCGGAATCCGCCTTGACTACGATAACCTGCGAATTGTCGATGTACGGCTTGGAGAAGGTGTAGTCCTCTTCCCGTCCATTCATGGTAAAGCCGTTCCAGATACAGTCAATCGAGCCGGAATCCAGCTCCATATCCTTGGAATCCCAGTCAATCGGCTGCTTGACCAGTTCCCAGCCATAGTAGTCGCAGACTGCCTGCGCCAGATCGAGGTCGAAGCCGGTATAATCGTTGGTTTCCTCGTCCAGATAGCCATACGGCGGGAACTCCGCGTCAAAGCCGACAATCAGCTTGGTGCGCTCGCCCGACGCCGTGCCGGAGCCTGCGTCCGCGCTCTGCGCCGACCCGTTGTCCGCCGCGTCACTCGCTGCGTTGGAATCCGAATTAGAACCACATGCCATCAGCAGCATTGCCATAGACAACGCCATGAGCAGTGCGATGATTTTTTTCTTCATGGATATCTCTCCTTCAAAATTTTTACGCAGGCCGCAGCCCGCTCTTTATTATCATAACTAATATATTAACAATTTAGCATGTTAAAGTCAAGGCTTTTCCGCGGTTTTTTTGCATTGACGCAAAAAAAGAAGCAGCCAGCGTGGAAATACGCGCTGACTGCCCGAATTTTAGAAAAAAATGAATCTCATCGCACAGGATCAGAATAAGCTGACCGGATCGACCGGCTCTCCGTCCCTTGTGACGGCAAGATGCAGGTGCGCGCCCTGTTCCGCCTCCAGCGGCATCGGGTCGCCCAGCACGGCAAGCTGCTCCCCGCCGGAAACCGTCTCGCCCTCCTCGACCGAGATTTCATCCAGTCCGGCATACATGCTGTTCATGCCCTGCGCATGGCTGAGCACGACGTATTTGCCATAGATGGTATCGTCACCGACCAGCGTGACCGTACCGTCCGCAATGGCGCATACGGCGTCCCCCTGTTCGCCGCCGTAATCCGCAGCGTCATGGGTGCGCCAGTCGCGGGTCGTCTCGTCGTATTCCAGCGTATCGCCGGAATAGGCGCGTGTGACGTCGCGCGCAATCGGAACCGTGAACGTCAGCGCCGCCGTCTGCACAGTCTCCTCCTGTTCCGGCTCCTGCGTCCCGCCGGAGGTTTCCTCCGCCGGTTCCTCCGCCGATGTTTCATCCGATTCTTCCGCCTGTTGCGTATCCGTCTGCGGCGTGCTGTCCATCGCCGGTACATTGTCGACCGGCGCGGATGCCGTCACGCTCTGTTCGGCTTCATACAGATAGCCGTCCATCGGGTCCGCCTGCTCCGTCTGCGGCGAGACAAACAGGACATATGCCGCCGCCGCTACCGCCAGAATGCACAGCAGCAGGATCATGTAAAAGCCCTTGTCCTCCGACCACCAGCGCGTCGCGCCGCCATTTGTTTTCTTCATCTCAGCACCTCCAATGCTGGTAGTATGGGCAGAAAACGGCGGAGATATACGCGGAATGGGAAAATTGTGCGGTTTGTCCGAAATCTGCCCGCAGGCGAAAAGCGCGCCGCGATTTGTTTCCAACCGCTTGACATGCCGTTTTGCGGATGCTATAATAACAACCGCAAATTTAATATCAGAACAGAATGACACTAAATATCGTTCCGACCTTTGTCTGATGGTTGGGGCAATATTTGGTGTTTTTTGTTTTGCAGGAGGAGTTATGTATATGCCAAAGACAAAATTTCAAAGTGTGATTTTTACCCTCATGATGGTGTTTTTTATGGTTTTCTCTATGACAGTGTATACCATATCGCTGAAAATGGGCGGTCTGAGCTATGTCAGCCTTGCGCTTGCAATAAAGGAAATGTGGCTTGAATATGTGATCGTATTCTGTCTGATTTTCTTCTTCATCAGCAAGGCGGCACAAAAACTCGCCTTTCGTATTGTGACCCCCGGAAAAGACAGACCAATATTCGTCATCCTCGCAATCCAGTCATTTACGGTATGTCTCATTGTGCCGACCATTACGCTGATTGTCACTTTCATTCATAACGGGATCACCGCCGCATGGTTTACACAGTGGATACAGCTTGCATTTTTCTGCTTTCCGGTTGCCCTTTGTTTGCAGATTTTCTTTATTGGACCTCTGGTCAGATTGATTTTCAGAAAACTGTTTGCAAAGCAGCTTTCCGGACAGGGGACAGACGAAGAATCTGCCCGCAGGTGAGAAGCGCGCCGGCATCGGCGCCGCCATAGCGCTATTTTGTGAATTTTTTGCAAATTTTTCTCAATGGGCGGGAAAAGCACTTGTAATTGAAACGAAATTGCAATAACATATTATGTTAAGCGAAAGCTACTATATAGCGAAATCTAAAATGGAGGATGATATCATGGATGCAAAAGTTTCAGCATTGTTGAACGACCAGATCAACAAGGAAATGTATTCCGCTTACCTGTACCTGGACATCGCCAACTACTATGATGCCAAGGGGCTGGACGGCTTTGCCAGCTGGTATGAGATTCAGGCAAAGGAAGAAATGGATCACGCCATGCTTTTTTACCGCTATCTTCAGAACAACAGCGTGACCGTTACCTTTGCCGCGATCGACAAGCCGGACAAAACATTTACGGACCTGATCGGCCCGCTGCAGGTGGCTTTGGAGCACGAGAAATATGTAACCTCGCTGATCAATAACATCTATGCCACTGCAATTGACGCAAAGGATTACCGTACAACACAGTTTTTGGACTGGTTCATCAAGGAACAGGGCGAGGAGGAGAAAAACTCCGACGACCAGATCACCAAGATGAAGCTCTACGGCGACGACCCGCGCAGCCTGTACCTGCTGAACAGCGAATTGAAGGCACGTACATACTCCGCTCCATCGCTGGTGCTCGACTGAGGCGCGAAACCGGCAGATTCAGCCTGTTGACAAAGGTCGACAGGCTCCAAATGCAGGCGTTTGGGTGAGGTTATGCAGCATATGCGATGAGATTTCACTTTTTCTGCAGACTGAGATGTTCCCTGTTTTTTCGGACAGGGGACATCTTTTTTTATTCCTCCGCCGGAAGAACCGCGCAAGCGCGGATTTGTTCCCGATATCGCTTGACAGCGGCTGTAATTGTCGGGATAATAATACGAGGGAGCCAGAGCCTCCCTCATCAAAAAGAAAGAAAGCGGGTGAGCGGCTTGCCGGTG
>CAYNPX010000124.1:0-5475 GCA_964399205.1 uncultured Butyricicoccus sp.
TGGTGGAGACGAGGGGAGTCGAACCCCTGTCCGAAGGTACTTCCTCAAGGACTTCTCCGGGCGCAGTCATTTTATTGAAATTCCCGCCGCTGCACGCCAAATGACAGGCTTACAGGTTTGGTAGCTTCTGATTCATGGGCGGGGCGAAGCACACCCGCCGCACGTTCACCGCTAAATGACGCTCTGTCCCGAGCCGCGATACTCTCAGGCAGAACGGGCTCGCCTAATCAGGCAGCCTGTAAAGAATAATTGTCGTTGTTTAATTTATAAACAGGTTGAGGCTTTTAACGCAGCGTCCTCACTGCGGCCCGCTATCCCGGATTCCACGCCCCCGTCGAAACCGGTACGTCCCCATATCGGCAGAATCAGGATCTCTCAAATGGATCTCAAACAGAAACGAATCTTACCGGCGTGCTTTTAACGTGCGCTCGATCTCACGCTTCGCGTCGCGCTTTGCGGCGGCCTCCCGCTTGTCATACAGCTTTTTGCCCTTGCACAGACCAAGCTCAACCTTGACGCGCGCGTGCTTGAAATACAGGGACAGCGGGATGAGCGAATAGCCATCCTGCTTCTGCTTGCCGTACAGCGCCATGATCTCCTTTTTGTGCATCAGCAGCTTGCGCTCGCGCAGCGGATCCTTATTAAAAATATTGCCCTTTTCATACGGGCTGATATGCATACCCTTAATAAAAATTTCGCCGTCGCGGAAGATGCAATAGGAATCCTTCAGGCTGACCGTGCCCTGCCGGATGGATTTGACCTCTGTACCATACAGCTCGATGCCGCATTCATACGCCTGCTCGACAAAATAATCGTGCCTGGCTTTTTTGTTGGCGGTGATTTGTTTGGTGCCCTGCTTGTTTACAGCCATGACCGCGATCATCCTTTCGTTTCCGTATCTTCTATCATATCCGGCTGGTGGGCGAAAGTCAAGCGGAAAATCAGGAAAAAAGCGGGAACGCCTGTGCAAAATAAAAAAACGCTCCGGCTGCGCGGCCGCATGGCACGTAGAAATTTGAGAGATTTGCGGGAAACTCTTGTACTTATTCTGCAAACATTCTATAATATAACTATGATATGTAGCCGTAAAATGGCTGTAAGGGAGCGCTGATTCAATCGGCAAGATGTGGCGGCGAGGGATTTTTTTGTCAGAAAAAAGCGTGAAAACGCAGGATTTCTTTCTGTTTTTCAAGTTTAAGAACGCATTTCCGGCGGAAAGGAACCGCCGTCCTGTCGCAGACGACTGATTCAGAGTTTCCATAATTTAACATTGGCCTATAGATATGAATTGGAGGGCTATATCTTATGAAAATACTGGTATTGGGATCAATCAACATTGATTATAACTATTCCGTCGGACATATCACCACGCCGAAGGAAACGCAGGCGTCTTTCCGTCTGGAGATGTTCCCGGGCGGCAAGGGCTTAAACCAGGCGGTTGCGCTTGCGCGCGCCGGTATGCAGGTGCAGCTTGCCGGCATGATCGGCGAGGACGGCGCGGAAATGCTGACAACGATCCAGCAGACCGGCGTGGATACTTCTCCGGTCCGCACCGTTGACGGAAGAACCGGACATGCCATCATTCAGGTCGATGAAGTGGGGCAAAATGCGATCCTGCTTTATGGCGGCGCAAACCGGGAGATCGACGAAGCGTATGTGGACGAGGTTTTGGCGGATTACGGAGAAAATGACGTTCTGGTGCTCCAGAACGAAATCTCCTGCCTGCAATATATCATCGACAGCGCCGCGGATAAGGGCATGTTCATCGTCCTGAATCCGTCTCCGAGCACGCGGGAGCTGCTGCAAGCCAACCTGTCGCGCGTCTCCATGTTCTGCCTCAACGAGGTGGAAGGACGCGCCATGACAAGCTACGTCCAGCCGGGCGACATCCTGCTCTCTCTGGAGCAGCTGTATCCTGACAGTGAATTTGTCTTTACCATCGGCGCACAGGGCGCGTTTTACAAAAAAGGCCCCAACCAGTGCTACCACCCCGCCCTCCCGGTCTCCGTAGTGGATGCCACCGCGGCCGGAGATGTTTTTGAAAGCTATTTTCTCGCTGCCTATCTGAGCGGCAAGGCTCCGGCGGAGGCGCTGGAATGGGCGACCTGCGCCGCAGCGATCTCCATCACGCAGCCCGGCGCAGCGTATTTTTCCGCGCCGACGCGCGAAAAAGTAGAAGAATTTATGAACAATCCGAGACATTGCCGCAATCAGTAATATCAGCCGGCGGCTGCCGAAAATGCATGATGCAAGTCAAAAAAATGCAAAATGCGTGGAATGCGCCGCTGTTCCGTCTTGCAGGATGCAGGATGATATGGTATACTGATGAGAAAGAACGTGCAGCCCTTTCCGGCTGCACACAATTTAGGGAGAAGTTTGGAAATGAAACAATTGGCTGAGCAGCCGGAGCTGCTCAAGGAAAAAATCTATATGGATGTACTGCGTGAGATCTGTTTGCTCAGCAGTGCAGCGCTGTTGGACAAACGCGCAGATGTGCGCGTACCGGAGCAGTAAGGGGGAGCCAGTATGGAACATGCTGACATTTTGGTAGTCGGCACCGGCGCCGCCGGATTATTCAATGCATTGCAGCTGCCTTCGGACTGGGATGTACTCGTTGTCACAAAGGAGGATGCGGATAAGGCGGATTCCTTCCTTGCGCAGGGCGGCATGTGCGTGCTGCTGAATGACGATGATTACGACAGCTATTTTGAAGATACCATGCACGCCGGACATTATGAAAACAAAAAGGAATCGGTCGATATCATGATCCGCTCCTCGCAGCATATCGCGCAGCAGCTGGTGGACTACGGCGTGGATTTTGAACGGGACGAAAACGGAAATTTCCTGTTCACAAGAGAAGGCGCACATTCGGAAAACCGCATCCTGTTCCACGAGGATCTGACCGGACAGGAGATCACCAGCAAGCTGCTGGCGCGGGCGCAGGAACGGGAGAACATTCGCATTCAGGAGCACGTCACGCTGGTGGACATCCTGTGTGACGAAAAGGAAAACCGCTGCTATGGCGCCGTTGTACGCGACGCGGACGGCACCTATCGCGCAATCCGTGCGCGCGCCGTCGTTCTGGCAACCGGCGGTCTGGGCGGACTGTTCCGTTTCTCCACCAATTTCCCGCATATTTCAGGCGATTCCCTCGCAATTGCCATGCGTCATGGTCTGGAGATCGAACACATCAATTATATTCAAATCCATCCGACCACATTATATACGACAAAGCCGGGGCGCCGTTTCCTGATTTCGGAATCCGTCCGCGGCGAAGGCGCTTATCTGCTCAACGCAAAGGGCGAGCGGTTTGTCAACGAACTGCTGCCGCGCGATGTGCTCGCGCAGGAGATCGGCAAGCAGATGAAGCTGGATAACCGCCCGTATGTCGAGCTGTCGGTAACGCACCTCGATCCGGACTTTGTGCGGAAGCGTTTTCCGAATATCTATAAGCAATGTCTGGAAGAGGGCTACGACATGACGAAGGAGCCGATTCCGGTCACACCGGGTCAGCATTATTTTATGGGCGGCATTCAGGTCGATTCCGACAGCAAGACCTCCATGGACGGGCTGTATGCCGTCGGTGAGACAAGCTGCAACGGCGTACATGGACGCAACCGTCTGGCAAGCAATTCGCTGCTGGAAAGCCTTGTGTTCGCGGAGCGTGCCGCGCTGCACGCCGCAAGGACGATCTCCACGGCGGAACCCATGCCGGAAACCACAGTCGCGTTTGACCCCGCGGATTATCAGGATATTGATGAGCGAAACCATGCGGCTGTGATAGAAGAAATCAAGCGAAAGGATGAAGCATTTTATGAGCAGTGGCTCCACTATGATTCTTAACATGGATCCGGCGATTTTGGGCGCGCTCCGTGAGGATATTACAAGCGAGGACGTCAGCACCAACGCGATCATGCGCGAGGCGCAGCAGGGCAAGGCCGATCTGATCTGCAAGCAGGACGGCATTATCTGCGGTCTGGACGTATTCGCGCGTGTCTTTGAACTGCTGGAAAGCGGCGCGCATTTCGAGACGTACTATCAGGACGGCGATGCCGTCAGGAAAGGGGAACGGATCGGTATCATCTACGCGGATATCCGCACCCTGCTGTCCGGCGAACGCACAGCGCTGAACTTCCTGCAGCGCATGAGCGGCATTGCGACCAACGCCAACCGGATGGTAAAAATCCTGGAAGGAACCAACACAAAGCTGCTGGATACCCGCAAGACGACGCCGGGTCTGCGCATCTTTGAAAAGTACGCGGTACGCTGCGGCGGCGCGACCAATCACCGCTACAACCTGTCCGACTGCGTGATGATGAAGGACAACCACATCTGCGCGGCCGGCTCGATCACCAAGGCGGTACAGATGGCGCGGGACTATGTTTCCTTCGTCACCCAGATCGAAGTGGAATGCGAGACGCTCGAGCAGGTAAAGGAAGCTGCCGAATGCGGCGCGGATGTTATCATGCTGGATAACATGGACAACGCGACCATGCGCGAGGCAGTCAGGCTGATCGACCATCGCGCAAAAACCGAATGCTCCGGCAATGTCACCGCGGAGCGTCTGCTGGAAATCGCGGATATCGGCGTCGATTATGTATCCTCCGGTGCGCTGACCTACGCTTCTCCGGCGATGGATATCTCACTCAAAAATCTGAGCGCAATCTGAAAAAACGGAATATACAGGCACACAGCGGGTACGGCAACCGGAAACGGATTACCGCTCCCGCTGTTTTTTTCTGTCAGGCATCCGGAGAAAATCGTGGCGCCGCTTTTTTTATACCATTTTATGGGTTTTCCTGCGCAAATCTTTCGCTTGCTTTCCCCGCGGGACTGTGATAAAATTTATGAAACAAAACCACACTTCCCTATGAAAACCTGTCAAGAAAGCGAGGTTATCCTGATGAAAAAACATGTGACGGCGCTTATTTCCATTGCGCTTCTGGCGGCTCTTCTGACCGGGTGCGGAACGACCAGCCGGGAGCAGGAGCTGGAGGAAAAAGTAGAGCAGCTCGAACAGCAGATCACAGATATGCAGGGCGGGACAGCCGACACTTCCAACGGGACGGATGCCGCAGCGGGCAGTGCGGCAAACGATGCTGCGGACAGCGGCAGTTCCGACACCGCCGCAAATCCGGCCGCAGATGATTTTGACACGCTGACGCAGAGGGTTGCCGACGCGGTTGCCAGCGCGGACGCGGCTTCGCCAACCGGTACGGCGGAGGAAAACCGCAGTGTGTTCTTCGAGCAGAAGACCGCGTTGGACACGCTGGATCGTGAACTGGATGCGTATGAAGACGCGCTGGAAGCGCAGTACCGCAGCGGCGCGCTGGACTACGCGGATTTCCGCAAGCAGGATCGAGAGGTTGAAGACCTGGAGAACCAGCTGGATCAGGCGGAGGATCGTCTGGAAAACCGCTTCGGTATTGATGATTAAAATGATATGACACAAAAGCACTGCGGTCACTGACCGCA
>CAYNPX010000125.1:0-5435 GCA_964399205.1 uncultured Butyricicoccus sp.
GGGATGCTTCATTCTGTAGAAAAAGTGAACTCTCATCGCATAGAATGCAGGAATTCCGCGTGCAGGAAATACGCCTTTCGGTGGATAAATTTGGTGAATCTAACAAAATCAAGTACATGGGAAACAATGCCGTTGCAAAACAGGCTGAAAAACGGTATGATAATATTATATTTGTGATTTGCAGAGATTTCTGACGATACTATGATATCCCGAGGTGTAACATGGCAGTATTAAGATGCTATACGGAAAAGCGCAATGGGTTCGACAGCGCGTCGCAGACATTGTGCGCGAACATGCGCGACCTGCTGGAAATTCCGGCGCTCACCTATGTGCGTGAGCTGTGCCGGTATGATGTGGAAGGCATTGACGCGGAGACATACGCAAAGGCAAAAAATATTGTATTTTCCGAGCCGATGGCAGATCACTGCTACGATGAGCAGTACCCGATGCCGGAGGGCGATTGCCGCATTCTGGCGGTCGAGCCGCTGCCGGGACAGTATGACCAGCGATCGGATTCCTGCGCGCAGTGTATCCAGCTGATGACGCAGGGCGAACGTCCGAAGGTTGCTGCGGCGCATATTTATGTGCTGGGCGGCAAGCTGACCGACGCGGAGCTGGACAAGATCCGCAGCTATCTCATCAATCCGGTGGATTCCCGCGAGGCTTCCGCGGATAAACCGGAGACGCTGGAAGCAAATTATGCCATTCCGACTACGGTGGACACCGTAGAGGGCTTTATTACAATGGACGCGACCGCGCTGGAGCAGCTGCGCACCAGTCTCGGACTGGCGATGGAACTGGACGATCTGGAATTTTTACAGCGCTATTTTGCGGACGGGGAAAAGCGCGACCCGACCATTACGGAAGTCCGCATGGTCGATACCTATTGGTCTGACCATTGCCGTCATACGACCTTCCTGACGGAAATCGACAGCACCGCCATCGAGGACCCGATGGTGCAGGCGGCGTATGACAAATATCTGGCGGGCAGGCGCGAGGTCTACGGCGAAGAAAAGGCGGCAAAGCGCCCGATCACGCTGATGGACGTCGGCACGGCGGCGGGCAAGGTGCTCAAAAAGCGCGGCTGCCTGCCCAATCTGGACGAGAGCGAGGAGATCAACGCCTGCTCCATCCGCATCGACGCAACCGTTGACGGCAAAAAAGAGCCGTGGCTGCTGATGTTTAAAAATGAAACGCATAACCATCCGACGGAGATCGAGCCGTTCGGCGGCGCGGCGACCTGTCTGGGCGGCGCAATCCGCGACCCGCTGTCCGGCAGAAGCTATGTGTACCAGGCGATGCGCGTCACCGGCGCGGGCGACCCGACGGTTCCGCTCAGCGAGACATTGGAGCACAAGCTGCCGCAGCGCAAGCTGTGCACGACAGCGGCGGGCGGCTATTCCTCCTACGGCAACCAGATCGGTCTGTCCACCGGACTGGTACATGAGATCTACCATCCGGGCTATGTGGCAAAGCGCATGGAGATCGGCGCGGTTGTCGGCGCGGCGCCGGTTGAAAATGTCATCCGTGAAGCGCCCGATCCGGGCGATATCGTCATCCTGCTGGGCGGGCGCACCGGTCGTGACGGCTGCGGCGGCGCAACCGGTTCCTCCAAGAGCCATACGACCGAATCGCTGGAAACCTGCGGCGCGGAGGTGCAGAAGGGCAATCCGCCGGAGGAGCGCAAGATTCAGCGCCTGTTCCGCAATCCGGAAGTCACCCGCATGATCCGCCGCTGCAACGACTTCGGCGCGGGCGGCGTATCGGTTGCCATCGGTGAGCTGGCTGACGGTCTGGATATCAACCTGAACGCTGTACCGAAGAAATATGACGGTCTGGACGGCACGGAGCTGGCGATTTCCGAGTCGCAGGAGCGCATGGCGGTCGTTGTTGCCAGGGAGAATGCGGAGACATTTATCCGCATGGCAAACGAGGAAAATATCGAGGCGACTGTGGTCGCGGCTGTGACGGATACCAACCGTCTGCGCATGACATGGAACGGCAAGACCATTGTCGATGTTTCGCGCGATTTCCTGAATACAAACGGCGCGTCCAAGCATACAAAGGCGCACGTCGCGCCGCTGCCGGTTCCGAGCATCGAAGCGCCGGCGGAGGGCAATACCATCCGTGAAAAGATGCTTCATATGGCGTCCCAGCTGAACATCTGCCTGGAGCGCGGACTGACCGAACGGTTTGACGGCTCCATCGGCGCAAGCTCGGTATTTATGCCGTATGGCGGCAAAAACCAGCTGACGCCGACACAGGTCATGGCGGCAACGCTGCCGACGGCGGGTCAGTGCGCGACGGCATCCGTCATGGGCTTTGGCTTCGACCCGTATTTCATGGAACAGAACCCGTTTTTGGGCGCATCGTGCGCGGTGATCGAATCCATGGCGCGTCTCGTGGCGGCGGGCTGTGATTATCGCACGGCATATCTGACCTTCCAGGAATATTTTGAGCATTTGAACCGCGATCCGGAGAAATTCGGCGTCCCGCTGGCGGCGCTGCTCGGCGCATATGACGCGCAGGAGTCGCTCGGCCGCGCGGCAATCGGCGGCAAGGACTCGATGTCCGGCACATATGATGATATGCATGTACCGCCGACGCTGGTATCGTTTGCGATCGCGCCGCAGGAGGCGGATCATCTGGTATCTCCTGAATTTAAGGCGGCGGGACATCCGGTCTATTTCCTCGACGCGGTATACAATCCGGATGGTTCGCCGGATTATCAGGCGATCCGCGCGACATGGGAGACAGTACAGCAGCTGATCGACGACGGCAAGGTCGCGGCATCGTGGGCGCTGGCTTCCGGCGGTATCGCGGAAGGCGTCATCAAGATGGCAGTCGGCAACGATATCGGCTTTGTGTTTGCGCCGGACTTCCCGGCGGAGGCGCTGTTCCTCAAGAACTATGGCGGCATCCTCGTCGAGGCAACGGAAGAACTGGAAAACATGCCGCTGTGGATGGTCGGTATGACCACCGACCGTGCGCAGGTTGAGGCAATGGGCGAGACGATCCCGCTGGACGAGCTGAAGGAGGCGCTGGAGAGCACGCTGGAGAGCGTATTCCCGACGCGCGCAGCCGCTTCGGATGATAAGCTGGTCAAGCCGTCCTGCACCGCGCGCTTTACCGGCGCGCCGGCTGTCAAGTGTGCGCGTCCGGCTGCCGTTATTCCGGTATTTCCGGGCACCAACTGCGAATATGACACGGCAAAGGCGGTGGAGACTGCCGGCGGCGAGGCGAAGATCGTCGTTGTGCGCAATCTGTCGCAGGATGCGCTGATGGCATCCGCAGAGGAGCTGGAAGCCGCGATTCGTTCATCCCAGATGATGATTCTGCCGGGCGGCTTCTCCGGCGGCGACGAGCCGGACGGCTCCGGTAAGTTCATCGCGTCGTTCCTGCGCGCACCGGCAATCCGGGACGCGGTGCATGACCTGCTGCAGAACCGTGACGGTCTGATGCTGGGCATCTGCAACGGCTTCCAGGCGCTGATAAAGCTGGGTCTGGTTCCCTATGGAGAAATCCGTGATCTGGACGATACCTGTCCGACACTGACATATAACCTGATCGGACGCCATCAGTCGCGGTATGTGCAGACCCGCGTGGCTTCTGTCAAGTCTCCATGGCTGTCCTCGTGCGAGGTAGGAGATGTGCATTCGATTGCGATCTCGCATGGTGAAGGCCGGTTCGTCGCGCCGCAGGCGGAGATCGACCGTCTGGTAGCAAACGGACAGGTTGCATTCCAGTATGTTGACTTCAACGGCGAGCCGTCGATGGATATTGCGTTCAACCCGAATGGCTCGATGTGCGCGATTGAAGGCATCACTTCGCCGGATGGACGTGTCCTCGGCAAAATGGGTCATACCGAACGCTATACCAAATATGTCGGTCAGAATATTTTTGGCGAGAAGTATCAGCCGATCTTTGAAAACGGCGTAAAATATTTTAAGTAAGGGATCGGCTGCGCCGCAACAGGAAAGCGCAAAAAGCGTTTGACAAATGTAGCGGCATCCGTTATACTGAAGATGCAAAGAGAGGCATACCCGATAGACGGTGCGTCCCCAAAAAAAGGTTAAGAAATAACCGCTTAGTTTAGCAGCTTGGGGCGGTTATTTCTTTTTGTTCGGAAAATACAGCGCAGGCATTGTGACGGATTCCTCTGCGCATATGCGGCTGTTTTTCCATATTCCAATCGGAAGGAGTTCCCAATGAAAAGCTATCACATGATTCCCCGGCTGCTGATCGCGGCATGTAGATATAACGGTGCGGATCCGGCGCGAAACCAGCATTTATTGAAGGTGCATAACTATTGCCGGATGATCGCGGACGGCGAGGGGCTGGACGCGCACACGCAATGGATCGCAGAAGCTGCCGCAGTATTACATGATATCGGCATCCATGAAGCGGAACGGGTACACGGCTCCAGCGCCGGCGTATATCAGCAGCTGGAAGGTCCCCGCGTCGCGCGGGAAATTTTAAAGGAGTTTTCGCTGCCGGAGGCGGATACCGAACGGATCTGCTGGCTGATTGCACATCATCATACCTGCCATCCGATTGACGGCATGGACCATCTGATCCTGTTGGAGGCAGATTTCCTGGTCAATGCATATGAAGAAGCGTTCTCAACAGAACAGATTTTGCATTTTTATCAAAATATTGCCGCCACAAAAACAGGAAAAGCATTGCTGAAGCTGCATTATCTGCCGGATATTGACGCAGAACCTGCATCCACAGGCTCTGAATCCGCCGCCTGTCTGAAAGGAAAATAAGTTATGTCTGAAACTCATCAGGATAAATTTACCTGTCCGCACTGCGGAGAGGACGGTCCGCTCGAAATGTGGACCAGCATCAATGTCGACCTCGATCCGGATGCCCGGCGCAGGCTGGAGGATTTGTCGCTTTTTGAATGGACATGTCCCAATTGCGGCAAGACCTGTCTGGTGCTGCATCCCTGTCTGTATCATGACATGAGCAATGAATTTATGATATGGTTCGCACCGGAGCATGAGATACAGGAGGGTGCGGAATTTTCACAGCTGGAGCATTATACGCTGCGCACAACACACACACCGAATGAATTTCGTGAAAAAGTCAATGTATTGGAGCGTCATCTGGATGACCGTGCATTAGAGCTGACAAAGCTGATTTTAATTATGCAGCTGACGCGGGATAATGTCGATGTCGTTGACGTTATTTTCCATAGTATTGATACCTCCGGACAGTTTGTATTTGTGCTGGTGCATCCGGATGGCGTGGAGCAGTATGTCCGCCTTCCGGCAACCACATATGAAAAACTCGCAAATGATATTCGGGAATATTTATATACACCGGCGCACGGTTTCCTGACCATTGACCTGAAATGGGCGAAGGAATCGCTGGAACTGTTAAAGGATATCTTTTAAATTGAGCGTGCTTTTGCTGACGCCAAAGAAAAG
>CAYNPX010000126.1:0-5354 GCA_964399205.1 uncultured Butyricicoccus sp.
GATTTCACTTTCGCTACGGGGTATTTTACATTTATGCTGTCTATGCGCCAAGTGTGACCTTATAGCCGTTGGACTCGATTGCGGACAGCAGCGCCTGTCCCTGCTCGGTGCCGCCGACCTCGCATACGACATGGACAATCGCTTCGTCGATGTCAAGGTTCGCGTTGACGCGGTCATGCTGGAACATGATGATATTCGCATCCTGAGAAGCGATAATGCCGGCCAGACGCTCCAGAGAGCCGGGAACATCCGGCATGACGATGGAGAATTTCATATGGCGTCCGCGCGTGACAAGACCCTTTTCTACGACGCGGTGAATGAAGCTCACGTCGATGTTGCCGCCGGACAGCAGGCAGACGACCTTTTTGCCGGAGAAATCGCGTTTTCCGGACAGCAGAGCCGCCAGAGAGGACGCGCCGGCCGGTTCAACGACCTGCTTCGTGCGTTCGAGCAGCAGCAGGATCGTGGCTGCGATGTCGTCGTCAGAGACTGTCATCATATCGTCGACGAAAGCGTTGATATGCTCCATGGTGGCGGAGCCGGGGCACTTGACGGCGATACCGTCTGCGATGGTGTGCACAGCTTCGCTTGCGTGGATGCTGTCCTGATGGAACGAATGGACGATTGCCGGCGCGCCTTCAGCCTGTACGCCGATGACCTGAATGCGCGGGTTGATCTGCTTGACGCACGCGGCAACGCCGGAAAGCAGCCCGCCGCCGCCAGCCGGAACGAGAATCACATCGACAGCGGGAAGGTCACGCAGAATCTCCAGACCGATCGTACCCTGACCTGCTATGACATCCTCGTCGTCAAACGGATGGATAAAGGTCGCGCCGGTCTGTTCTACGATTTCCATCGCCTTGGCATAGGCATCATCGTAGCAGGAGCCGGACAGCACAACATTTGCGCCGTAGCCCTTGGTTGCGGAGATCTTGGCGATCGGCGTGGAACGCGGCATACAGATGGTTGCCGGAATGCCGATGCTGTTGGCGGCGAACGCGACACCCTGCGCGTGGTTGCCCGCGGAAGATGCGATGACGGACTTCAGCCCGCCCGCTTCATACAGCTTCATGATTTTGTTATACGCACCGCGCACCTTAAAGGAGCCGGTTTTCTGCTGGTTCTCACACTTGAGATATACCTCCGCGCCGGTCATGCCGGAAAATGTCGTGGAAGATGCCAGCGGAATATAGTGGACGACAGGCTGCAAGCGCTGCGCGGCGCTGTCGATATCCTTAATACTGATCATGGGACGATCCCTCCAGAGTATAGAGTATTTTTTTCAACCGCTATTTATTGTAGCATCCGGCTGTGCGGATTGCAAGGCTTATGCGCGCGTTTCAAATACGATAATGCCGCGTTCGGACAATTCAAACGCATCGTGAGAGCCTTTGAACACGCGCGCGGGACGGAAATTGACCATTTCTACATCCTGAGAAAGCGCAGGCTCCCGTTTGCCGGTATTCACATGGCAGAAATCAAACGCCATGGCGATACCCGCAGACTCCGCCATGCGGATGCGGACGCCGTGCTGCGGCGACGTGGTGTGGAAGCGCACGGGATTGAGCCAGATAAATTCATCGCCTGACAGGACAAACAGATCGGAAGCGGGGCTGTTTCCGCGGACAAACGTGCAATAGCCGCGCGACGGGTCGCCAAAGCGGTATGGCTTGAACCGTTCCGCATAGGTTTGCCAGAAGGTGCCGGTATACAGATCGTATGGCTGGACAGGGGAAGGATTTTCCGCCGCTGGCGTCGGCTTTTCCTCCGGCGGGAAGAAAATTTTGGGCTTCTGTTTCGGCTTTGCGGGCG
The DNA here is from genome assembly GCA_964399205.1 of uncultured Butyricicoccus sp. Taxonomy (GTDB): domain Bacteria; phylum Bacillota; class Clostridia; order Oscillospirales; family Butyricicoccaceae; genus Butyricicoccus_A. The sequence goes on from CAYNPX010000126.1 coordinate 1,813, forward strand.
GCTGCGGCGCCGGAGCTGCGGGCGACTGCTTTTTGGACGGAGCGGAACGCGCGGCAGACGGCGCGGATCGTTTCTGGGTTGCGCGTTTGGGCGCAGACTGTTTTGCGGACGGTCTGGATTGCGCTGCCGGTCTGGACGCGCGGCCTGTGCGCGGCATGACGCGGCGCACCGTGCGCAGCGCCATGTTGGAGGAACGCAGCGCCGCCAGCGCCAGCAAATTACTCGAAATGCCGAGCACCAGCACGAGTATGACCCAGAGCGGGGGATAGGGACTGACCGCCGCGGCTGTCGATTCTGTAGATTCTATGGATTGCTCCGTGACGGCAGGCTCGTCGTCTGTTTCATCGTCCGCCGGTTCGGATTCGGAAGCCGAGGTCTGCTTGGTCAGCGTGGTGGAAAATACGTTGGATTCGGCGCTCCAACCGGCGACGACGTCGGTAAAGCCGTAAAAATTGCCGCTGTAGGTATAGCAGTGTATGCCGTCGAATAGCACAAGACCGTCGCGGAATACACACAGGGTATATGTCGTGCCGCGCTGGAGCTGATAATCGGCACAGAATTTTTTATATTCCGAACCATCATAGCGCATAACGGCGAGGTCGCCGGCATCCATATACAGGTAGACGTTCTGGCTCTGCGGCAGGAGGATGCGGCAGAGTGCGCCGTTTTTTCCCGCAGTCGGGTTGGAAACGGTGAATTTGCAGAGGATCGCGTCATCCTCGGACGCAGCCTCTGTATATGCCTTGTACAGTGCCTGATAGGCGACCTCCGAGCCGTTGATATCGACGGAACCCATGCGCGCCGCGGATGCCGGAACACCGGCCAGAAGCAGACAGACGCAGAACAGCGTCAGGATGCGGACGAGCCGCCGGAGCGTATCCGTCCGATGTGTTTCTTTTATCCTCAAATGCAACACCTCATTGCATGTCGAAATTTGCAGAAAAAATGCATATACTCATGCATTTTATTATAACGGGTAACGGCGGGAATGACAAGCAAATTTACTGATGTGAGCAGGCTTTCTTACAGCAGAGCATACAGGAACGGACAATTCGGTTGTATTTCCGGAATTTCCCTGATATAATAATGAAAAGAAATATGAGCAGGCAACGGCGGCACAGGCGCGGTGCTTTGCGCTGCCTGCGCAGGAAAGAGGTTTTCAATGGCACATTATGATTTGAATACCGCACAGCTGCGGGAGTATGTCGGCGTGCTCAGAGCCGGCGATACGGTTTCTCTCACCGGTACAGTGTATACCGCGCGTGACGCGGCACATAAAAAGATATTGGCAGCGTTAGCGGCAGACGAGCAGGTTCCGTTTGATCTTCAGGATTCGGTTGTCTATTACGCGGGTCCGACCCCGTCCAAGCCGGGGCAGGTCATCGGCTCGTGCGGTCCGACAACCTCCAGCCGTATGGATCCGTTCTCTCCGACGTTGATTGAAAAAGGGCAGGTATGCATGATCGGCAAGGGCGTGCGCAATCAGGCGGTGCATGATGCGATGCAGAAATACGGCTGCGTATATATGGTAGCCATCGGCGGCGCAGGCGCGGTAATCGCCGATTCGGTCAAGTCGCTCGAGGTCATTGCCTATGACGAACTGGGCTGCGAGTCCGTGAAGCGCCTGACGGTAGAGAATTTTCCTGCGATTGTATCGATGGATGCGATGGGCGGCAGTCTGTATGCGACCGGAATTGCGCAGTTCCGTACTGCGGATTAAGCATATCCGACAAACGGACAACCAATTGCCCGGAAAAATTTTATTTGATACAATTTGGAATAATATCACAAAATTGCGGATCAGAATTAGGCAGATTGCACATAAAACAATGGAAATTATGGAATTTACTGGTGCAAGAAGGGAAAAAGAATCAAAAGACTTTCTCAAAGCCTGCACAAAATATTATCATTTCGCGTGCCGGGTGCAGGATGTGATGCAATTGACAATATGCCGTTGTTACGATACAATACAACTTGTTAAGAAAGTAACAAATTTGTTTTTTGATTCAGGAAAGGGAGAACGTGCATGAGGAGTTTTGATACTGACGTTCAGTTGATTAAATATAAGGTTCTGCGCGCTGTTGCCGAACACGCGCTGCAGGAAAAGCTGGATGATTGTTACTATACTGTCCCCCATGAGGTTATTCCGGGCAAAAAGGCAACCATGCGCTGCTGCGTGTACAAGGAACGCGCGATTGTTGCCGAGCGCGTGCACAATGCCCTCGGCGGCGAGCGCGGCAGCAATGTTATCCAGGTCATTGACATTGCATGTGATGAGTGTCCGGTTGACCGCTATTCCGTCAGCAATTCGTGCCGCGGCTGCCTGGCGCATCGCTGCATGAAGGTGTGTCCGCGCGGCGCGATCAGCAAGGGCAAGGACGGCAAGGCGGAGATCGATCCGGAGAAGTGCATCCATTGCGGGCGCTGCGCGAAGGTGTGTCCGTATGGCGCAATTACGGAAAATGTCCGTCCGTGCGAACGCAGCTGCAAGGTCGGCGCGATTAAGATGAACGACCAGCAGAAGGCGGAGATCAATTACGACAAGTGTATCAATTGCGGCGCCTGCGTCAGCCAGTGTCCGTTTGGCGCTGTCGTTGATAATTCTTACATGGTAGATGCCATCAGGCTGATCCAGCAGGCCGACCACCGCGGCTACTACACCGTAGCCATCGTTGCGCCGGCGGTTGCATCACAGTTTTCGGGCGCATCTGTCGGACAGGTCAAGCAGGCGCTGCGCCATCTCGGATTCCATGACGTTGTCGAGGCTGCGCTGGGCGCAGATATGGTCGCAAAGAAGGAATCCAAGGAACTGGCGGAAAAAGGTTTCCTGACATCTTCGTGCTGTCCCGCATTTGTACGCTTTATCCAGCAGCATATGCCGGAGATGGCGGAACATATTTCGCATAACCTCTCCCCGATGGCTGAAATCGGCAGATATGTCAAAGAAAACAGCGCATGGCCGATCAAAACGGTATTTATCGGCCCGTGCACGGCGAAGAAATACGAGCAGAAGCTGGACACCGTCCGCCCGTGGATTGATTGCGTGATTACCTTTGAAGAAATGCAGGCGCTGCTGGATGCGGCGGGCTTGCCGCCGGAGGAGCAGGAGGAGCTTCCCGTTGGCGATGCCTCCTACTTTGGACGTGTCTTTGCGCGGTCGGGCGGTCTGACCGAAGCGGTCGCGCAGAGCGTCAAGGAGCAGGGTCTGGACTTCCAGCCGAAGTCGGCTGTGTGCAGCGGCATTGAACAGTGCAAGGTAGCGCTGCTCAAGGCAAAGATGGGACGCCTGGCGGAAAACTTTATCGAAGGTATGGCATGTGAGGGCGGCTGTATCAATGGCGCGGGCGCGATCAGCCATACGCCGAAGGATAAGATGACCGTTGACAATTATGGTAAGAGCAGCCAGAAGGAGGGCGTAAACGTCGCCGTTGGCAGCTACGAGACAAAGTTCTGAGATATTCTTGAAACATACCCGTCGGGAGCATGGCTTCCGGCGGGTTAGCCTGTCAACCAAATGCAAGCATTTGGTTGAGGTTATGCAG
>CAYNPX010000127.1:0-5275 GCA_964399205.1 uncultured Butyricicoccus sp.
GTGCGCGCACCGGGCTGCAAAACTTCACCCAAATGCTTGCATTTGGGTGACAGCCCGCAGACCGTCGGTCTGCGGGCTAACAATCAAGACAATTTACGACACATCATCGAACTGGCTGTTGTACAGTTCCGCATAGAAACCGCCCTTTGCCAGCAGCTCATGGTGTGTGCCCTGTTCCACGATATCGCCGTCGCGCATAACAAGAATCACGTCCGCCTCGCGGATGGTAGACAATCGATGCGCAATGACAAAGCTGGTTCTGCCTTCCATCAGCCGATTCATCGCGGACTGGATGAGCGTCTCTGTACGGGTATCGACGGAGGAGGTCGCTTCATCCAGGATTAGTATCGGATTATCCGCCAGAATCGCGCGTGCGATCGTCAGCAGCTGCTTCTGTCCCTGGGAAACATTGCTGATCTCCTCGTTCAGCTCCATCTGATAGCCGCCCGGCAGCGTGCGGATAAAGCTGTCCGCGTGCGCGGCCTTTGCCGCCGCGACGACCTCTTCATCGGTCGCGTCCAGCCGTCCATACCGGATGTTTTCCATGATCGTGCCCTTGAACAGCCATGTGTCCTGCAATACCATGCCAAAGCCCTCGCGCAGCTCGGAACGGTTGAAGTTGCGGACATTGTACCCGTCCAGACAGATGGAGCCGCTGTCTACATCATAGAACCGCATCAGCAGCTTTACCATCGTGGTCTTGCCCGCGCCGGTCGGACCAACGATTGCCACCATCTGTCCCTGCCGGACATGGCAGGTAAAATCATGGATAACCGGCTTTGCCGGGTCATAGCCAAAGCGTACATGGTCAAACTGTACGTCGCCGCGTACACTTTCAATAGAAACCGGATTCTCGATCGTCTGATCTTCTTCCTCTTCCTCCAAAAATTCAAATACGCGCTCTGCCGCCGCCGCCATGGACTGGAGCATATTGGATACCTGCGCCAGCTGGGTGATCGGCTGTGTGAAGTTGCGCACATACTGGATAAATGCCTGAATATCACCGATGGTAATGACGCCGGCAATCGCAAGCATCGAACCTGCGACCGCTACGCCGACATAGCCCAGATTGCCGACAAAGTTCATGATCGGCTGCATCAGACCGGACAAAAACTGTGATTTCCATGCAGATTCATACAGCTTATCATTTGTCTTATCAAATAGATGCTGTGTCCTGTTTTCCTGATTGAATACACGCACGACATTGTGTCCGGAGAACGTCTCCTCGATCTGTCCGTTGATGTCGCCGAGGTATTTCTGCTGCGCGCGGAAATATTTCTGGCTGATCTTTACAACGACCAGCACAAAGACCATCGCAATCGGCAGGATGACCAGTGCAATCAGCGTCATAAGCGGGCTGATGGACAGCATCATAATGAGCACGCCAATGATCGTTGTCACAGAGGTAATCAACTGCGTGATGCTCTGGTTCAGGCTCTGTCCCAACGTATCAATATCATTTGTGATGCGGGACAGCACCTCGCCCACAGTCCGGCTTTCAAAATATTTCAGCGGCATCCGGTTGATCTTTTCGCTGATCTCGCGGCGCATACGGAAACACATTTTCTGTGAAATGCCGGTCATGATCCAGCCCTGTATAAAGGCGAGCACCGCGCTGATGATATAAATGCCGAACAGGAACAACAGGATCTGCCCGATCTGCGCAAAATCAATCCCGCCTGTGCCGGACAGCTTGGCGACCAGCCCCTCATACAGCGTCGTGATCGCCTTGCTCAAAATCTTCGGGCCTGTGATGTTGAAGATCGTACTGCCAATTGCGAACAGCAGCACGGCAAACACGCCAAACCGATAGCTGCCGATATATTTGAGCAGCTTGCGCAGCGTGCCCTTGAAATCCTTTGCCTTTTCGCCGGTCATCCCCCGTCCGCCGGGGCCGGGTCCGTGGCGCATCGGCGGTCTTCTTCCTTCGCTCACTGTCCGTCGCCTCCTTCCAGCTCAGCCGCACTCAGCTGGCTCTCCGCGATCTCCCGATAGGTGCCGCAGGATTTTAACAGCTGCTCGTGCGTGCCAATGCCGTCAATTCCGCCCTCGTTGAGTACAATGATCTGATCGGCATGTAAGATCGTAGAAATACGCTGTGCAACAATGATGACGGTTGCATCCTTAACCTGCTGCCCCAGCGCGCGGCGCAGCGCAGCATCTGTTTTGTAGTCCAGCGCGGAAAACGAATCGTCAAACAGGAATACCTTCGGCTGCTTTGCAATCGCGCGCGCGATCGACAGGCGCTGTTTCTGTCCGCCGGACACATTGCTGCCGCCCTGCGCGATATGGCTGTGATAGCCGTCCACCTTGTCTTCGATAAAATCCGTTGCCTGCGCGATCTCCGCCGCCTGCTTCATGCGTTCATCCGTGACCTGCCTGCCGGCAAATTTCAGATTCGATGCGATATCACCGGAGAACAGGATGCCCTTCTGCGGTACATAGCCCAGCTGGTCGCGCAGCGTCTTCTGCTTAATATCGCGGACATCTACGCCGTCCAATGTCACACGCCCCTCCGTCACATCAAAGAAACGCGGAATCAGATTGAGCAGTGTCGATTTGCCGCAGCCGGTCGAACCGATGATCGCGGTGGTCTTTCCCGGCTCCGCTGTAAAGCTGATGTGCTCCAGTGCCGGATGGTCCGCGCCCGGATAACAGAACGTGACATCCTCGAACCGGATCTCGCCGCGCCACTCCGTCTTTTCCTCCGCAATGTCCGGCTTATCGACAATCGTCGGCTCGGTATGCAGCACCTCATTGATGCGGTCTGCCGCAACGCCGGCACGCGGCAACATGATAGAGATCATCGTCAGCATCATAAAGGACATGACGATCATCATGGTATAGGTGATAAACGCCATCATATCACCGACCTGCAAATTGCCCAGATCAACGCCCTTTGCGCCGAACCAGACGATCAGGACGGTAACGCCGTTCATCGTCAGCATCATCGCCGGCGACATAAAGGTCATAACGCGGTTGGTAAACAGCTGCGTGCGCATCAGATCAGTATTCGCACCGGCAAAGCGTTCCTCCTCATGCTTTTCGCGGCTGAATGCGCGAATCGGCATAATGCCGGTCAAAATCTCACGGCTGATGAGGTTGAGCCGGTCAACGAGCTTCTGCATCATTTTGAATTTCGGCATGGTCAGCCGCATCAGCGTACAGATGACCGCCAGAATCACAGCAACCGCGACTATGATGATCCAGCCCATACCGGTCTGTGTATTTACGACCTTGATAATGCCGCCGACCGCGCAGATTGGCGCAAACAGCACCATACGCAGCAGCATAACAGACACCATCTGCACCTGCTGGATATCATTCGTACAGCGGGTAATCAGGGATGCTGTGGAAAACTGGTTCATCTCCGCGCTGGAGAAGGTCAGCACGCGGCTGAATACCTTTTCACGCAGATCGCGTCCGACGCCCGCGCCGACACGGCTTGCCAGCAGTCCGACAATCACAGCGACAACAACGCCCAGCGCCGACAGCCCCAGCATTTTGCCGCCCGTTGTCCACAGGTAATGGCTGCGCACGTCGCCCATATCCATGCCCATACCCTCATATTCATTTTGGATATAGCTGATTGCCATCTGCTCCAGTATGCTATCCGAAACGTCGCCCATCTGCTCGACCGCCTGCTCCCGTATGGTCAGCAGCTGCTCACGGGTCATCACACCCATGTCCAATGCTGTTCGGATGTCATCCAGGCTGTATGCGGACTGCCCTTCCTCCTGCTCCAGCTGATTGATAATGACCATCGGCACGCGGAAGGCTTCCGACAAAGCGTCTATGTCTTTGCTGTCCAGATAGGACTTCACCTTCCATGTCCCATCGTCCTGCTCGATATATCCGAGCTTTACCTGCCTGATCTCGCTGTCCGTCATAAACATCTCCAAATCACGCAGGGACTGATCTCGGATCTGCTCCGGTACAGCATTTTCAATGCCGTTTTGCTGGATGCCTACATCGACAATATTGCTCATATAAGTCGGCAGAGCCAGGTCACAATATGCCTGCACGATCAGCAGCAGAAGTATGACACAGATCGTTTTCCACGAACCTTTTAAATTTCGGAAAATAGATCGCATCGTGTTTCCTCCTTTGTTGTCTGGTTTTGTTCCTGCACGGCAATTTCCCGCGCCATGCTGTGCATGATCTCACGGACACCGGACATGATGTCCAAAAAGCGTTGCTCTCCAATATCGGCGGCTACCCTGCATATAATTGTATTCAGGCAGGTATGCTGCCGTTCGCAAAACGCTCTTCCCGCCGGCGCCAGCGACACAAACGTGTTGCGCCGGTTATCCGGATCGACCGTGCGTGTTATCATACCGCGTTCCTCCAGCCGATGCAGGTATTTGGACACGCCGGACTTCGTCATACCGGTGCATTCCGCCAGCTCGTTCACATAAATGCCGGGAATCTGCGGATTGTCACGCTGAAAGGATTCAATCATATGCAAAAATCCAAATTCCCGTCCGAATATTTCGTCATTCCTTCGTCTGTGATGCATATCCATCCTGCGAAACTCCTGCATCGCCCACATGCATTCGCGCTGAATGTGTTCGGTATCCATGCCGCGCCTCCTTCCCCATTTCCAGATTTTGTACAGCAATTATAGCATCTATGGTTGAACATGTCAACAGTTGAGTTTGTGAATTATTTATAACATCCCGCGGCGCGTGCGTATACACCGGAACTGCGCTTCAAAAAGGACAGAATCTCACGTGCGCATTTGCACATTGAGCTTCTGTCCTTTGTCCGGTCGATATCTTTTTCAGTAGCCGATGCCGCCGCCGAGCAGTTCGTCGTGGTCGACCCACTGCTGCACATCAACGGTATCATAGTTATCATGATCGCGCCGGATCACTACCCTGCTGATGCCGGCGTTGATGATAAGCCGCTTGCACATCGGGCACGAATCGGCGTCCGTCATAATTTCGCCGCTCTGCACGTCGCGCCCGACAAGATACAATGTCGAACCGATCATTTCCTCGCGCGATGCCGCGATAATGGCATTCGCCTCCGCATGAACCGCACGGCAGAATTCATACTGCGTCCCGCGCGGGATATTGCGCTGCTGCCGGATGCAGGAATTGAGATCGATGCAGTTTTCCCGTCCGCGCGGCGCGCCGTTATAGCCGGTAGAAATAATCACATCGTTTTTCACAATGACCGCGCCAAAGCTGCGGCGCAGGCAGGTGCTGCGCTCCAGAGCGACCTCCGCCATGTCAAGATAATAATTCTGTTTGTCGCGCCGAACCATACG
>CAYNPX010000128.1:0-5267 GCA_964399205.1 uncultured Butyricicoccus sp.
ATTAAGATTCTTGACCGTATCACTTTACAGAATGAAGAAATCAGTGAAGTGAAAAAGCAAATTACGTTTCTATCAATAAAATAATTTCGTTAATTGTTTAGAAATTCAACTGAAATCGTTGATTTACGCAAGTGACTTGTGATATTATTGAGCAAAGGAAGTGAATTGATATGCTGATTGATGAATTAACTGAACTGGCAGAGTTCGTCCGAATGCAAAAGACGGAAGGACAGCAGTTAGAGGTGAAGGCAGCGCATGACGGCTGCCCAAAACGGTTATATGACACTCTTTCGAGTTTCTCCAACCAGGATGGCGGAGGAATACTGCTGTTTGGATTGGATGAACGCAAAGGGTTTGACATCGTTGGCGTGTATGATTTACAATCCCTGCAAAAGAAAGTGACGGAACAGTGCAATCAGATGGAACCGCCTGTGCGGGCAGTGTTTACCTTTGCCGAGTTGGAAGGAAAGCCGATCTGTGCGGCAGAAATTCCGGGAATTGATTTGTCAGAGCGTCCCTGCTATTATAAGGGCACCGGACGGGTAAAAGGTTCTTATATTCGTGTCGGAGATGCAGATTTGCCATTGACGGATTATGAACTGTATAGCTATGAAGCGTTCCGCAGGCATCTGCATGATGATGAGCGCCCGATTGAACGCGCAACCGTTCATATGCTTGATATGGACAGAGTCCGGCGTTATATTCTGGAAAAAAGGGTCGAGCGTCCGGGCTTTGCGCAGTTATCGGAGCAGCAGGCAATGGAAATGCTGAATATTACAAGAGAAGGCATTCCAACGCTGGCAGGAATCATGAATTTCTGTGTATATCCGCAGGGATATTTCCCGCAGCTGGGGATCACAGCAATTGTTGTTCCGGGAACTGAAATTGGAATGCTTGCGGACGATTCCTCCCGTTTTTTAGATAACAAACGCATAGAAGGCACAATTTCTGATATGGTAGAAGAAGCGGTCGCATTTTGCAGACGAAATATGAAAGTACGCACGATCATAGATGAAGCGACCGGAAAACGGAAAGATCGCACGGAATATCCGTTAAAAGCAATCCGTGAAGCGATTCTGAATGCCGTCATTCATCGGGATTACAGCTACTATACAGAGGGCACACCGATACAGTTGAATTTTTATTCAGATCGTGTGGAAATCCACAGCCCGGGAAGCCTGTATGGCCGGATGACGGTAGAACAGCTTGGCTATGCCAGACCGGATCTGCGGAACCCCGGATTGGCCGTTATGGCAGAGGCGCTGACTGACGCGGAAAATCGTTATTCCGGCATTCCGACGATTCGGCGTGAAATGGCGGAATATCATTTACCGGAACCGAAATTTGAAAACCGCCGGAATGAATTTGTTGTGACGTTGTATAATCATGTCGAAGAGATGCCGGAAAATCCCCGACCGGTGCAGGATGCAACAGATCTGTTGATGTTTTGCAGGCAGCCCCGCACAAGAAAAGAAATTGCAGATTATCTGGGGATTAAAACCATTTCTTTTGCGATGAAACGATATGTTGATCCGCTGGTGGAAGCAGGTAAGCTGGAGATGACGCTTCCGGAAAAGCCCAAAAGCAGGAGACAGCAGTTCGTTACTTGCAGAGAATAAGCGCCTGTATCCGCGGGCGGGAGACGCCGCCCGTCCGGCAGGAAAATCCCTCCCTACAAATACAGCAGACCCAGCATCGCCAGACTGAACAGAGCAAGCAATCCGATCAGGACCCTGTCCGAAAAAATGACCTCAACCGGATCGCCTTCCGAATTTCCCTCTATCGTCAGGCTGTATTTCATGCAGATACAGAACATGAACGGCACTGTCCAGACCATCGCGCCGGTTCCGAGCGCGGTCGGTACATTGATGCTCCATAACGCATAAAACACAATGGATAACGCCATGCTGAGCTGCATATTCTTGTCCAGAAATTCATAGGAATAATATTTTAACACGCGCCGCGTATCATTTTTATGCCGTACCAGCTCATTGCGGCGCTTCCCCAGACCCAGATAAAAGGACAGCGACATGACTGTCAGATACAGCCAGCTTGAAATGGCAATGCCGGTTACCGTTGAACCGAACAGGACGCGAAGCATAAATCCGGAGACAAGGATTGCAACATCGACAATGGGAACATGCTTCAAGCCCAGGCTATATCCCACATTCAGCACAAAATACGCGATGAGACAGACCCACGCGCCGAGCGGAAACCGCGCCGCAATTCCCAGCGCGATGATGCCGGCGAGAAGCGCGCAGGCGACGATCATCGCGTTTTTCTTTGCAATGGCGCCGCTGGCAATCGGTCTGTTCTTTTTGATCGGATGCATCCGGTCTTTTTCCGCATCCTGTATGTCATTTAAAATATAAATGACAGACGACAGCGCGCAGAAAGCCAAAAACGCCGGAATGATCCGGCACAGCGTCGCGCCGCTGGATAAGCCCTTGCCAAACACGGCGGGCAACAGAACCAGTATATTCTTGATCGCGTGCCTGGGACGAAGCAATTGAATGTATTTTTTCAAATAACCACCAACTTATGGGATAGAAAGGGACATTTGGGAACGGCTTGACCGCTTCTTATTCCTGCCCTTCAAAGATGATATGGAAATCGCCCGGTTCCTCGTAATAATACCAGTATTCCATCGAAACGCGGGGCGCCCACAGATATTCCTCATGCGGATAATCCGGAATCGTGACCGCCGCCTCATGCGCCGCCATCGCGCGTTCGATTTGGGCTGTGCGCGCGATATCCACAGTATGGATCTGTGTGAAGATATGCAGATCATACGCCAACACGCAGACCGCGAGCGCGGCGGAAAGCAGCAGACCGCCTGTGCCGGAAACCCAACGCAGACGCAGGTCGCGCAGCATCAGACCCGCTGTGACGATCAGGCAGAGATAGGACAGATAGAGACAGCGGGAACCGATGGGAGAGACTACGAGCAGCGGAACCGCCGCCACAATCGCGCTCACCCAGAAGAAGATCGTCCGGCTGCGCAGACCCTTTTCCGAAACCCATGCCAGACCCGCCAGTCCGATGAGCAGCAGCCAGACGAGCGGGAGAACCGGATCCTGTTCCGGCAGCAGAAGGAACGGAACCAGCCCGCTGTACTGGTTCAGCAGCAAAAGACCCGTCAGGGCAATGCCCGCCGCCAGTATCCAGTCCGCCGCCGTCCTGCGTTTCCTGACAAAGAGCAGCAGCGCCAGTATGCTGAGCGAACCGAAGATGACCGGACATTGCGTCACCGTGAATTTCAGAATGATCGCCTGGTTTTCCTGTATTTTCGCCCAGAGATCACGCACGCCGAGGGAATAGGCGTTGTCCTCCTGTGTGATTTTCAGATACGAGGGAGACAGGAACAGCGCCGCCGCGCCGAGAATCGTTCCCGCCCAGAAGGAAAGGATGCTGCGTGACAGGCGTTTTTGCTTTACGCCGTACCAGAGCAATAAAACAAAGCCCGCCCATACCGCGTATAAGGTGTTGTTTTCCATGAAAAGCTGTCCGCAGAAGCCCAGCACGAACAACACAGCGATGCGGATCGGATGATCCGAAACAGCGTTTCCGTCAAAAACGCCATCCATGAGCCGGAGGCAGACAAACAGTATGACCACCGGCGGGACATAATTGAAAAAACCCGCCGCCCATGGATAAATCTGGGCGAACATATCCGCCGGAACCGCCAGCACACAGGCCGTTGTCAGCAAAAAGCCCGAAACGGTTGTAAAACCGATGACGCGGGACGTCATCAGGGCGGCGCCGAACAGAAACGCGCCGCGCAGAACCGCGCGCAGAACCGGTCTGCAGGCGGCGGAATAGGCGAGGATGTTTCCCATTACGCGGCTGTTGCTGGAGCACCACTTCGCCCATACAATGTCCAGCATTTCCTTTGGACTGTGGATCTGGTTCCCGACGACCTCCCGCAGCCAGTCATCGCTGGTGCGCGGGAACAGCCAGCTGAGCCAGAATATCAGAACCGCGGCTGCGGTCAGCCCGACCAGCCAGTATACATACTCTCTCCCCTTTTTTCGGGGAATACGCGATGTTTGTTTCAAAGAAGTTGCCCTTTCTGCCTGTTTTTGCGCGCAACGGGCGCAGCCGGCCGGAATTTCAATCAAAATAACAGGTTTATTATAGCATTGCTGCCGGTTAAAGTCCATAGGAACGCAAAGCCCGACGGCTCCTGCCATCCGCGCGGAACCGGAGCCTATTCTCCCAGAAGTACCTGTAACCGGAACCGCCGCAGCAGTTCTGTGAGGAGGACGGAACCCGCGATGGCGACCAGCGTCACCACGGCGCATGTAACATACGGGTTGTACATCCCGTCGCGGAACAAATAAAAGCAAAGATAGATGATCATCGGGTGCGCCAGATACAGACCGAAGCTGTCGCGCTCCAGCACCGCATAGCCTTTGATCCGGCAAAGCAGCTGTTTTCCATGCAGGACTGCCCAATAGCAGAGCAGGATCCCCGCGCAGGCGGAAAAAAACTGCGCCGACGCATTACCCCCCCTCAGGACGCGGGCAGGCAGGATGAGCAGGCACAGCACGGGAACCCATCGGTTTCCGCGCAGCATGGTGTCCATCCGCGCCTTCTGTTCATCGAAGAGATAGCCTGCGTCATACCAGAGCGCATACTGCATGATACTGCTGATGCCATACCTGCCCGTTACATACCGGGACGCATACCAGACCACAAGCAGCGCGCACAGCAGCATGTATTTCGGTACGGCGCGCCGCATAAGCGGCTGCAGCAGACGGATGCCCACGGAAACAAAGAACAGCGTCCAAAGGAACCATAAATGTCTGGAATTGGTGTTGCACAGGATTCCCTTTACAATATATTCAAACGGCGGCTGTTCGGTAAAGCCGAGCAGAACCATGACCGGCGTCACATAGAATATCCCCCATACATAGTACGGAAGCATGATCCGCTTCGCTTTTTTCACAATGAACGCGGGAATCCGTTTATATTTTCCGGCAACGATACAGCGGTGATACACCGCGCCCGATACAAAGATAAACAGCGGCATATGAAAGCTGTAGATCAGCGTCGTCAGGCGATCCAGCCATGCGTTCGGCGGCATCGGGACAACGCCGCCGGCATAGGTATAGAAGGTCGTGACATGCGCGATCACGACAAGCAGCGACGCAAGCGTTTTGATCACTGTGTATTCATCTTTTTCCCGACGTTCTCCGGATATGGTCCGCACCGGCAAGCCGCTCACCCGCTTTCTTTCTTTTTGATGAGGGAGGCTCTGGCTC
>CAYNPX010000129.1:0-5263 GCA_964399205.1 uncultured Butyricicoccus sp.
GACGGTTATAGAGCATGGAAATGGCGGAAAGGATAATGGCGAAAAGGAAAGCATAGCCCAGATAACCCATACCGGCGATCATGCCTGCGCCCATGGCCAGAAACAGAATGCCGATTTCCTTTGCCGTCCCCGGCGCGGATCGGAACCGAACCAGGCTGAAAGCGCCCGCTACCGCCACGCCGGTTCCCACGTTGCCGTTGACCATCATAATGACCACGCAGACCACAGCGGGCAGCAAGGCCAACGTGGCAACGAAGCTCTTTGTGTATCTGGTGCGGTACATATAAGCGAAAGCCAGAATAAGTCCGATCACCAGCGCGCATCCCACACAGAGTAAAAAGTCGCTGACAGAGATCGTACTGGTCATATCCGTATCAAAAACGCCTTTGAAAATCGTGTCAAGCATACAACCGTCCTCCGAATCTTTTTTCTGCAATTTCTCTGCAATACGCCTCCCCATATTTGGAAAAAGAGGTTTTATAGAGGTGATTCCTCGTCAGAAAATCGGTCATCCACAGAGGGATTCCTCCGGGGGTTTTGATCTCCATCAGCACCTGTCCCGGTTCAAGCAGACGTGTGCCCCAAACATCCGTTTCCAGAGACAGATCCTTTTCCCTGCTGATGATATTGCTGTCAAATGTAACCCGAAACTCGTCCCCGCCGGTGGAATAGAATGCGTCCCGTTCATAACTCAGGAAGCAGGTGGGGTGCAGCGTGCGGTAGAAGGTGCGGAAGTATTCGATTTCCTCCACAATTTGCGAGTCTTTCGGGTGAAAACTGCTGCCGCACAGCCAGTCAAGCGCTTCATGCTCCGGCAATGCCACCCGTCTTTTATACACAACAGAATTGTATTTTTTCTTCAGTTCGACAAAAACCGTACTGTCCTGTTTCGCTTTCTGATAGCTGCGAACCCGCAGTTTTTCCTTATAGACAGGCTTCTCCAGAGAATGCCGGATCAACTGATATGTGTCGGTGTCAAAGTAAATATTGCGGATGACGGTATGCCCATAACCATCCAGTTTCATATATGGTTCCATCACAGTCAGAAGCTCTTCCTGCTGCTGACGAGTGAGAAAATATTTGATCTCGTATCGTTTGAAGATCGTTTGATAATCCATAGACCAGGTCTCCTTTATATTATGTGGCGTTTATTTTAGAGGAAAAGGTTTAATTTAAGTTAAAAACATGTAAAAAACACAAATGTAATAAACGATTGTCCCATTGGCGATGTTCACCATGCATTGCAAATCATCCGATACATTTTTCGCGGGACGCATCTGGAAACTGCGCATGATATGCGCTATAATAATTTTAAATTGCGTCCTGTATCGGATGGTACGGATACAATAAGATGACACCATTGCGACGGTCTGCAAATCTTATTACTTATTATACTATGAGGAGAGCTGATAAACAATGCGATTGCTGCTTGCGGAAGACGAAAAATCATTATCAAAGGCAGTCAAATTCCTGTTGGAGAAAAACAATTATTCGGTCGATGCGGTCTATAACGGAGCGGACGCATTGGATTATCTGGAAAACGGAAACTATGACGGCGCTATTCTGGATATCATGATGCCGCAGATGGACGGGATTGCCGTCCTGAAAAAAATACGTGAAAAAGGCAGCCTGATCCCCATCCTGATGCTGACGGCAAAGTCTGAAATTGACGACAAAGTACTGGGGCTTGACAGCGGCGCCAACGATTATCTGACCAAGCCATTCAACACAAAGGAGCTTCTGGCCAGAATACGGGCGATGACCCGTGTTCAAACTGCACAGACCGATTCCCGATTGCAATTCGGCAATATCACGCTGAATCGGGCTACCTTTGAGATGTCGTCACCGACGGGAAATTTTCGGCTGGCGAACAAGGAGTTTCAGATGATGGAAATTTTAATCTCCAATCCGCATCATTTTATTTCGACGGAACGGTTCATGGAGAAAATCTGGGGATATGACGCGGAGGTCGAAGTCAATGTCGTCTGGGTATATATCTCATATCTGAGGAAAAAGCTGACGGCGCTCCGTGCGAATATCCAGATTAAATCCGCCAGAAACGTGGGCTTTTCCCTGGAGGAACTGCCATGATACAAAAGCTGCGCATTAAATTCGTGGCGCTGTGCATGGCTCTGCTTTTTGCCCTCCTCGCTGCCATCATGGTAATCGTCGACCTGATCAATTACCGTGCAGTTGTTGCCTATTCCGATACGGTTATCAACATTTTGGCTGATAACCGAGGTGCGTTTCCGGATGCTGATAATTTTGACGTTTTGCAGAGGGGGCATATTTTTTCCAAAGAGCTTCCCTATGAAACCCGTTATTTCAATGTCCGTCTGGATCCGGAAGGGAATGTCGTTTACGTGGATACCGGAAAAATTGCGACAATAGATACACAAACAGCGATTTCTTATGCAGAAAAGGTTTGGACCGGAAAAGAGTCCGGTTTTATCGACAATTACCGCTACGCTGTACGCAATGATAACGCAGGCATCCTGATTATTTTTTTGGACTGCGGCCGTAAGCTGGACGATTTTTATTCTTTTATGTGGACGAATATCTGGATCAACCTGGCGGGATTTGCAGTCGTATTCATCCTGATTGTCATACTGTCCAAACGCATTATGAAGCCTTTCGCAGAGAACTATGAAAAGCAGAAGCTGTTCATTACGGATGCGGGACATGAGCTGAAAACGCCGCTCACCATTATCGACGCGGACGTGGACGTTCTGGCAATTGAACTCGGAGATGAAAACGAATGGCTCCGGGATATCCAAAAACAGACAAAACGTCTGACTGTCATGACCAACGCGCTGGTGTACCTCTCCCGTATGGAAGAGGCAGACAATCATTTGCAGATGGTGGATTTCCCAATTTCCGATGTGATTGCTGAAACCGCACAGTCTTTCCAGACGGTGGCAGCATCTCAGGGCAGAACGCTTGAACTGCAGATCCAGCCCATGCTCTCTTTCTACGGCGATGCCAAGGCATTCCACCAGCTGACGTCTATCCTGCTGGACAATGCGATCAAGTATTCCGGAAAGGATGGCCGGATCCTGCTTTCCCTATACCGCAGGGGAAATGTGCTCCGACTGGAAATTCAAAACACTTCCGCACCGATCCCGCCGGAGCAGCTGGCGCATCTGTTTGACCGGTTTTACCGGACGGACAATTCACGCAACACGGAAACCGGAGGATTTGGTATCGGTTTATCCATCGCAAAAGCGATTGTGACCGCACACAAAGGTACGATAAAGGCATCCATGCCGGATTCCTCTTCTCTTTTGATCTCCGTCACCCTCTCCGTCTGATTTGCGTTCCGTCCTGTCTCCGGTCAGCCACCGGACAAAAACGCTCCGAAACTCCTGATGTGCATAAACCGAGATGCGCATTCAGCGGATTGACAGCAAAACGGGGGTTCATACCATGCGGTATAAACCCCCGTCCTGTTAAAAAAGTGAATTGGAGATGTTATATCATTGCTAAATTGCTCTGAATGGAGAATGTGGGGACAGGTTTCCTGTATCCCTGTCCCCGGTTAAAAAGGATATAAAATAGGTGTGCTTTTAGGTGTGCTTTTTATGTTCTATTTTCACTTCAGAGGGAACAAATCAACGCTGTACTCTGCCGGAGCCGTCACCGCCAGATAGTTTTTCAACTTCATCCACGGTAACAAGGTTGTAGTCGCCCTCAATGGAATGCTTGAGCGCGGATGCCGCAACAGCAAATTCAACTGCATCCTGCGTGGATTTACCGTTCAGCAGTGCATAAATCAAGCCGCCGCCAAACGAATCGCCGCCGCCAACCCGATCGACAATACGCAGATGATATTCCTTGGAGAAGCAATAGTTCTCTCCGTCATACAGCATAGCAGCCCAATCATTGTCACTGGCAGAAATCGATGTGCGCAGTGTAATGGCTACTTTCTCGAAGCCAAACTTGTCAGCCAGCTGTTTTGCAACAGACTTATAGCCTTCTTTATTCAGCTTGCCGCCGTAGATATCGGTATTTTCTGCTTCGATGCCGAATACATCCTTTGCATCCTCTTCGTTGGAAATGCAGACGTCAACATATTGACACAGATCGGTCATCGCTGCGCGCGCTTCATCGCGTGTCCACAGTTTGCCGCGGTAGTTTAAATCACAGGAAATCTTTGCGCCATGTGCCTTTGCAGCCTTGCAGGCTTCGCGGCAGATCTCTACAACATTCGGTCCAAGCGCCGGTGTGATTCCGGTAAAATGGAACCACTCTGCGTCCGAAAAAATAGTGTCCCAGTCAAAATCGGACGCAGAGGCTTCCTGAATAGAAGAGTGGGCGCGGTCATAGATGCACACAGAGCCACGCTGTGATGCACCCTTTTCGAGATAGTATATGCCAATGCGGTCACCGCCGCGGGTGATCATAGATGTATCCACACCACGGGCGCGCAGAGAATTGACGGCAGCCTGTCCAATCGCATGAGACGGCAGCTTGGTAACAAACGCAGTATCAATGCCGTAATTTGCCAGCGAAACCGCTACATTTGCTTCGCCGCCGCCAAAGGTCGCCTGCATCTGGTCATTCTGAAAAAAGCGATAATAGCCATTCGGCGCAAGGCGGAGCATGATCTCGCCAAAGGTAACAACTCTTGCCATTATGCACGCGCCTCCTTGACAATTTCACGGGATTGCTTACACAGATCTACGATTTCATCCCATTTCTGGTTATCAATCAGATCAGCAGTTACCATATAAGAACCACCGCAAGCCGCGATAATCGGGCTGGAAAGATAGTCCTTCAGATTTTTCAGTGACACACCGCCGGTCGGCATGACCTTGAACATCGGAAACGGCGCGCTCATTGCCTTGATCTTTGCCAGACCGCCGGACTGCTCTGCCGGGAAGAATTTCAATACTTCCAAGCCGAATTTGAGTGCCTGATGATAATCCGTCGGCGTTGTGCAGCCCGGATAAATTGCAATATCCTTGCTCTGCGCATACGCAACCAGCTCCGCATCAAAGCCCGGTGTGACGATAAACTGAGCGCCTGCTGCAATCGCTTCGTCAATCTGTGCTGTCGTGGTGACAGTTCCTGCGCCGACAATCATGTCCGGACAGGTTTCCTTCATCGCTTGAATGGCAATCGGCGCGCCTGCCGCGCGAAATGTCACCTCAGCTACCGGAACGCCTCCCTCGCACAGCGCCTTCGCCAGCGGCGCCGCGTCACGTTCCGGATGATTTAATTTGATAACCGGTACTACGCCGATATCTGAAATCGCTTGATT
>CAYNPX010000130.1:0-5250 GCA_964399205.1 uncultured Butyricicoccus sp.
AGAGCACCCGCTCTGATTTTCTCAAAACAGGTACTCTTTCCATGCGGGTGTTCAATTTGTACTTACAATTTGCGGATTTTTTCTTTTAATGTTGTTGTCGAAGTCATACTACATACTTCCTCTCTCCATCACTCTGCCTTGAGGACAAATAACCGGGAATCAAAATCACAGCTTGTCCGCTCTCCGGGACGACATTCCCCCGATGAGCTATCTGAAGTAATCAATCCGATATTCATCAGTTCTGTGCCGCTATACAGATCACCTGCGTCCATCCGATACCATTTCTGTGGATCCAATCCCCGCAATGCAACCCGATGGTACGCAGCATTCGGTTCGTTAAGTACTTTATACCATCCAACAATCGCAGTCTTTTTGTCCTCACTGACGGACATCCATGCGGTATAATTTCCTTCAAATGGACTGAGCAGACGATAGAAGGTACCAAATTGCAATACTTCACGATATTTTTTCATAAAGGCAATCTGCTCCCGCACCTTGGCCTGTTCCTCCGTACTCAGTCGATTTAAATCCAATTCATAGCCAAATGTACCAAAACATGCTACATTGAATCGCGTCTCAATCGGTGTGACACGTGCCACCTGATGATTCGGTACAGTCGAAATATGTGCACCGATGCTGCTGACCGGATAGCACATTGAAGTACCATATTGAATCTTCAGCCGTTCAATGGCATCCGAGTCATCACTTGCCCAACCCTGTGGCGCATAGTATAACAGTCCCGGATCAAACCGTCCGCCGCCTGCGGAACAGGATTCAAATAAAATCTGTGGAAATGCCGTAACCAGACGTTCGTACAAATCATATACACCCAAAATATAGCGATGCATTATTTCTCCCTGCTGATCGGCAGGCAGGGCTGCGGAAAATGCCTCCGTAATATTCCGGTTCATATCCCATTTGATATAGGAAATTTTCGCATTATACAGCAGCTTGGACATCTGATCAAAAATGTTCTCAACCACCTCAATGCGGCTAAAATCCAAAACATACTGATTTCTGCTGTAAGTCATCCTTCGTCTTGGTACTTGTATTGCCCAGTCCGGGTGTGCCCGGAACAGATCCGAATCCATATTGATCATCTCCGGTTCAAACCACAAGCCAAATTTCATTCCCAACGCTTCAATCTTGTCCGCCAATCCAACGATACCATCCGGCAAACGATCCCGGTTGGCAAACCAATCCCCGAGTCCAGCATTGTCACTTGTACGTTTCCCAAACCATCCATCATCCAAGACAAACAGTTCTATTCCCTGGCTTTTGGCCTTTCGTGCAATTTCAAGCACTTTTTCTTCGTCAAAATCAAAATACGTCGCTTCCCAGTTGTTAAGGAGTATCGGACGGGGACGATCCCGCCAAAAACCGCGCGCCAGTCGTTTCTGATACAGCCGGTGGAATGTCTGGCTCATTTCGTTCAATCCGCTGTCGGAATATACCATGACAGCCTCTGGTGTCTGGAATACATCTCCTGCATTCAGCTTCCAACGGAAGCCAAAGGGATTGATTCCCATCGTCATCCGTGTAACGCCCCACGCATCTACTTCGGCCTGTGCCAAAAAGCTTCCCGAATAGATCAGACTGAACCCAATAGCCTCGCCCCGCATCTCATCGGTGGATGGACGCTTTAAAACGACAAACGGATTTTGATTGTGGGAAGAAGACCCACGTGTGCTTTCCACGCTCTGGATGCCTGGCAGGAGTCGGCGGGTGTAGATGTGCCGCTCCCGTGCCCACGCTCCCGAAAGCTGCACCCAGTCATACTGGCTGTCCGGCAAATCCAGGCTGAGACTCATGGCCGTCGTGACAAATTGAACCTCTTCTCCCTCATTGCAAATACGTGCAGAACGGGCCAGAGCAGAACAAGTTGTAAATATCGTGTACAACAGTTCGATCTTTCCTCCGGTTAAACTATCCTGGAGGGTAATGGTCAGCGTTTCAGCCTCATCCTCTGCCTCGCAGTACGTCGCAGGAAGCCCCTTCAGCTTCGGTTTTCCGGCAGAAGTGAAATGGGACTGATATACAAAATCGGAAATGCGGCTGCCATTCTGCTGCTCCAGCTGTACTGCCGGATGTCGAAAATCACCTGTGCCGTAGGTCGGATATTCCTGCTTGACATGCTCCATCGAAAATTCTCGCATGTCTGCAAAGGGCGTGGCTGCATTGCTTCGTGCTTTCATCTCAAGTAAATAATCAAACTCGGCGCGATGCGGAACAGCTTTGCCAAAGTACAACTGCCCCAACTGCCCATTGGGCAATATTTTCATGATATAGCTGATCTTTCCGTTTGTTAAATGAAAAGTCTTGCTTTTCTGTTCAAAAAATATGCTCATAAGTGAATCTCCGTCTTTAAAATGATATATTTTTACGTGTTATTCCTTCATCAGCCAGAAAAATCCGTACGGTTCTATCTCCAGACCGACTCCGGAAATCTGTTTTCCTGTGAACAAATCGGTATATGTCCCATCAAAATACAGGGGAACCCGTTTGCTTTCTTCACAGAAATTGTATACTGCAATCAGCTCTTCTCCCTTTCCCTGCCTGCGGAATGCCAGCACAGATTTGTCAAAGGACTCCAACGTCCTTTCCTCTGCACTGGCATCAAACACACGATGTTCCCGGCGAATCCGGATAATCTGCTGTATGTTCTGGAAGATATAACCTGGAATTGTGGTCGCATCGTCAATTTTCCCTGCCTGCTCCCACTGAAACAAACCGCGATGGATGAAGCGAGAATCCTCTGCATGAATCGGATCATCTCGATATCGATTGTCGTTGCATTGTGCGATTTCATCACCGCTGTACAGCATGGGGATACCACCCAGCGAGGCAATGTAAGCATGTATCATCAGATGCCGCCGGAGAGACAGTGCCATCAGCGTTTCGTCATGCTCTTCCATCGCCTTTTCGATACCGCACAGAGATGCGCAGGTGCCACAGCTCCGGGCATCCTGTGATACTGGATCATAATTATACAGCTCCCCCTTCGCAAAGCTATTGGGGAAATTTCCAATATAAAAATTGTACAGGAACTTTTTGTGTTCCAGCGGATCAAATCCAAGCTGCTGTACTTTCTCTTCATCCAATCCCCAGCCGATATCATCATGACAACGGACATAATTGACAAAGGTATACTCCCGAGGGAGTCCATCCATTGCATCCATCTGATGCTTCAGCAGACGAACATCTCTCGTGGCAAGGCTGTTCCATATGCATACCATAGTCGTGACATTGTACAGGATGTCACATTCCGGTTTGTCCAACGGTCCAAAATACGGCGCAACCTCATTCGGCGCCATAACCACCTCACCCTTGAATACCACAGCGGGGCAGACGACTTTGCACAGGATACGCATCATACGCATAATGGTATGTACCTGTGGCAGATTCCGGCTGCTGGTGCCGAGCTGCTTCCAAATATACGGCACAGCGTCGATCCGGAATATCTCAATGCCAACATTCGCCAGGTAAAGCAGATTGGCAGCCATTTCATTAAAGACCACTGGATTTTTATAGTTCAAGTCCCATTGATATGGATAGAACGAGGACAGTACCCACTTGTTCATCTGCTCATCAAAGATGAAATTTCCCGGTGCGGTATTCGGAAAGACCTGTGGCGTCGTTTTTTCATATTGTGCCGGAATATCATAGCTGTCAAAGCATATATATCGATCCTGATATTCCTTTTCGCCATTGCGGGCGCGGACGGCCCATTCGTGCTCGTCGGACGTATGGTTGACGATAAAATCCAAACAGATGCTCATCCCTTCGCCGCGACACACATCCGCCAAATGCTCCAGTTGTTCCATTGTGCCAATGCGTTCATCCACCTGACGGAAGTCAGATACCGCATAGCCGCCGTCATTTTCACCGTCCGGCATTTTTAACAGCGGCATCAGATGAAGGTAGCTGATATCCAGCTTTTTTAGGTAGCCGATCTTCTGTTCGACTCCCTTTAGCCCGCCTGCAAAGCGTTCTGCATACATCATCATACCCACCATGCTGGATTTCCGATACCACTCCGGGTCGGCTTCCCGCCTTTCATCCAGCGCAACCAGCTCCGGCTTTCTTTCCAGAAAGAACTGACGTGCCGCTGCTTTCAGATCTTCAAAATAGGACGTCTGCCCATATAGTTCGTTATACAGCCATTTCAGTTCATCGCACTGGGCGGCAAACCGCTTTTCAAACACCAACTCGCGCTGTTTTTGATACCCTTTCATCGGTCAATCCTCCTTGTTTGTTTTTTTCGGATCTTCCAGATCCTCCAATACCATCCGGTCATTTTTCCGATAGGTACGTGGTGCTACTCCAAACGTCCGGTGAAATACTTTGGAAAAATAAAGTGCATTCGGGTATCCAACCTTTATCGCAATTTCACTCAAGAGCAGATCCGTCGACCGCATCAGCTCAATCGCTTTTTTCATCCGAAAATCTGTCAGATACTTTTGCGGAGATTTTCCCGTCCAATTTTTGAAAATTCTTCCAAAGTGGTTGCGGCTAAGTCCACAGAAATCGGCAATGTCGTTCACCGAAATCGGCTCGACATAATGCCTCTCAATAAAATTCGTCGCCTCCCGGATATAATAACCATTCTGCGATTGATTCCGGAAATTCCGCTGCTTCTGAGAGGATTCAATCATCACATCAAAAAATAGATACAACTGTCCAATCAATCTCATCGGGTGTGCATCCGGATTCATGATGATATGCTGCAAACTATCGACAACGTTAGCGGCGTCTTCTGCAGATTTGGGCAGATATATCGGATTTGATTCGTTCAATCCAATCTGCCGCAACACATTCTGTGTCTGTATCCCGTTAAATTCAATCCAACCATATTTCCATGGATCGGTTTGGTCTGCCCAATAAGTCACAATCTGTCCGGGACAAATCAAAAATCCACTGCTTGCGCCTATGTGGAATCGCGTAATGTCCCCATCGCTGTTATTGTATTCGACGATACCCCGTCCTGAGAGGACATAATGGAATATATAATTGTTTCGCACGACCGGCCCATAGGAATGCAGTGGATCGCACTGTTCCCACCCAAACTGAACCAAAGTCAAATCAATAAAGTTCTCTTTGGGGAAAATCGTAAAAGAACCCATTTGCCTCTTCCTTCCGTCACGCTTGTCTGGAATTCATTACAGACCGGTAGTTAGTCCGCTTTCTATTCTTTAAAAAAACGTGGATTTTCTTCCACGTTGCAGATTGTAGAAAAAGTGAAATCTCAAT
>CAYNPX010000131.1:0-3466 GCA_964399205.1 uncultured Butyricicoccus sp.
TCGGTCGGGATGATCTGGTACGGTATGCGCAAACGGCGGGCATAAAGAAAGGGGGAAAGCCATGCGGTGGAAAACACAATGGGCGAAGCTGCTGCTGCTGGTGGTTGCGGTGGCGGTTCTCGGCGTGATACAGACGGATCAGGAGCTGAAGCCGTATGCGGACGCTGTTTATACCACATTGCAGGAAAAAGTGGAAACGCCGAAGGTGCAGTGGACGGCAAGCGGAAATGACACAATGCTGGTCAATGCGTGCCAGACCTATGGATTTGTCGCGTTTGGCTTTGCAATACTCATGGCGGCGCAGAGCCTTGTGCAGCTGCGCACGCCGATGCTGCTCACGCGATATCCCACGTGGAGCGTCTGCCGGCGGAGGATCTTCTGCCGCCTGATGGCGTTCAGCGTGGCGTTTTGGTGCGTTGCAACGGCGCTGGTGATGCTTGCGGAGCAGACCGCGCTGTACACCGGACTTGCGGAGCGGCTGTTTATCACGAAGCAGATTTACCCGAAGGCGCTGCTTCTCTTTGCGGTACATATGATCATTTGCACAGCTATGGTTTGCCTGTATCAGACAAAGGCGATATTTGCGCGGCATTATATCGCAACGCAGGCGCTGCCGATGCTGTTCTTTGTTGCGAGCGGATCGGTTCAGGGTATATGGATACAGCAGATCAGCCCGTTCTCCTTTCCGGTATATAGCAGAATGCCGGAGGGCGGTCTGTTGCGGATCATCCTGACATACGCTGTCTGCTTCGCCGCGCTGCTGTACGCGTGCCGCAGACCCAAAAAGGAATATTTCGTGGAGGTGGATACATGAGCAGACGAGTGTATGGTATTGTTGCCGCTTTGATTGCGGCGCTCGCTGTGTCCAACATTGCCGGCGTGCCGAATCTGCGCAGCGCCGCGTCGTACAGCGTGCACGACAGCATTGCGCTTGTGCTGTGCAATCCGGAGCAGATGTATGCCTGCGGCTTCGGCAGCCAATGGAATGCATTTACGGGCTGTCAGCTTGCCGCGCTCATTTGCGCGGGCGTGTTTGTATACAGCAATTCCTATGCGTACCCGGATGGGTTCCGCGTGATGTCCATCCTGCGGTTCGGCTCGGAAAAGAAATACTGGGCGTCCGCCATGCGCCGCAATGGGAAACATGTATTGTTCGCCGTGACGGTGTATGTGGCGCTCCTGTTCGCATTCTGCATGGTATTTCAGTACAGGCAGGGCTTTGGCGCAGTACGCTTTGTTCCATATGACCGGCTGACGGCGGTCTATCTGCTGTTCTGGATCAAGCTGCTGGCGTTCTTTTCGCTGATTGCAGTATTTGCGGAGGTGTTCGCGCAGCGCCTGTCGCGTGCGGGAATCATCGGTGCGATTATCGTTTTGACCGTATTGCTGTTCTCATGCGATATATTGCAGGAAAAGACGGCATTCATGGTCATTGCGGGGTGGCAGATGCAGACAGTGGCAATTGCGGTTTTTCTGCTGGCACAGGCTGCCTTGCTGGTATATGGCAGAATGCGCCCGCTGGAAATATAAGGAGGACGTTATGATTCAGCTCGAACATGTAGCAAAAGCATATAAAAACAAAGTGATTTTCCGTGACCTGAGCCTGGAAATCCCTACCGGCGCGTCGGTCGCTGTGACCGGATATAACGGGAGCGGGAAAAGCGTGCTGCTCAAATTGATTACCGGTTTTTCCCGTCCGGACAGCGGCACGATTACCGTGGATGGCAAGGTTCTCGGAAAAGATATTGATTTTATCCAAAATGCCGGCGTATTTATCAACGCGCCGCAGTTTATGAACAGCGCGACGGGATATGAAAATCTTGCGATGCTGGCGGAGATCAACAACAAAATTGGTCGGGATGAAATTCTGGAAATCCTGGAGCGGGTAAGGCTCACCGACGCGAAGGACAAAAAGGTGCGCACCTACTCGCAGGGCATGATCCAGCGGCTGCGCATCGCGCAGGCTGTGATGGAATCGCCGGATATCCTGATTATGGACGAACCGCTCAATGCGCTCGATAAGGAGGGCATTGACATCGCGCATGATATTTTCCAGCAATATATTGACGATCCGGCAAAAACGCTGCTGTTTGCGTCGCACAGCGCGGAGGAAGTAAAAGCGTTTGCAACCTCGGTTCTGCATGTGGAAAACGGCACGGCGGAATTTCAATAAAGACAAAATAAGACAGACATCCGGCGCACATCGGCTTTCGGTGTGCGCTTTTTGTTGCAAACCCGCAAGCGCTGTGCTAAGATAACATTGCATTCTTTTAAAAATAAGTCACATGAATGAGGTTTTCATATGAAAGAAGTATTATTATTAAAGCTGGGCGAGGTCGTGCTCAAGGGCCTGAACCGCCGCCGGTTTGAGAGCCGACTGATCGCAAACCTGCGCCGCCGCATAGAAAAGGTCGGCAAGTGCAATGTATACACGATGCAGTCAACGATCTATGTGGAACCGGCGGACGGCGTGGACATGGACGAAGTGCTGGAGGCGGTCAACAATGTGTTCGGCATTGCGGCGATCTGCCGCGCGGCTGTGTGCGAGAAGGACATGGACGCGATCTGGAACACAGTCAACGAATATCTTGCGGACGAGCTGGAAAGCGCGACGCGGTTCAAGGTAGAAGCGAAGCGTTCGGATAAAAAATTCCCGCTCAATTCCATCCAGATCTGCCAGCAGATCGGCGGCGATCTGGATGACAAATATGAAAATCTGATACCGGATATGCACAATCCGGAGCTGCGCGTGACAATTGAGGTGCGCGACAAGGCGGCATATGTCCACGCGGGCAAAATGCCGGGACCGGGCGGTATGCCGGTCGGCACGAACGGCAAGGCGGCGCTGCTGCTGTCCGGCGGCATTGATTCGCCGGTCGCGGGCTATATGATGGCAAAGCGCGGTCTGGAGCTGTGCGCCGTGCATTTTTTCAGCTATCCGTATACGTCGGAGCGCGCGAAGGAAAAGGTCATGGAGCTGGCGCGGCAGCTGACGCATTATGCGGGGCGGATGGAGGTCTATGTCGTGCCGTTTACCGCGATTCAGGAGGCCATCCGCGACAACTGTCCGGAGGATATGTTTACGCTCATCATGCGCCGGTTTATGATGCGGCTGGCGGAGCGCGTCGCAGCACAGCATGAAGCGGGCGCGCTCATCACCGGCGAAAGCCTCGGACAGGTCGCGTCGCAGACGATGGAGGCGATGAATGTGACCGGCGCGGTCTGCGATCTGCCGGTATTCCGTCCGCTCATCGGCATGGACAAGGAGGAGATCGTGCAGATATCCCGCAGAATCGGCACGTTTGAAACATCTATTTTGCCATATGAGGACTGCTGCACGGTGTTCACGCCGAAGCACCCGATGACCCGCCCGAAGCGCTTCAAGGTAGAAGCCGCGGAACAGGCGCTGGATGTCGGCGCGCTGGTGGAACAGGCGCTTTCCGGCGTGGAGTGCGTGACGCTGTAA
>CAYNPX010000131.1:3566-5223 GCA_964399205.1 uncultured Butyricicoccus sp.
AATGAAAATGCCTTCCCGCGCTTGGGGAGGCATTGCCATGTCTATGAATGACATATTATGTGGAGCGAAACGCACACTTCGGGAAAGTTTTCCGGGATGACATGTAGAAATATCTTTTGAAATTTTATGCAGATTGACGGTTTACAAAATGGTATAAATCATGTAAAATAATTACAAAGAATACTAATTGCTGAATATTTAATTGCTCAAAATGTAAAGAATGGTTTTGAATTCAGGGAGGATTTCAATAAAGCTTACCAGTCTGACGGCTGTGGAACGGACGATTCTATATTTTGCTTCAGAAATCATAAATAGATCTATTTTTGTATACAGGAAGATTACTAACGGGATGATTTGTTTTAAAGGAGGATGCAAAGTGATGAACAAAACGAAACGGTTTATGAGCTGCCTGATCCTTGGGTGCATGGTTACATCTACAGTATCATTCGGTGCTGCAGCTGCTGACGAACAATCAATTATCACTACCGACGAATCAGTTCGGCAGGATGCTATCCTCGATGAACTTGATATGAACGTGGTGCCCGTGCAAATTACATATTACAATGAAATTGAAGAGGTTCTACGAATGCGCGAAGCGACTCCGCAGGAACTCCGTGAAATGAATATTTCACAGGAAGAAGCGAATGAGATTGCGGAGCTTGACATCGAAGGTGCATACTATGAGCGTGCACAACTGCCAGAATCACAACTTCGGGCATATGGGTATACTTACGAGCAAATTGCCATCTTAAAAGCGTATGATGGTTCTACGATTACTTCCGATACCCCTGTAGTTGCTGCATCTGCAAGTTGTACTGGCAGTGCCAGCAAAGTCAGCGCAAGCACAAGCAAAATCGCATTCAAATATACCTGGACATGGAGCAGTGCGCCTCTGTTCATGCGCACAGATAAGGTGGCAGTAAAATGGAAGGCATATAATGCTAATTCTGTGGCTATTGATGTGAACTGCAGCAAGAGTACAACGGTGAATTATTACTGGTTATCTTCCGGAAATTATAATTGCGACAAAAATCCTACCACTTCCCTGATTAACATGAATGAGGGATGCAGTGCAGATGTAGTTATGCAATATGCTAAGGAGAATAACGGAAATGCGGATTCAATATGGGCTAAAAAGGGTACAACCACTGTTACGCTGACAAAAAGCTCCACCAATATCAGTTATATTAAGTTTAGCGGTTCATATGGTCATGCCTATGTAGGTTTTGAAGGCGGGATTTCTGTCGGAGGAGAGGGGATTAGCATCTCTTTTACACCGACAACCCAAATTACAACGTATGCGACGGTGAATAAAAAGCTCACAAGCTCGGGGGTACTCTCTAATCTTTGACAACGCTCAGGACAGGAGGCGCGTATCTATGTGGTCTATTATGTGGTCTATTTTATTTGGCATTGCAGAGGTGATACTGGTATTCATAACCCCGTTCGCCGGATTTGCGGTTCTTGATATATTGAACTGCATCAGGGAAAACAAAGAATTCTGGTTTATGAGCAAAATTATTGTTGTCGCTTTTATTTGGGCATTGGGCTGGACGGTCGTTCACTGCGCTGAAATTGCCGGCTATTAACAAATGGGAAGAACAGACTATGACACAGAGGGCGTGCGTTTGCGCGCCCTCTCAGATTGTAGAAAAAG
>CAYNPX010000132.1:0-5217 GCA_964399205.1 uncultured Butyricicoccus sp.
CTTTCAAAAGGAAATTTATAACACTATTATAGGGCAAAATGACCAAAAGGACAAGAGCAAATTACAGCATTTCCATACAAAAATACGGTCAAAACCGGAAGCTTCAACCGTATCAGGGATATTTTATTGCAATCATTGCGGGATATTGAACAGATATACGGATTATCCGCCGCGACGGGAATTATTTTTTCGGCGGAGATTGCTGTGGGCAGGGCGGCGATGATGCTCCGCTGCGCGGTGCCTGCCGTGCGGGACAGCGGGTCTGCCATGCCTGTTTCCGGCTGCCGCAGGAGCGGTTTTTTCCTTTTGTGCCGCAGCTTTCGGGTTGTTGGAATCATATAGACGGACATCCGTCTTGTGTCCGCCGATTTTCGTTCCCGAAACCTTCTGGATGATGATATTTTTGTATTTGCTCGGCACTTCAACCAGGCTGTATTCGCCATAACAGTAGATTTTTTGAATCTGTTTGCCGGGAATACGGGTCGCCTCCGCGATTGCGGCGACGATATGGTTCGGTGCGACGCGCTGATAGCGTCCGACGCTGAAGCGCAGACGGACATAGCCCTCCGGCGGAGGCGGGAGCGGGCTGCCGCTCTGCTTGCCGCCGACCGGCTTCGGGATGGTCAGAACCGGCACATCCACCATTTCACGACGCAGCAGCATTTCCATCATGCACTCCGCGAGACGCTCCGGGCGGAAGCCCTCCTCCATCAGCCTGACAATGAGTGGATTGCAGGAGCCATTGCCGGTCTTTTGCAGCTGCGCACGGACTTCCGCTGCCAACTCCTGCTGTTTTCGGTCAATGATATCCTGTGTGCATGGAAGCGGTCTGTTGACGATCGGCGCACCGACAAAACGGGCAATATCACGCACCTGAAAGACCTGCCGCCGTCCGGCTGCAAGCGTATATGCTTTGCCGGATTTGCCGGCGCGTCCGGTTCGCCCGATGCGGTGGATATAATATTCGTAATCCTGCGGAATGTCAAAATTGTAAACAGCATCGACATCATCGACGTCAATACCGCGTGCGGCAACGTCGGTTGCGATCAGGATCGGCGTGCGGCCGGACTTAAATGACTGCATGACTGCGGTACGTGCTTCCTGCTGCATATCGCCGTGCAGCATCGAGCAATGAAAGCCGTGTTCACTGAGATATCGGTTCAGCTCCTCAACCATCTTTTTGGTGTTGCAGAAGATGATGGACAGCTTCGGCTGGTGCGTGTGCAGCAACAGGGCGAGGGCGTCGGACTTGCTGCCCAGCGGAACTTCATAGTAGAACTGCTCAACCGTATCTATGGTGCGCTCGGCGCCGGATTCGGTCTCGATCATCAGCGGGTCGCGCTGGTACTGATCGGTGATATCCAGAATGGCCTGCGGCATAGTGGCCGAAAACAGCAGAGTCTGATGTTCACCCGGAACGAAAGCGAGGATGCTTTCAATGTCTTCACGGAAGCCCATATTCAGCATTTCATCCGCTTCATCCAGCACAACGAGCGAGAGATGCTCAAGCCGGAGCGTGTGGCGATGAATATGATCCATGATACGTCCGGGTGTACCGATGACGATTTCCGCACCGCGGCGCAGCTGCGGAATTTGATTCTGGATTGGCTGTCCGCCGTACAGCGCAACAGCACGGATGGATTGCGTGTAACGTGTCAGCTTGCGCATCTCGTCACATGCCTGCATGGCAAGCTCACGGGTCGGGCACAGCACCAACACCTGCGTATCACGGCATTCCGCATGACGCAGACAGTATTCTACCGCCGGTACGCCAAACGCCATCGTCTTACCTGTACCGGTGTGTGAGCGTCCGATGATATCTCTGCCGGACATGACAGCCGGAATTGCGCGTGCCTGAATTTCTGTCGGCTGCGAGAAGCCCATGTCGCTGACTGCGCGCAGTACAGCGGGAGAAAGCGGTAGCTGCTCAAAGGAAACCGCCGGCGTATCGTTGCTTTCAATTGGTTGATTTGACAAAAAGATTCCTCCTGCATCCGGACGTCGCCAGAACTGTCCGGCATTGTTACGTATTTATAAAAAAGAAAGGCGGGACAGTGCCCACGCCATGTACCAGTATATCTGTTTTTTTCATCTCAGTCAAACAATTTGTACCGCCGGAAAGCAGAAATGACGTTTTTCATAGTTTCCGCAGGCGGATGCGAACATTATTTGGAATAATTGCGCGAGGCGAAAAGTACAGGGTATACAATCGGGGGAATTTGTGGTAAGATACATTCATAGTAATATAGTAATATATATTATAAGGCAATGAAGTTTTTTGAGAAAAGGAGAAATACATATGTACGAGAAGATTTGCGCGTTGCTGGCGGAAAAGTTTGATGTTGATGTGCAGACACTTTCCATGGACACGAGGATCAAGGAGGACCTGAAAGCAGATTCGCTGGATATTGTGGAACTGATGATGGATTTGGAGGAAAATTACGGCATTACCATCGAAGACGAGGAAGCCATGAAGATGAGCACGATCGGTGATATTGTAAAGTATATTGAAGCAAATAAGTAAACAGGTTCCCGGTTTTCCTCCCCTGCGGCGGAGCCGGGAATTTTGCTGCGCAAAATTTTACCGAAATTTTACATTGCAATGCAATTTGCAGATAATGTACCCACTGATGATGGAAAATGGCGGCATTTCCGTCGAAACATGTAAAATTTTTGTATGAGCACTGATAGAGGGACGTAAAAAAAGAGATGCAAACAGAAAGCAAAGGTGCTATAATATCCGTGGAAGTCGCAAGCGGATGATGGCGTTTTTTGCCTGATAGGAAAAGCCAGTCGCGCCGCGCGAACGAAAGCTACTGTAAGGAGAAAACAATGGGATTCAATAACATTCTGTCGCTGTGCGGCGGTCTGGGTCTGTTCCTGTTCGGCATGAAATATATGGGAGCCGGATTGGAACTGGCAGCCGGACCAAAGCTGAACAGCCTGCTGGAAAAACTGACGCGAAATCCGGTCATGGGATTTTTGCTGGGCGTACTGGTCACCGCGTGCGTGCAGTCGTCTTCCGCAACGACGATTATGTGTATGGGCTTCTTGAACGCCGGAATCATGGATCTGGTGCAGGCTGCGGGCGTCATTCTTGGCGCAAATGTCGGTACGACCATGACGAGCATCCTGATTGCGCTGGATGTTTCCGGTCTGGCACCGATCTGCATTTTCATAGGCGCGGTGATGAATATGTTCTGCAAGAAGGATTTGCAGAAGCATATCGGTCAGATCATTCTCGGCTTTGGTATTTTGTTTCAGGGACTGCACACTATGAGCGGCTCCATGTCGGGACTGAAAGACATTCCCGCGTTCCAGGACTTTATTGCCAGCGCGACCAATCCGTTTATCGGCGTATTGGTCGGCATTCTGCTGTGTGCTGTTATCCAGAGCTCGTCAGCGGCAGTCGGCGTATTGCAGGCACTTGCGATGCAGGGGCTGATGCCGATGTATTTTGCGGCGTTTCTCATTTGCGGCATCAATGTTGGTTCTTCCGTCACGCCGTTCCTGTCGTCGATCGGCGCAAAGAACAACACCAAGCGCGCGGCGGTCATTTACTTTACATACAATGTTATCGGCGCGATTATTTTTGTCCCGCTGACCATTCTCACGCCGTTCATCAACATCTTCGGCTTTTTCACATCCAATACGGTTGTTCAGATATCGATGTTCCATATTACCTTCAAGCTGGTGACGGCTCTGATTCTGCTGCCGTTTGTCCAGAAGCTGGTGGATATTTCGTATCGCGCCATTCCGAAGGAGGTACACGAGAGCGCATACCGTTTCACCTATATCGACCCGAAGCAGATTACTGCGCCAAGTGCCGCAATGCGTCAGCTGTATAAAGAAGCGGAGCGCATGGCGGGTCTGGTTCGTCAGAATTTTATCCTTGCGGCGGAAGGAATGCTGGATAACGATACCTCGAAGGCGGATGAGATGCGTGAGCGTGAAAATGTGATCAATTTCCTGAATCAAGGTATCATCGATTACCTTGTTCAGCTCAGTGGACGCAAGCTGCCGTCTCATATGCCGCAGCTGGTAGCGAATATGTTCCATCTCATCGGTGATTTGGAACGCATCGGCGATCATGCGATCAATCTTCTGGAAAAAACCGAAAAATGCGTTCAGAACGATCTGGTATATTCGGAAGAAGCGCGTGCAGAGATGGAGCATATCTATGAGACGGATTTGCTGCTGTTCGACCGCTCGTTCAGCGGTTTCCTGTGCCATAGCATGAGCGAACAGGATGCGGTAGAACTGCACGGACTGGAGGATCAGATAGATATTCTGACAAGGGAGTCAGAGGACAATCATATCACACGCCTGCGCGAGAAGCAATGCAGCACGGGACCGGGCATCATTTTTGCGGAAGCGCTGCACGATTATGAGCGTATTGGCGACCATGCGAATGATATTGTAAATATCGCACGAAAGACCGCAGAGGTTTCGGGCGGTATGCGTCCGCCGGTGCTCAGCACAGATATGGTTTGATTCAGAGCAAAAAGGCAGGTGCTGACGTGAGATTTCAGAGTGAAAAGGCGCTGACAACGGAGGATAAAATTCTGGATGCCGCGATGGATGTTGTTCAGACAGAGACGATCAGCGGCACGCGGATTCGTCTGGTGGCGGAACGGGCGGGACTGTTCCAGTCCAATATCCATTACTATTTTAAATCCAAACGGGATCTGCTGGTTGCTGTGCTGCAGCGGCTGCACAGGCGCTGCGAGGACATCCGCATGGAGTTGCGCATTGAGGCGGGTGCAAATCTGGAGGATCAGCTGGATGTATTCTTTGACCAGAAAAAGCAGTTTATTTTGCATGAGACAAAATATGATTATGCGGAAATAGATTTCTGGACACAGGCACATCTGGATGAGGAGATAAAGGAATGTTTTCGGGCTTCATTCAGTAAATGGCGCGAGGAGATCGGGCGTGTGATTGCGCGATACGCGCCATATGTATCGCGTGAACGCCGGGACTTTCTGTGCACGCTGATGATCTCCATGATGGAGGGCGCAACGTTGCAGTATCTGGTTGATTCACAGGCATTTGATCTGGATGCGTATTTCCGGCAGTGCAAGCAGATTATTTTATCGCAGCTGAAGGGAAACGATTGATAAACAGGCCCGGCGAGATGTATGATCGCCGGGTCTCAGATTGTAGAAAAAGTGAAATCTCAACGCATAGGATGCAGGGATTTCGGCATGAGCTGTC
>CAYNPX010000133.1:0-5208 GCA_964399205.1 uncultured Butyricicoccus sp.
TTTTTCTACAAACTGAGCCGGCAGTAAATACCGCCGGCTGCTGTTAGAAAATCAATATGGACTTAATGGACTTACTTGTTCGGATTCTGGATGGTCTGTACGCCGTCCGGGCCTGCGGAAATGATGATATCCGTCCTGTTGAGGAAGAAACCGGTTTCCAGAACGCCCAGCGTGCCCTTGAGGAACGCTTCCATCGCGGCATAGTCCTTGCCGAACCTGGAATTGGTGTACTTGGTGTCGAGGATGTAGTTGTGGTTGTTTGTCTCGTAGATGGAGCCATCCTTGTTCATGCGGAGCGTCGGCTCGAAGCCAGCCTCCTCCATCTTCTTGACAACATGCTTGTAGCCGAACGGCAGAACCTCTACCGGCAGACCGAAATCACCGATCTCGTCAACCAGCTTTGCGCTGTGGCAGACCCAGATGTTGAACTTCGCGCTGGAAGCGACAATCTTCTCGCGGAACAGCGCGCCGCCGCCGCCCTTGATGCCGTTGAACTGCGGGTCAACCTCGTCAACACCGTCGATGCAGATGTCCAGTACCGGCGCGTCATTGGTGTCCAGCAGCGGGATGCCAAGGCTCTTTGCCTGCTCTGTGGATGCATCCGAGGTGGAAACGCACTGGATCTTCAGCCCTTCCTCCTTGACGCGCTGACCGAGCTTTTCAATCAGATAATACGCGGTAGAACCGGTGCCGATGCCGACCAGCATACCGTCCTTTACATATTTCGCAGCCTCGTAGCCTGCCAACTGTTTCTCATTCATATTGCTCACCTCATAATTTCATTTGCAGTCAAAATAAATCTCCCTTGACCTTTCTCTTATTGTAATACACAGGACAGCGGAAACGCAATAGCTTTCCTGTTTTTTCTGCATATAAAATACAAATGTAACAAATACAGGCAGCGGCATCCCCCTTGGAACGCCGCTGCCTGACATATGAATTACTTGCTACGCTTCCACGAAAATGACCGAAACCGGGCAGCCGTCCGCGGCTGCCTGTGCTTCTGCCTCCAACGCCGCGTCCGGCTGCTGCACGACCTGCGCCAGCCCGTCGGACGCCATTTCAAATACCGCCGGACAGGTATCCGCACACTGTCCGCAGGCAATACATCCGTCTCTGTCAATGCGTACTTCCATGATCGTTCCCCTTTCCTCAGCTCTGCATACCGATCAGTTTCATCACGCTTTCCCTGCTGTGCATACCGGTCGTCATGGCGGCGGGCTTGCCGCCGCGGAACAGCACCAGCGTCGGCACCGAGCTGATATGATACAGTCCCGCCAGCTGCGGGTTCTCGTCTACATTGACCTTGCACACCTTCACCGCGTCGCTCTCCGCCGCAATCCCGTCGATGATCGGCTCCATTTTCCGGCACGGTCCGCACCAGTCCGCCCAGAAATCCACCAGCACCGGCTGTTCTGCCCGCAGCACGGATTCTTTAAAGCTATCTGTTGTCACTGTTTCAGGCTGATTCATACGCTTCTTCCTCCTCTGCTCTGATTGATACAAAGGTAGTTTTTCCCGCCG
The DNA here is from genome assembly GCA_964399205.1 of uncultured Butyricicoccus sp. Lineage (GTDB taxonomy): Bacteria > Bacillota > Clostridia > Oscillospirales > Butyricicoccaceae > Butyricicoccus_A. The sequence goes on from CAYNPX010000133.1 coordinate 1,525, forward strand.
GTGCGCGGATTATCCGCCGCATCCGGCCGTGCGCCGCAAAAAAACAGGCACAGCCGCGCCGGCCATGCCTGTCATGTTCATCGTTTTATCTTATCCAGAATCCAGTCCGCGCAGCGCGCCGATGCCTGTCCGTCCGCGCGGAAGCCCATTTTCCGATAAAATGCATCGCACCGCCGCCGGTAGTCCGCGTCGTCAAACGCCTCGATGTTCCGCTTCATTTCCGCATTGTTTTTTGCCAGCGGGAACGGCGTTTCGTCGATCGGGAAATAGAAATTGCGGTCGTTTTTATATGCGTCGATATCCGAAGCGTACTGGAAGCACGGACGGCGCGTGAGCGCGAAGTCAAACATCAGCGACGAATAGTCCGTAATGACCGCGTCGCACGCGGACAGCAGCAGCTGCATATCGTCAAACGCTGTGGCATCGAACGTCGTCCGCCTGTCAAATTTCAAATCCTTCGCCTTCTGCATCACATGCGGATGCAGCCGGATCAGCATGATCCATTTGCCGCCGAACCGCGCTTCACAGGCGGCGCACACCTCCTGATAATCCATATCATAGGCGTCCAGCGAGCCGTCCGCGCGGAACGTCGGCGCGTACATCGCCAGCTTGCAGCCCGCCGGAAGCCCCAGCGCCCTGCTGACGGTTTCCTTCGCGTCTGCCGGCGGGCAGATGAGGATATCGTTGCGCGGCGCGCCGAATTCCGCCACCGGTCCGTCATACCAGAACGACTTCTGATAGATATTCGTCATAAAGCTACTGTCGGAGACAATGATGTCAATCTGCCCGGAATCGCGCTGCGCATACTGCGCATACGTCGCGTCCTCCGCACGCAGCTTATCCGCGACATCACGCTCGATGCGCTTGAGCGCAAAGCCATGCCACGTCTGCATGTAATACTGTCCGTCCTTTTTGACGCGCGCGCCCTTGCGGCAGTTATCGACCCACACACGCGCCGTGCAAAGCTCGCGTATCGCCTGCATGGTATCATATTTTACCACGCGCACACCCGCCGGTACGCCGGCATTGGCGGGGTCGTTCGCCAGCCAGACGATATCCAGCTTTTCCGGACGCCTGACCAGCTCGTCCACGATCGCCTTCGGATTGTCCGACGCGCCGCGCCCATAAAAGCTGGTCACAACGATTTTATTTTTCTTTACCGGCAGCAGGCGTCCGACCGTCCATGCCAGACCCTTTTGCAGTTTTTTGATGACAGACATGCTAGTCCTCCTGTTCTGCGCGCAGCAGCGCGCGGTTGCGCCAGATCACGACGATACGGAACGCCAGAATGGCGATTTCCGCAATGGAAACCAGCGCGCCCAGCGTCACCATGTTCATGTGTCCGGTAAAATACAGCACCAGCAGATTGATGATGTGCAGCGCCGAACCGAATACAACAGAATAGTTCGCGTATTTCGACAGTCCCATCGCGCTGAGCGTCGGGAAGCCCAGAATATAGCTCGGTAAAATCACAATGACCACCGGCAGCATCGCGCGCAGCACCGGCGCGGCGTTGCCATAGCCCGGACCAAAGACAATCTCACACAGCGGACGCGCGAAAACCGCGACGACCGCGCAGCCCGCGATAATGATCGGCATGAATATCTTCAGTATTTTCCAGACCAGCTTGAAATCCTTGTTTTTGGTCATATACGGATACATACTGTCCGAAATAGGGGACAGACCGTTTTTTGCGGTTGTAATCAGCTTGTCCGCCAGCGAATAATAGCCTACCATCGCGCCGGTTCCGGCAGGTATCAGGCTGAGGATAACCGTATTGCTCGCGGTGTACACAGACGTCGCAATGCGCGAATAGAAAAACGTGCTCGAACGGCGCAGGCTGTCCCATATATCCCTCGGTCGGCACGCGGCAAATCGGATATGCAGCCTGCGGTATAAATGCCAGTACACGCACAGCAGCGCGGCGGCATAGCCGATGATGTTCAGGATCGGGATGACGCAGTACTGCTCCGGCCGTTTGAGCAGCACCACGATCATGACGGTAAAGAACGTCTTGATGGCGACGGAACGGACGGTGATCGCCGTCATCTGTTCCAGACCGCGGTACAGATAATCCGGCATCAGGGAATTGACCGCGGTTGCCGCCAGGAACAGCAGATAAAACGTCCTGTCCTCCCGCCATACCGGAAAAACTTCACACAGGATGAGCAGCACAACAACGGAGCCTGCCGTCAGAATCAGCTTGCTGATCGTGACAGAGGTCAGGATGCGCGACAGCTTTTTCTTATCGTCCCGATTGCGGGAGACATCCTCCGTGGCGCTGAGGATAAACCCGAAGTCGATGACCAGCTGGAAATAGACCATAATCGCCGTGGCGACGCCCAGCTTGCCGTAATACGTCTCGCCGAGCACGCGCGTCTCATACGGTACGATGATGAAGCTGAGCAGATAGGTCGAAAACTGTAAAATATACAGCATGATGGTATTTTTTAACAAAACGCCCTTTTTGGAATCGAGCGCAGCTTTATTCAATCTCAAAACAAGAAGTCCTTTCTGTCATCCTCAGGTGCGCAGCCTGCGCTTCATGCGGAACATGGCTGCGAGCAGACGGTACTGACGGCGCAGCAGCAGATGATATGCGAGTTTTTTCGCGCGCGGCAGCTGTGCGAGATACGCATTTTTCTCAAAATCGGGAAAGCGCCGCCGCATGTACCGGTAAAATTCCTTCAAAAGCGGATGCTGCGCGTCGATCATCAGCACGCGGACGGACGCCGCGAGGAACAGATGGTCGATCGCAAGGCGGCACAGCTGGTCACGGTACCGCTCGAACAATCCGTTTTCCTGATACCAGCCCAGCAGATCGTCAAACGCATCGATGATCTCACGGTTGCGGTCGACATTCTGATTGCGCGTGATGGAATTTTCCCGCACGACGTAATAATAATACGGGCGGTGTACAAACACGATGCTGCGCGCGCACGCGAACAGCTTGGTCGTCGTGCGGATGTCCTCATACCACACGCGTCCCGGGTACCGGATGCCGGTGCGCGTAAACAGTGCGCGGGTATACACGCGCGTCCATGCGTTCGGCAGCGCAAGCAGGATATCCGGCGTGCCCTCCAGCGTCAGCACTTCATTTTCCGGCAGCGGATCGGTATGCGGCTGGGAAATATCGCCGTCGGCGTCGATGCGGAACCCGAAGCTGATGATATCCGCATGTGTCTCGTCTATTTTTTCCGACAGCTCGGACAGCATGTTCTCGTCAATATAATCGTCGCTGTCGATAAATACCAGATAGTCGCCCTTCGCCTGTTCCAGACCGGCGTTGCGCGCGTCGCCCAGACCGCCGTTCGGCTTGTGGAGCACACGGATGTGTGCCGGCGCGCGCGCGGCAAGCGTATCGCACAGCGCCCCGCTGCCGTCTGTCGAGCCGTCATCCACCAGAATAACCTCATAATCCTCCGTGTGCTGCGCCAGCACGGAGTCCACACATTTTTCCAGATAATCCTTTACATTATAAACCGGAATTACTACGCTAAATCTCATTTCAATGCTCCTCATGTTCCGATACATCGTCATATGGAGTTATTATAATCCCTTTCCCTCAAGTGTGCAACAGGAATATTCCAAAGAAAGGCAATATCGGAAGGGGCAAAAAAAGAGGACACCGCATGTGTCCTCTCAGCCTGTCAACCAAATGCAGGCATTTGGTTGAGGTTTTGC